>JBFFIY010000020.1:0-48100 GCA_041556195.1 Enterobacterales bacterium
ATCTCATCGTTCAAAAATGGTCAAATAATCGAGTATACTCACATTTTTTGCCTCGATCTGACTCATTTTAGAGGCAACCTGAACAGTTACGGGTACATGTAACAACTCGCTGAGTAGTTACTATAGTTGCTCTATTTGAGTGACCGACAACGTAGCTGGGCAGAAAAATAGTCCCAGCCCGAAGGGTTGAGGCTGAAAAAGCCTCACTCTGCGTTGCTCATATTTCATTTAGAGCAACTAAACATCAATATTCGCGTCTTGATTGAGACTTTTTCAGTCACAACAGAGGCAAATATGAAAGGTAAACACGCCCGAGCCTAAATATGTTAATTAATTTCTTTTATTTATTGCGAAAAACAGGGCTCCCGGTTTCTATCAAGGAGCTGTTAATGCTGTTAGAAGCCTTACAAAAGCGAGTGGTTTTTTGCAGTGTTGATGAATTTTATCTATTGGCAAGATTGTGTATGGTCAAAGATGAAAGGTTTTTTGATCGTTACGATAAAGCCTTTGCAGCCTATTTTAAGGAATTGGAAGATTTTGAGGGTATTTTAGAAGCGTTAATTCCTGAAGATTGGCTTCGTGCCGAGTTTATGAAAAGTCTTTCCGAAGAAGAAAAAGCTGAAATTGAATCTTTAGGAGGATTGGAAAAATTGATGGAGGCTTTTAAAGAGCGTTTGGCTGAGCAAAAAAAACGACATGCAGGTGGTAATAAGTGGGTTGGAACAGGAGGAACATCACCTTTTGGTCATGGAGGATATCATCCTGAGGGTATCCGTGTGGGAGGTGAAGGAAGAAATCGCAAAGCCGTTAAGGTTTGGGAAAAACGAGAATTCAAAGATCTGGACGACAGCATTGAAATAGGCACTCGAAATTTAAAAATAGCGCTACGAAAATTGAGGAAATTTGCTCGAAGCGGTGCCCACGAAGAATTAGATCTGGACAACACCATTAGTAGTACTGCAAAAAATGCAGGTTTGCTTGATATAAAAATGATTCCAGAACGACACAATGTGGTTAAGGTGTTGTTATTTCTGGATGTAGGCGGTTCAATGGATCCTTTTGTTAAAATTACAGAAGAGCTTTTTTCTGCCTGTAAAACAGAATTTAAACATTTGGAGTATTTTTATTTTCACAATTTCATCTATGAAAAAGTCTGGAAAAATAATGCCAGGCGTTTTAATGAAAACATCTCATTAGTGGAAGTTTTAAGAACCTATGGTAGTGATTATAAAGTGATATTTGTAGGTGATGCTTCTATGTCCCCTTATGAAATTTCTCACCGTGGTGGAAGTGTCGAACATATGAATGAAGAACCTGGTTATATTTCAATGGAACGATTAACAGAAAGTTTTGACAAAGTGATTTGGCTTAATCCTTTAGAAGAAAAATATTGGAAATACACGCATAGTATTAATATGGTGCAACAACTCGTAGAAAACAAAATGTTTCCCCTATCCTTAGCTGGCTTAGAGAATAGCATCAAATACCTGAGTCGCTAGTCTCAAACAACTTGATTATTAAGGCAGATTTTAAATTTTTCTCGCAACTCGCAACTCGCAACTCGCAACTCGCAACTCGCAACTCGCAACTCGCAACTCAAAACTCAAAACTCAACTCTTATCGAGTACCATAAACCACAAGTGTTTTGCCAGAAACGTCTACATGACCCTGTTCTTCAAGAACTTTAAGGACACGACCAACCATTTCTCTGGAGCAACCCACAATACGTCCCAACTCTTGCCGAGTTATTTTAATTTGCATACCATCTGGATGAGTCATGGCATCGGGTTCTTTACATAAATCAAGTAGAGTTCTGGCGATTCGACCCGTTACATCTAAAAATGCTAAATCACCCACTTTACGACTTGTGCGGTGCAATCGGTTGACAATTTGTGCGGTTAATTTCATCAATAGATCGGGTTTTTCTTTAATCAATTGCATAAAACGGGTGTAGCTGATTTCGGCAACTTCACATTCTACCTTAGCCCTGACCCAGGCTGAACGGGCTTCGGATTCATGAAATAAACCCATTTCACCAAAAAAATCACCCGGATTGAGATAGGCAAGAATCATCTCTTTACCATCGGAGTCTTCAATTAGCACGGTTACAGAACCGCTAATAATAAAATACAGAGAGTCGGAACTGTCTCCGGCATAAATTAGTGTGCTTTTTGTCGGATAACGACGTCGATGGCAATGGGAAATAAACCACTCAATTGTAGGATCTTGTGTAACCTTAAAAGGTAACTTCATGTATCGAGCCTCCATAAAGGACGCGACAAAATTGCGTATACAGTAAAGTATACAACAACAAATTGATTTAGGGTTGATGATCTATTATATAATCCATGATAATGATCTAAAACATATTAAAAATGGAGAAAATCATGGGTACATGCGTTAAATGGTTAGATGAACTTACTTTTGTAGGAGAAACCGAATCAGGGCATTCTTTGATTATGAGCGCTGACACCGAAAACTCACCAAGTCCAATGGAGCTGGTGGTTCTTGGTTTGGGGGGATGTTCATCGATTGATGTGGTGTCTATTTTGAAAAAAGGTCGGCATGATGTACAAGACTGTATTGCTCAAATCAGCTATGAAAGAGCAGAGACGACACCAAGAGTGTTCACGAAAATTCATTTGAACTTTCAGGTTACCGGCAAGGAGTTATCGGATAATGTGGTTGAACGAGCAGTTGCGTTATCCATGGATAAATATTGCAGCGTTTCAAAAATGTTATCTGGAAATGTAGAAATAACTCATGGTTTTGAAGTAATTGATGTGACTTGAACCCTCAGTCTTTTCATATATGGTAGGTGGTGCGAGTCATGACTTTAGAAACCAGAGACATTAATTTTCTCAGCGTCTGGGGTAATTCTGCACCACCAGCTTCAAGAGCGGTAGTTGCATGTTGTTGTTCGTCCTCTTTCATTATTTTCAAAATGGCGCGGCTACGTTCATCATTTTCAGGTAATTGATGTAAATGGCTTTCAAGGTGAGCCACGACCTGACGTTCTGTTTCTGCAACAAAACCCAGGCTCCATTTGTCACCTGCCAGGCCAGCAATAGCACCAATGGCAAAAGAGCCTGCATAAAAAACAGGATCCAGATAACTAGTGTGGCTGTTTATTTCTTGTAGTCGCTGACGACACCATTTTAAATGATCATTTTCTTCTACTGCAGCAGTTTCCATTTTTTCTCTGACTTCAGGTAGTTTGGCGGTTAGCGACTGACCCTGATAGAGCGCTTGAGCACAAACTTCTCCGCAATGATTAATACGCATTAGTCCAGCAATATGATGCTTATTAGCCTCAGATAATTTGGCTTCTTCAATATTCAAAGTAGGGGCAGCTCTATCTGTGCCAATGGGATTTCCGGTTAAGGTACGTAATGCCACATCTGCAGATAAGCAAATTTTATCGAGTAAATGGTAAGATCGGGTCGTCATGTTATGTTTTGTGTTATAGAACAATGTTAGTATTTTAGCATGATACTCAAACCCCATGGAAACGTAGGTTTGGGCATAATAATTTATAAGAGACAAGCTATGTCATCTAAAGATGAAGTTTCATCATTACATCTTATTACTCAATCGGGAATTCCACTGATCACGATTGAATCAACTGAAGAAAAACGCGTGACAAATTTGCTACAGGGATTGGCGTTGAAGATGAAAGTCCCACTTCAAGGTTGGTCAATTACTCAGGGACTAAGGCGCCTGGATATCGATAAAACACATGTATCTATCAAAGGTGCAGAAGATCCAGATAGCTTATTAAAATTGATTATTGAGAGTAAACGTCCAGCGATTTATGTCTTATTTGATTTTCATCATCACCTGAAAGATGATCATTATACACAGCGTTTGCTGAAAGAGTTTGCCATGAAAAACTCTGGTCAGTCTATGAAAGATATAATTGTTCTGGTCGGCCATAAAATAGAGCTGTCGACCGGTTTAAGGAGACATATAGGATTGTTTGAATTAACCATGCCTTCACATCAGGATTTAGAGATGTTGGTAAAAGAGGAAGCGGTTAATTGGGCACGTAAACACTCCGGGAAACGGGTCAAAACAGATAATCACACATTAAAGCGCCTTGTCGATAATTTAAGAGGTTTAAATTTTGGAGACGCTAGACGTTTGATTCGAAAAGTGATATGGGATGATGGTGCGATCACCGAAGAAGAACTTCCAAAGGTAACCAAAGCCAAATTTGAATTAATGGATATGGCAGGTGTTTTGAGTTTTGAATATGAAACCTCTCATTTTTCGGATGTGGGCGGGTTAAAAAAACTCAAAAAATGGGTTCTACAGCGTGAAAAAGCTTTTTTTGGTGAACAAGAAGCTGCTAAATTGGAACCGCCTAAAGGTTTAATGTTGGTGGGAGTTCAGGGTGGAGGAAAAAGTCTGGCCTCAAAAGCAATTGCCGGTATTTGGGGGATCCCACTACTCAGGCTGGATTTTGGCTCACTTTACAATAAGTATCACGGCGAAACTGAAAAAAATCTAAGAGAAGCACTGCGTATGGCTGAAATGATGTCACCTTGTGTATTATGGATGGATGAAATAGAAAAAGGGGTGGCCACCAACAGTAATGATGGTGGAACTTCCAGGCGCGTTTTAGGCACTCTTCTGACCTGGATGGCTGAAAATCAGGAACCTGTTTTTGTGGTAACTACAGCCAATGATATTACAGAATTACCACCCGAGCTTATTCGTAAAGGTCGACTTGATGAGATCTTTTTCATTGACTTGCCTGAAACGGAGATAAGAGCAGATATATTTGAGATTCATTTGGCAAAACGTGATTTGAATCCTGAAAATTTCGACTTAACGCAGCTTGCGTTAGCGTCTGAAGGGTTTTCCGGTGCAGAGATTGAACAAGCGATTATTGCTTCTTTATATCGAGCTGTAACAGATGAAGTACCCGTTAATCAGTCTATCCTGACAGAAGAAGTCAGTGGCACTAAACCGCTTTCGGTGGTAATGTCTGAGCAGCTTAATGAGCTGAGAGCCTGGGCGAGAGACAGAACAGTTTCTGCTGATTAATAATATATACCCGTTATGGGTGATAACGGGTATACACAGCGAAAATACTAAATTTAGATATGACTAATAATAAACTTAGAGTGTGTCATTCAAAAGAGCAGCTAATGATAGAGAATTTAACTCAAGGTGCCTGTCAGTTATTTACACTTCCAGATATCGCCATAAAATTACAAAGATTGATTTACAGTGACAGCAGCTCTGCCGATGAAATGGCAGATCTCATTGCACTGGATCCTGCTTTAACAGCCAGGCTACTTAGATTGGCAAATAGCTCATTTTATAATTTCCCCGCACAAATTGAAACTGTATCAAGAGCAGTGACCCTGGTCGGGACCAATGAAATTTTCAATTTAGCACTGGCTACAGCAGCTATAGGTGCTTTCCGTAAAATTGATAACTCTCAACTTGATATGGAAAAATTTTGGCTACACAGTGTTTCCACGGGACTTATTGCTCGTAACTTATTGGAACAACTAAAACAAAAAAACTCAGAGTCGGCATTTGTCAGTGGTTTGTTGCACAATATTGGTTTATTGGTTCTGGCCGAACAAGAACCGAAAATGTTGGCTGAAATTCTTACTCTGGATGACTCTCTTGCGCCTTGGGAACGAGAAAAATCTGTACTTGGATTTTGTCTGTCTGATTGTAGTTTTCAATTATTAGTTGACTGGAATCTTCCAGAGTCACTTGCTATGCCTCTTAAATATCAACATGAACCAGATACCTGTTCAGGCGAATTACAATTAAGAAGCATTTGCCTACATTTAAGTACCAGAGCGGCCAGTAGTTTAGTTGAATCTAATTCTGGCTCTACGTTTGATTTCATTGCATCTATACAACCTGAAGTGTGGGAGCTTGCACAATTAGAACAAGCTAATTTGCAGCAGGCTATGGATTATGCTGAACAGAACTCTCAACAAATAGCACGGATTTTAACTCAAGATGATATTCATTCTGTGTAGAGCTTTGAGTCATGAGATATGAAATCTCAAATTTGGAGAGATATCCTCAATTTATAGAACTGCTTGCTAGTTGGCATCAAAATCAGTGGTTTGATTCAAGCCCTGATATTTCACTGGATGATCGTATAGAACGCTTGAATCAATACCTGCAACCTGATTTCATGCCTTCGATGTTTATAGCCCATAACGAAAAATTATTGGGCTCAGCGGCGTTGATTTCCAGAGCTCTTGATAAAAATTCAGACAATAAAATAAGAAAAGCCCCCTGGTTGACTAATGTTTATGTTGAAAAAGCGTATAGAGGACAGGGGATTGGAATATCTCTGGTGGAATACATTATTGAGCAAGCTAGAGTTCAGCAGGTTGAGTCGATATTTTTATCGACTCATGAACATACGAGTTTCTATCAAAAATTTGGCTGGAAAACGTTCAAAAAAACCACTCACCAGAATAAGACTTTGGTGATTATGAGAAATCAGATTAGATAAACTATTTGTAACTATTTTTTCTTCCATGTTCCAGAAGCATCTTTTATGTAATGTCCAGCAGATGTATTGCTTAGATTACGCGTGCCAGCGACTTTCTCAATTTCTTTTAATGGAACCTTTTTTTGCTGGGATAATTTGATATAAATTGCTTTACGTTTGCCATTGACTTCTTTCACCAACTTGATGACATCAGCAGGAGAGCCTGATTTAACCAGTCCCAAATAGCCATTAACCTGTTCACCTACTAAACCTTGTGATTTGGCATCAGATAGATTTGCTGCAAATGCCTGTCCCATGGCAGAGATGAAAAAAATGACTAGAAAAGGTTTAAATAATTTTTTTAAAATCATGTCAGTATCCTTATTTATACGTATTAAAACAAACCACTATCTTCATCAAGTAAATTATCGAGCTCTTTCTCGACTTCTACTCTGATACGATGATCAATGGTAATATTTAAATTGATTTCAATGGGTTTTTCTGGTGTTTGAATGCGCACAGTAGGATTGCACGCGGATAGCAGCAAAAACACTAACGGTAAAAAAAATAAGATTCCTTTTTTCATATGCTAATATTCCCCTCTTTTAGTGATATCTATCTACTTGAACCTGAAAAGGCTATTAATGACAACGGGTATATTCATAGGATAGCATGAATAAACTGAACCGTTACTGAATATTTAATTTCTTTAATAATGAACGTTCGAAATCTCCAGTCACAAATAACGACCAAAAAATATCTGGTAGGTTCCCCTGAAGCTTTGGGTTAAGAGCTATAGGATCGCCGTCGTAAAGATCAGGGTTAGCGCCTAAGATCCGAGAGTCCATACTATAATTTCCCTGACGGTCATAATTTAATTCAAGATTAATTTGTTTATAATGAAAATTTTGTAAAGCTTGTAAAGCGACGTTTTGATTTGTAGAAGGATCTGCTAGTCCGTCAGGTAAGTAACGGATAATACCTGGTGTAGAAGAGGCTAGTTTTCCATGCTGTATTTCAATACCATCTTCCGTGATAACGATTGGAAGAGTACCTGATAATTTCCCTGTAAAAGTCAATCCTTCTATTTTTAGCCAATCTGCTAACATTTCCAGATCTAAATTTTCCAGACTGACAATAATTGACTGAGGAAGTTTCTGACTATCATAGGCCTGATTTACAATATGTAGCTTTCCCTGAAAAACATCAAAATGGAGTTCTATACCTTCAAAAGTGGTTGGAAATAGCATAAATTCTGAAATAAGTGAATTTAAGGCGTAAATAGAGATCCCGGAAGCTGTGGCTAATTCCTTTGTATTAAGACTTGTTATAATTCCTCCATGTTCTGAAATCTTTAAAGCTAATTCCATATCTGAAACAGTAAGTTTTTCGTAGCTAAGATTTAATCTTGAAAGATTTAGCCATGAATTTTCACTCAAGCTTTTTGATAGGAGCGGTATGATATTTTTAAACTCCAGTGACTTTAAATTAATCTCCGTCTCAATAAAAAAATGGGCTAGCCAATCATCCAGCTGAAAGCCAGAAAGCCAGTCAACAGGGATCGGCCAATTAGCAGCTGTGAGTTTTTCACTGGACAATTTAAAGGTGGAGGTTTCATTTTTATTGACATGACTTAAAGCATGCATTTGAATTTTTTCACCTTTATTTGAAGCAATAATGTTCGTAGTCAAATATCCTTCAGATAATTTCCAGTCGGAATGCAGTTGTGCTGAGAGAGTTAAGTAGGCTGCCTGGCTATTTGCAGTTCCAGATAAAGTTAAAGAATCTAAAAATAATTCAGGGCTAAAGTTATTTAAATCAAGTTTAATTTGAAAGGGATTGATGAGCCATTCAGTTGCCGAAAGTGTTAGATCCTCTTGAGTGTTATAGTCTTCAAATGTCAGGTTGCCGGGAAAAAAATCCATTTGTAATTTGCTCTGACTGATCTGAGCATTAACTTTCACATGAGTATTTAATTTAACTTTTGGTAGGTTTTTGAATGGTTCTTTCCATTCTTTTTTTAGAGGAAACAGATTTGGTATGAGTCTTACTTTAATATCACTACTAAAATCTAAATTGTCCGTGTCAAAAAAATAATTTATTCTTTTTGGGATTAAATCAATTTGTTGTTGAGATAATTCAATATGAACAACAGGTAGTTGGCTGGCCTGGAGATTTAGCTTTTGATTAGTAAATTTAACTCGAACTGGCTTTGCATGAGATAAGCGAATATCAATTTTTTCTTTTTGTTGTTCAGTTTGAATATAAATATCTTTCTCAGGAAAAATTGTTAATTGGGTTTCCAGATCAAGTTTGGAGGAAAATTTAAAGTCAATAGTATTGCCCGCTATGTTAACCTGAGATGATGATAAAGATGTAAACCTTAAACTGGCATCTCCTGTTATAGCGGCAGAAAACAAATCATTTTTATTTTTAGGCCAGGATGTTGTTTTAATGTTTAATTGCGTTGCAATTTCAGGTGATTGAATTTGCAGATCTTCAGGGAAATTCAAAGCGGCAAAATCTAATGCAGCTTTCACAATAGGCTGTTGTATGTTGCTGCTAACAGAAAATAATTGTGGCTGATTTTTGTCACGCCAGGGATGTTGAAGATTAAAAAATTGCTTATTCGTAGCAACGCTGATTTCAAGATCTTTATTGCCATCAAACCCCAAAATATTGGCATCAAAAGCCATAAATTTAGCGGTGCCAAAATTAATTTTACCATTAAACATTGCTGCTTGATGATTAGCTTGAAGATTTCCTTCGAGAGAAACCTGAGCGGTTTTTAGCCGTAATTTCTCAATAGTAAGTTCATGATCAAAACGGAGAGGTTCGATTTGAGGAAAGCTTTCGTTTTTAGCATTATCAGATGATTGAAGAAAAATATTTAATTGTTGCACCACAATGTCAAAACTAGCATATTTAAGTAAAGAGAGTTGGATGTTTTTAGCAGATATTTGATGTCCCTGTGGTAGTGATAATTGTAGTTGATGAACATTCCATTGATCAAAAGAAGGCCTGCCCACCTCTAATTGAGTGAGTGACCATTGTTTTGGTAATTGGATCTTAACAAGCGCTGGAAACCACAAGGGAAATGCCAGCCAGAGTGTAAGAAGCACTAACCCGATAAGGGTTAGTACTTTTACAGACAATTTAAAATAGTTACGCTTTGAAGGCATTTTTAAAGGTGTTTTTAAATATAATTCTGAGCATTCAAATTGTAGTAGTTAATGGCTCAACTTTCTCGGTTCACAGCTCGGTAGCCGATATCAGTTCGATAATAAACATCCTGCCAATCAACCTCTTGTACCCTTTTATAAGCCAAAGTTTGGGCTTCGGTAACAGAATCCCCCAATGCGGTCACACATAATACTCGTCCACCATTGGTTGTCACATGTCCATCAAGGAGCTGTGTACCGGCATGAAATATTTTAGTGATACCGTCAGGGGTTTTATCTAAGCCGCTTATTTTATCGCCCTTACGATAACTGTCAGGGTAACCTCCAGCTGCCAGTACCACACCAAGTGCCGAACGTGAATCAAAATCAATGGAAGCTTCATCAAGTTTTCCTTCAATAGCTTTTAAGCAAAGCTCAACTATATCGGATTTGAGGCGCATCATAATGGGTTGAGTTTCAGGATCACCAAAACGGCAATTGTATTCTATAACCTTAGGTGTTCCCTTTGCATCAATCATTAATCCCGCATAGAGAAAACCTATATAAGGGTTTCCCTCTACTTTCATGCCTTTGACGGTTGGATAAATAACCTCATCCATGATGCGTTGATGGATTTCAGCTGTTACCACCGGTGCTGGAGAATAAGCACCCATACCACCGGTATTAGGGCCCTGGTCTTGGTTATCTCTGGCTTTATGATCTTGTGAAGTAGCAAAAGGTAGAATATTGTCGCCATCGACCATCACAATAAAACTTGCTTCCTCCCCGGTTAAAAACTCTTCAATGACCACTCTACTTCCTGCCTCGCCAAAACGATTACCAGCTAACATGTCATCAATTGCTTCAAATGCCTGCTTCTGGGTTTGGGCAACAATGACCCCTTTACCAGCGGCAAGACCGTCAGCTTTTACCACAATTGGTAAGTTTTGCTCAGAAACATAAGCTTTGGCAGCAGATATTTCTGTGAAATTGCCATATGCCGCCGTGGGAATTTTATGTCGTTTCAGAAAGTCTTTAGTGAAGGCTTTAGAGCCTTCAAGTTGAGCTGCGCCTTTGCCAGGCCCAAAACAGGCCATGCCAGCTTCAGTAAATTGATCGACAATTCCTGCTACCAATGGGGCTTCAGGGCCAACAATGGTTAGCTTGATCTGTTGTTCTTTGGCAAAAGAGAGAAGTTGTTCTATATCTTCGGCTGCAATATCCACATTTTCCAGGCTTGCTTCTAGTGCTGTACCAGCGTTACCGGGTGCGACAAAAACTTTGCTTACTGATGCTGATTGAGCAGCTTTCCAAGCCAGGGCGTGTTCACGCCCGCCACCGCCAATAATAAGGACTTTCATGTTTTTTTCCTGAATCTGTGAGAATTAACTAATTTTAATCTGCAATGCGCCTTATTAGAACCTTTTTTACTTAAATGTTGTCTACAATCTATAGTAAAGAGTAGAAAGATTAGGTAACCAGATTTCTAATCATTGAGGAGTGAAATATGATTAATTTAAAAAAATCATCCATTTTTGTGGCTTTATCAGCGTCCGTGGTAATTGTTGGAGGTTGCAGTTCGATGTCAACATCTGGAAAAAGTACATCTGAGATGTCTGATAAAACCCGTTATTGTCGCCCTGGTAATGGTGTAGTGTTTAGAACAGAGAACCCTGAAAAAGTCGATCCTATAAGGGTCTTGAAAGATCATGAGCATGGTTGTGTTTGATTGTAGAATTTATTAAAGATGCCGATAATAGTTTAACCTGAAGTGTTAATTTTATCTATTTGTTTGAATAGGAGTTATTTATGTCATCCCCTCAAATGAGAAAGTGGGTTTATCATCGCGCAAAAAAATTACTCGATGAGTTGGATGAAGTACCCTTAAGTGATGATTCAATTGAAAAAAAACTGACAATTATACGTCAGGGTTTACGAGAAGCTTCAGTGGAGTTGTTTAAACGTGCGGCAGAAAGAGCTACCGCTGATTTATTGGACTCGAGTGAACTTGAACTTATATCAAAGCCCCCTGAAAAAATAATGCCTTCAGCTGATCTGCCTAACATACCCAAATTTCGTAAAATATAGCTTTTGGAGCTTCAATCTACCTGTTTGTCCATTCGATGTAGTGGTATAATGATTGTTTTTCCCTTATTTCTCGGGACATGAGTCCATTTAGATATGAGTAAAAAACTCTTTATTAAAACCTGGGGCTGCCAAATGAACGAATACGATTCTAATCGTATGGCAGACCTTTTAAATACAACCCATGCCCTGGAGCTTACTGAAAATCCTCAAGAAGCGGATTTTTTGTTGTTAAATACTTGCTCTATTCGTGAAAAAGCCCAGGAGAAAGTTTTTTCTCAGTTAGGCCAGTGGCGTCCCCTGAAAGAGCAAAATCCCGATTTAGTGATTGGAGTGGGTGGTTGTGTTGCGAGTCAGGAAGGAGAGGCCATCAGAAAACGTGCTCCTTTTGTAGATCTGGTGTTTGGTCCTCAGACTTTGCATCGTTTACCTGAGATGATCAATTCAACTGTTTCTAAACACATTCCCGTGGTGGATGTCTCTTTCCCGGAAATAGAAAAATTTGACAGGTTGCCTGAACCTAAAGCCCATGGCGCGTCGGCCTTTGTATCTATTATGGAAGGCTGCAGTAAGTATTGTACATTTTGTGTGGTGCCTTATACACGTGGCGAAGAAGTTAGTCGCCCGGTTGATGATATTTTGGAAGAAGTTTCGGGTTTGGCTGCTCAAGGTGTTCGAGAAGTTAATTTATTGGGACAGAATGTTAACGCCTATCGTGGTTTTACCCATGATGATCAAGAGTCTGATCTGGCAGAATTAATTACACTGGTGGCTGCTATTGAAGGCATTGATAGAATACGCTTCACTACATCCCATCCGGTTGAATTTTCAGATAATTTGATTGATGTTTATGCGGAAGTCCCAGAGTTGGTAAGCCATTTACATTTACCTGTGCAAAGCGGTTCGGACAGAATTCTGGCTATGATGAAACGAAGTCATACTGTACTTGAGTATAAATCCAAAATCCGCCGATTAAGAAAGATTCGCCCGGACATTTGCCTGTCGTCTGACTTTATTGTTGGGTTCCCCGGTGAAACGGATGCTGATTTTGAAGCAACAATGGATTTAATTGCTGAAATGGATTATGACTTGAGTTTCAGCTTTATTTACAGTCGTAGACCTGGAACACCAGCCTCTGATTTGCCTGACGATGTGCCAATGGAGGTTAAGAAAAAGCGTTTGGCTATACTACAAGAGCGTATTAACCAGCAAGCACAAAGAATTGCCCGCAACATGGTGGGACAAACAGAAAGAGTGTTAGTTGAAGGTACATCAAAAAAAGATGTTATGGAATTAAGAGCCCGAACAGAAAATAATCGTGTGGTTAATTTTGCAGGGCCACATTTATTGATAGGTGGTTTTGCCGATGTTGAAATCACCGACGCCTGGGCGAATTCATTGCGCGGGAAACTTAATCAGGCATAATGAATGATTAAGGGTATGCAGGCATAATAGGTTGGGTTTCAGCACCAACTTACGAATAAACCCAAAGAGACTAAAGGAAGCACATTGACAACAATAGCCACGCTCGATTTTGAATTAACACCATTAGATAATCAGCAGTTATCGGTGCTTTGCGGGAATTTGGAAAAAAACCTTAGACAGATCGAAAGTAGACTCGGAGTTGAAATCAACAACCGTTCTAACCAATTTCGTGTGTTAGGGGAGCATCAGAATACTGAGCTTACCCAACGATTGTTACAACAGCTTTATATCGAAGCCGCTGATCCGGAAAAATTTAGCGCAGAAACGGTACATATCGCTTTAGCGGAGATCTCAACGGCTGCGGAAGCTGCTACACCTGCCTCTAGCGAAACCATTCTGCTTAAAACACGTCAGGGCATGATCCGACCTCGGGGAAAACACCAGCAAGAATATGTTGCTAACATTCGCCGTAATGACATTTCTTATGGCATTGGACCTGCTGGAACAGGCAAAACCTATCTTGCAGTTGCATCTGCCGTTGATAGTCTGGAAAGACAGGAAATCAGGCGTATTATACTGACTCGCCCAGCGGTTGAGGCCGGAGAAAGACTGGGTTTTTTGCCAGGGGATCTAGCACAAAAGGTTGATCCCTATCTACGTCCTTTGTATGATGCACTCTATGAAATGCTTGGATTTGAAAAAGTCTCTAAGTTGATGGAGCGCAATATTATTGAAGTTGCACCTTTGGCCTATATGCGCGGAAGAACCTTGAATGATGCCTTTATTATTCTTGATGAAAGTCAAAATACCACACGGGAACAGATGAAAATGTTTCTCACGCGAATTGGTTTTAACTCTCGTGCAGTGATAACAGGTGATATTACTCAGATAGATTTACCCCGCAGCCAGCAGTCAGGTTTAAGACATGCTATAGAAGTTCTTAAAGGTGTTAAAAATATTGCTTTTACTTTTTTTCAGGCAACAGATGTCGTAAGACATCAGGTTGTTCAGAGCGTGGTGGAAGCTTATGAGCGCTTTGATGAGAAAGAAAACGAAGAAGAAAGTAATAAAAGATAACTATGGATGTCATAATTGATATGCAAATCGCTTGCACTCAGGTATCAGATTTACCTGAAAGCAAGGATTTTACTCATTGGGCCAAAAAAACGTTAGTTGGTGCTAACTATCAACAAGATGCTGAAATAACAGTAAGAATAGTTGAGCCTGCAGAAATTCAACAGCTTAATAGAGATTATCGAAAGCAGGATAAGACCACCAATATACTCTCTTTTCCTTTCGAAGCACCTGAAGGAGTAGAATTAAACCTGTTAGGTGATTTGGTAATATGTGCCGAAGTGGTTGAATTTGAAGCTAAACAACAAGAGAAACAAATTCAACAGCATTGGGCACACATGGTAATTCATGGTATTTTGCATTTATTAAGCTATGATCATATTAATGAGGATGATGCACAACAAATGGAGTCTTTAGAAATAGAGCTTCTAGCTTCTCTGGGTTATGCTGATCCCTATCAATCTGTAAAAACAATGGAATAACTTAGACAACCTGTATGAACCAAGACAAAGATCACCCTCCCCCGAGTAGCTGGTTAGAGAAATTTTCCGGCTTGTTTGAATCTGATCCCAAAGATCGCCCGGCATTAATCAATGTTCTCCGAGATGCTGAAACCCGTGCTTTGATTAACTCTGATGCCTTGAGTATGTTAGAAGGCGTGATGCAAGTATCAGAAATGCAGGTTCGCGATATCATGGTGCCCCGACCTAAAATGGTCGTGGTAGAAAGAGATGATCCCATTGATGAAATTCTTAATACCATGGTGACATCAAGCCATTCAAGATTTCCAGTTCTGGGTGGGAATCGTGATGATGTGGTTGGGATCCTGCTAGCCAAAGATTTGCTTCATCTCTATTGTAAGGCTCAAACTCAAAAACAGACCAAAAATGGATCACTGGATGAATCATTTAACATAAGAGACAGCCTGCGCCCTGCTGTTATTGTGCCTGAAAGTAAAAGACTTGATGTGTTACTTAAAGAATTTCGTTTAAAAAGAAACCATATGGCGCTTGTGGTTGATGAATATGGAGTTATTTCTGGTCTGGTGACTATTGAAGATGTACTTGAGCAAATTGTTGGTGAAATTGAAGATGAAACGGATGTCGATGATGGTGAAGATAATATAAACCAGATTGATAGCAATGAGTTTAATATTAAAGCGCTCACAGATATCGAAGACTTTAATGCTTTCTTTGGTACGGACTTTGATGATGAAGAAGTGGATACCGTCGGTGGATTAGTCATGCAAGCTTTCGGACACTTGCCTGCCAGAGGTGAGAGCATAGAGATGAAACTGCTTCGTTTTACAGTGTTACATGCCGATAAACGTCGAATTAGACAGCTTAAAGTCGAAAGAATTGAGTCATTACAAAATTGAAACAGAAACCAGATTTCATCGTCTCAACATACTCACTCAAATAATCATTGGTTAAATGAAGTCTCATAGGTTGAATCTAAGCAACATGAATCTGCAATTTCCTGATTTGAAAATTTTTAGCGCCGACTTCATCAAAACCTTTATCCTTGCCCTTATTTTAGGTGGCATTTATGCATTGGGTTTTGCCCCGATATATTTTTGGCCAGCAACATTGCTGAGCATAGCTGGAATTTATTGGCTGATAAGAAATACTCAGCAACAAGTTTTAGCAATTAGTCTGGGATATGGTCTGGGTTTTTTTGGGGTTGGCACCAGTTGGATTTATGTGAGCATTCATCAATTTGGCCATGCTCCAGTGCCTCTTGCTCTTATCTTAACCTTGATTTTTTGTTTGTACCTGTCTGTTTACCCGCTGTTGATGGTGTGGGGATATAAACGTTATTTTCAAAAGATCAGTACTAATCAGAGCTTGTTGGTTTTTAGCTTTTTATGGTTAGCCACAGATGCGCTTAGAGGCTGGGTGTTTAGTGGATTTCCCTGGTTATATGCGGGATATAGTTTTACCGACACATGGTTAATTGGCTGGGCTCCACTGGTGGGAGTTCATGGAGTAACCGTACTTGCGGTTGCGTCTGCAGTATCAATAATTCACCTTATAGTTGAGCGTCAAAAGCTCGTGCCAATACTAATAATGGGATTTGCATGGGTAGGTGGTCTGCTGTTAACTCCGATCAACTGGTCAGAAAAAATAGCAGATCCGGTTAAAATCACACTGGTACAGCCAAATATCGATCAATCCATCAAATGGAGTCCTGAACATCTGTGGAACACCCTGGACTTACTCAAACAACAAACTCAAAAAGCTGCTGCGGGCATAGTTATCTGGCCAGAAGCGGCGGTGCCTACTTTTGAAAAAAGACTGAGACCCAACCTCGAAAAAATTGCCTTGGAAGCTAAATTAAAGGGACAAACCATTGTTACCGGCATACCACTGAGCAACCAGGATAATTCACAAGCATATAATGGCGTGATGGTGCTGGATGACAGGGATCAAGAAAAACAATATTATTATAAAAGACGACTGGTGCCTTTTGGCGAATACGTACCCTTACAAGACATATTAAGAGGACTGATTGAATTTTTCGACTTACCCATGTCAGCCTTTAGTTTAGGTGCAGAAGATCAGCAACCACTTAAGGTGGGTGATGCCAAACTCGGTTTAGCCATCTGCTATGAGATCACCTACCCAGCACTGGTTCACCAACAAGCCCGGCAATCCAATATTATCTTAACTCTCAGTAATGACGCCTGGTTCGGTCATTCCTGGGGACCCTACCAACATTACCAAATGGCCAGATTCCGTTCTGCAGAAGCAGCCATGCCATTAGTACGATCAACCAATAATGGCATAACCGCAGTGACTAATGCTAAAGGCATTACCCAGGCGCAATTACCGCAGTTTGTGCTGGATAATTTAGAAACAGAAGTGCAACCGATGAAATCTCATTCTCCGGTTTTATATTATCGACCATTGTGGGTATTGCTATTGTTATTAGGGATCCCCACAGCTTTACTCTATTGGAGAACAAAGGGTATAGCTCTTGTCCTAAAACGATTAAAACAAGTCCAAAAACCAGTGATAGACTGAGATTAAGGATTGGATGAACTGTTCAAAAATGGCAGGATTAAAATAGAAGAAAACACTGAAAAAAGTCAGGTTCAAAACAAAAAACAATAAAATAAAAGGTGTAATTTTGAGGGTGGTAACTTTTTGCCAAACTGTTTTTTCAGCATTATGAATGTTATCTAAAATAACCGTTTTATTGGTCCCATGAAATTGGGTGGCAGCTGATAATTGGCTAAAAGCCAATAATACTTCCTCAAAGTTTTTATATCTTAATCCAGGCACTTTGCTTAGCATGCCTTTGAGCAAACTTTGTAGTTTGCCATCCAGGTTTAAAAAATTAGCATTAAAATTAATATGCCCATCCTGATAATGTATGGTGTATCCTGTTAGCATATGATAGAAAATAGCGCCCGCAGAATAGATATCGCCTTTGAGGGTGCAAACCTCGGATTCTGGCGGTAAATAGGCATCTTTTTGAATTTGGTTAAGTGCCGTGGACTCTGAAAATCCAAAATCTGTTAATTTTAACTGGTCCTCATCATTGAACATCACGCTACTGGGACGTAAATTTCCATGGAAAATCTGGTTTTCATGAGCGTATCTCAAAGCATCACAGAGTTGCAGTGCTATGGGATAAAAATCTTCAAATGCATAGGGTTTTATCAAGCGATCTTTTAAGCTGCCTCCACCCAAATTTTCCATGACCACAATAAATGCACGCTCATTTCTCGAAGTGCCCAGAATATTAACAATATTCTTATGTTTGAAGGTGGTTAAAAGACGAGCTTGTTGATAACCATCATTGGAGCGTAAGCGTTTTTTGATGACAATCAGGCCATGTTCAACTTTTTCCTCAAATAAATAAACAGCGCCCCATTCATCTTTTCTAAGTACATCCAGCAAGACAAACTTATGACCGACCGAGCCAACATCCTGACTGGCTTCACTGATTTGTGTGGCATTAAGATGAGCACCCCGTAAAATTTTAAGTAACTCATCACGGATCAATGTTGATGAGACAGGCCTGTTGTCAGGATCTTCTTCAAGACATTGGGTGATTAACTTATCTAATTCTGGAGGTATATTTGGGTTAAGCTGTGAAGGTGTTAAACGGGTTTTATTGGGTAACTTATTAGTAAAGAGTTCAAACATCACTACTCCTAACGAGTAGAGATCAGTAGAAAAGGTAACTGTTTCAGGGGCTTTTATTTGCTCAGGTGACATATAATTAACCGTACCAATCACATCCTTTGATGCATGAGAGGGATCACCATCACTCTGAGCCAGTTGAGCTATGCCAAAATCTAGAATATGGGCTGTTTCCTCTTCATCGATAAGGATGTTTGCAGGCTTGATATCTCTGTGTATTATTCCGTTTTTATGGGCATAAGCCATGCCTTTACATACCTGCATCATGAGATCAACTTTAACATTAAAGCTTAAATGGCCTTTAGTGATTGCCTGCTCAAGATCAGTGCCTTCGATGTATTCCATCACAAAATACGGCTCACCATCGGAGGATATTCCTCTATCGATCACATGAATGATATTGGGATGGTTGAGTTGGGCAATGATGAGTGATTCTTGATCAAATAATTTTTGTGCTTTGTTATGTCCAATAAAGGAATCCGACAAAAACTTGATGGCCACCACACGATTCAGGGAGTCTTGCAACCCCTTATAAACCGTCGCCATTCCTCCCTGAGAGAGCTGAGTGAGCTGTGAATACCCTTGTAATTTCATACGGTATTTATTGTGCCATAGTGTAATTGAAAGAGTGAGTAACCAACTTTATACCTGAAAAATGTTGTTACTTGTTGTTATTTTCAGGGCCTGCTGCCCCTGATAGAATATAGTTGATAATTGTGGATTTATCTAATTTGAAATAAATACATTTTTTAATCGATCGAAGGTTTGATCTGCTTTGTGAATTTATTTGCTTACCAAAAAGTGAACATACCTTGCCATATCAACAAAGGGTTGCTGATGAGATAATTTGTGTTCCATTTGTATAATGTCTTGTTCGCTGATTTTGGCTCGTATATTTTTAGGGATATAGTCAGAAAAACTCCTTAATCCCATTTCTGACTCGATAGTATATTTATTTTGATGAAACCATTGACGTAGTAATTCAGGTTTAAGCGGGTTTAGCGGTGTAAGACCGCCACTTTCTCCACGATAATTTTCTGACTGTACTTTATAAAAATTGCCTCGTAGCAAATTATGAATGGTAATTGCATGGTGGTTATAAAAACTCAAAGATAACATTGAGTCTTTATCAAGCCATTGACAGATGCTCTTCAGTCCATCTATGGGTTTATCCATCCATTCCAAAATAGCATGAGCGATAATCAGATCAAACGATGATGAAATGTGTTGTTTCAGGTACTGTAAGGGTGAGTGGATCCAGGTGATTTTATGTAAAACATTTGCCTCAGTAGCTTTGATTTTAGCCCTTTCCAGCATTTTTTCAGAAATGTCAGCAATGGTAACATCATGTCCCATTTGTGCTAACCATATGGCAATTTGTCCAAGTCCACCTGCAACATCCAGTATTTTAAGGGGGGAATTTGGGGTAGGAGTTAGAATTTTTGATTCAAACTCTTCTTTTAAGAGGATAAGTCTCAGCTGACCTTTACTTGAACCATAAATTTTGCGTTCGAAATGTTCGACTAAATTATCAAAATTTTGATCATTATCGGGCATGAGATGGGAGCATATAAGATGAGTTATAGAAAGACAGAGTATATCAAGTGAACTGTAAATTTGCTAAAAATGAAAGTGGCTCGAAAAATCTTTGTGGTGCCGGTAAAGTAAATAATTTAAGCTATACCTATCAAACACCCTCAATCCAGGTAGATTAAATTGTCTATTAAAACAACAAAGTTACATGCCTACTTAAACGAATTACTACAACCCTGGTTGGTAAAAGATTATGCCCCCAATGGATTACAGGTTGAAGGGGGGCCAGAGATTAAAAAAATAGTCACGGGTGTTAGTGCATCAGAAGCATTGATTGATTGTGCCATTGAGAAAGAAGCCGATGCTATTTTGGTGCACCATGGCTATTTTTGGAAATCTGAAGATGCTGTCGTTATCGGCATGAAAAAAAACCGATTAAAAAAGTTGCTATTAAATGATCTTAACCTGCTGGCCTATCATTTACCATTGGATATTCATCCGGTATTGGGTAATAACGCTCAGCTTGCTAAATTGCTTGATATAAAAATTCAAAGACCATTAGAGCCCTGGAATAAATATTCTGTGGCAATGAAGGGAAAACTTTCAACACCAATGTCTGGTGAAGAGCTATCCAATAAAATTAAACAATCGCTTTCAAGAAAACCTTTTTATTGTCCAGGACAAAAAGAAAAAATTTCTACGGTTGCATGGTGTACAGGAGGTGGTCAACATTTTATTGAGTTGGCGGCAACACAGGGTGTTGATGCATTTATTACAGGAGAAGTATCAGAGCAAACCATACATGTTTCGAGAGAGATGGGTATTCATTTTTTTGCCGCAGGTCATCATGCGACTGAACGTTACGGTGTTAAAGCTCTTGGAGAACATCTGGCAGAAAAATTAGATATCGAAGTTGAGTTCGTTGATATTGATAATCCGATATAAAAATCAAAGTGGCGAGATACGAGATACGAGATACGAGATGCGAGATACGAGATGCGAGATACGAGATGCGAGATACGAGTTTCGAGTTTCGAGATAAAAGA
Organism: Enterobacterales bacterium; assembly: GCA_041556195.1. Classification (GTDB taxonomy): domain Bacteria; phylum Pseudomonadota; class Gammaproteobacteria; order Enterobacterales; genus 21-14-all-40-8. The sequence continues at coordinate 20,960 of JBFFIY010000020.1, forward strand.
TAAGTTTTTTCTGGTCATTTATTTTTCTCGAAACTCGAAACTCGAAACTCGAAACTCGAAACTCGAAACTCGATCCTAGTAGTTATAACTCAATGCCTGATTTAATAATCTCTCTCCATTCCATTTTCCATCTCGACATGAAGCTAATTGTTTTTTATTAAGAACAATGACTTTGTCCTGTCTTTTGTGTGAACCCTGAAAGGCGTTATTTAGTACCAAAGTAACATATTCATTATTTGGTAAATTTCTGGGATATGGCGCATAGCTACAAAAACTTTCCATTAAATTTAAAGTCCATTTATTCGCATTTTTTTGCCTTTCTGCGAGGCGATTTTTCTTAAACTCAATAGCCTTTGCTTTATATTTTTTGGCGGTTTCTTTGACCTTTTGTCTAATTTCTTTGATTTCTTTTTTGTTTTTCTGCATGAATTCAATACGTTTTTCTTCTGAGAGTTTTCGAGCTTGTTTTTCAAGTGCTCTAGCTTTTTTCTCCATGGCTTTTTGATGTTTTCTTAGTGCTTTTTGCTCTGCTCTAAAAGCTCTTCGCTCTTTGTCTCTTGCTGAAGACTCGGCATCACTTTCTGGTGCATTGTTGTAAACAAATTCATGCTCTTCGTCTTCTTCATCGTCAAAATAATCTGAGATCACTCCGACTTGAGAAAGAGATTCTTCTACTATAGCTTCAATCTCGTCAGCTGAGGGAACGTCAGCAAGATATGGAGTGTCTGGAATGTCTGGCATAGAAAAATTAAACGAGCCACTAAAACCAGATGAAGAATGTGGAAAAGTAATATTAAAAACAATGCCTTGTTTAGCCAGGTATCTACCTGATACCCGAAGATGAGCACGACTGCCTTCCAATTCGGTTGAAGATGACAACACTTTTGAAATGACTTTAATATCTTTTTTGATAGCTGAATAATCTTCAGCATTGTTAGCTGCTTTGGCATTAGCCATAGTTAACAGGGTGATAGTTAACAGGGAAGCAGCAAAAATGATACTGGTAAGTTTTTTGTTCATTGATTTGAAACCTCATTATTTTGATTAACGACTTGAGTCCAAAGTGCTTTCAATTGAGAATTATCTTGTCGTTGCTCATTTTGAACCCACGTAACTATTTGTCGTTGTTGAGCAGTATTTAGTTCTTTTTCCTGACTTACCCAGTTAGCCATTTGTAATAAATCGCTGCGGCGGCGAGTTTCTGAGTAAGTTAAAATAGAAGATACGAGTTCACGATTATTAATAGATTGATCTGTTTTTAATTGATCAATTCTTTCGCTAACCGCCAGGCTTTGTTGCCAGCCAAAATCCTCTAATTGATGTTTGAAATCTACTTTAGAGACATATTCTTGCGGAGGACCGATCACTAACCCCAGCTCGTTAATATGAATGTAAGGCATTAGACTAAAAACCAGTGCTGCTGTAGCCATGCCCAGGCTTAACCAATTGGTCCAACGGATCTTTGTTGGCCGGGGATAAAATGTTTGGGGATCCCAGTCAGGAGCGGGTTGATTCTCCCACCGTCCCATGCTTTTTAAGATTTGTTCTGACTCAAGTAATTGTTGTCGTAAATATGTAGAGCTTTGAAGCTGTTTTTCAAATTCGATAGTTTCATTTTCTGAGAGTTCATGATTGAGGTAATCCCATATTTTTTGGGATATTTGATCAAAGACAGGCTGCTTGGACATGATCGTCTCCTGCTAATTTTTTAAGTCTATCGAGAGCGCTATACATTCTTGTTTTGGCGGTATTGACGGAAATACCCAGTTGCGATGCAATTTCAACAAAGGTAAATTGTTGAAAAAATTTTAATTCGATCACCACTCTCTGTTCATCCGGGATTAAAGATAATAAATTCAAAATTATTTTATTTTGTTGCCATTGATGCAGGTTATCAGATAACAATAAACCATCACTTAAGCTATCTAATTCAAAATCTGCAATTTCAGGTTTTTTCTTTCTGAGATAATCAATGGAGCGGTTGCTGGCAATACGATAAATCCAGGTTCGAAACTTTGCATCTCCTCTAAAACCTGGTAGATTCCTGAAAATAGCCAGAAATATTTCCTGCATTAAATCAGAAGCATCAGAACTTGAGCCTGTCATACGATAGGCGTGATTATATATTTCATTTTGATAACGTCTGACCAGTTTACACCAGGCACGTTCAGAACCTGATAAGGCCTTATCAATAAGTTGTTGATCGCTGCTTTTAAACATGGGTTACATTGGGTTTAAACCTTTGTCGTAATTATTTGTCGCAAAAGGATTAAAAAAAGTTTGGCCTTTTAAGAAATTTATCAAAAAGGCCAAACTTGCTTAGTTCTGGCAATAACCACCATCCAACTAATAACGAACAGAGCTAAGGCTGTGCCAGTAATTTGTTGCACTTTGTTTTTAGCTATTCTTAATACATAAATGCCTAATCCAATATAACAAAGCAGTAACAAAATTTTGATGCTGATCCACAGTTGTGCAAACGGATATTGCCTGATGATAATAGCTAAGGTAATACCAGATAATAGCAACAAACTATCATTAATGTGAGGCAGCACTTTTAGCCAGGGCCATTTACCATGCCAGTCAATACCTTTAATGCTCATGCTGGCACGGGCAAAAAATAGCAATAGACTAAAAAAAACCAAAGTCATGTGAAGATGTTTGAGCAAGGGATACCACTGAGCCATAGATTATCCTATATTTGGATTGTTTGTTGGTTCTTAGATTGATTAGTAGGTTGTAACATTATCACTTATAGTACGAGATTACCTTTGACCTTGTCTTAAAAATTGGGCAGAGTGTGTGGTAGATTATCAAACAGACCACGGAAAAATGGGAGCGGAATAAAATACTCATATGAAAACAATGCAGCAATGGTTGGATGAATATGGTGAAAGTCATCAAAATGCCACCAATAAAACCATACATTGGGTGTGTGTACCGGTAATTTTTTTTACGGTCATTGCCTTTATCTGGACTATTCCACAACCTGAATTTATGCAACAAATAGCATATTTTAACTGGGGAACCTTATGCATTGCCCTGGCAGTTTTGTTTTATGCCAGAATATCCATAATAATGGCATTTGGCATGTTGCTCTACAGTTTGCTTATGGTCTTTTTTATTCAAAGCTGGTTGCAGTTGGATCTGGCACCCCTATGGTTGTTGGCTCTGGTGCTGTTTGTGGTGGCCTGGATTGGCCAGTTTGTTGGTCATTATTATGAGGGTAAAAAACCTTCGTTTTTTAAAGATATTCAATTTCTTATGATAGGGCCTGCCTGGGTTATGGCTTTTGTCTTTCGTAAAATAGGTGTTAAATTTTAGTAACTATTCAGCTTACCCCTAAAATGAGTCAGTTCGAGGCAAAAAATGTGAGTATACTCGATTATTTGACCATTTTTGAACGATGAACTGACTCATTTTAGAGGCAACCTGAACAGCTACAGGTGCATTTAGTAATTTGCTGAACAGTTACTTACCACTCGTTGATTCACTAAATAGGTGTTAAATTTTAAATGGTTAATTTTCAATGATTAAGGATCCGACTTTATTTGGCATTTTGGCTTTAATGCTTGGAGCGGTATTTTTTACGGCTTCCATTGAGCATGGTTTTTGGAAAAAGTTCTACCAATGGCTTCCTGTGCCTCTTGTTTGTTATTTTTTGCCCTCCCTCTTAAATACCTTTGGTTGGGTTAGTCTTGATAATTCTAACTTGTATTATGTTGCTTCTCGTTATTTATTACCTGCAAGCCTGGTGCTTCTGACATTAAGCATCGATTTTAAAAGAATCATAGCTCTTGGACCCAAAGCGCTCATTCTCTTTTTAACCGGAACATTGGGTATCGTGATAGGTGGGCCAATAGCCATTTTAGTCATGTCTATATTTGATCCTGAGGTTGTAGGTGGGCAGGGGCCGGAGGCAGTTTGGCGCGGGTTATCCACGGTTGCAGGCAGTTGGATTGGAGGAAGCGCCAACCAGACAGCTATGAAGGAAGTATTTCAAGTGGGTGATAAGATGTTTTCTTCCATGGTCACTGTAGACGTGATTGTAGGAAATATCTGGATGGCAGTTCTGCTATTTTTTGCAGCCAGATCAAAACAGATGGATAAAAAATCTGGAGCAGACACAGCTCCTATCGAAGAATTGAAAAAAACTGTACAACAATTTCACCTCAGACATGCCAGAATTCCCGAGTTAAAGGACTTAATGATCATTCTGGCCGTAGCATTTGGTATAACCGGCCTGTCCCATGCAGGCGCTGATAGTGTCTCCTCTTATTTTTCAAATGTTGACTTGTTTCAAGGCACCACTTTAACCAGTCAATTTTTCTGGTTAGTGGTATTAGCAACAACAGGTGGCTTGTTGCTTTCTTTTACCCCTGCTCGTAAATATGAGGGTGCAGGTGCCTCCAAAGTGGGCTCGGTATTTATTTATATTCTAATAGCCACTATTGGGTTAAGAATGGATGTAACTTCAATTCTTGATACACCAAAATTGTTTTTGGTGGGTGGGATCTGGATGTTGGTACATGCCAGCCTGATCTTATTTGTTGCCAGGTTGATCAAAGCCCCTGTCTTTTATATGGCTGTGGCGAGTCAGGCCAATGTAGGTGGGGCAGCTTCGGCTCCGGTTGTAGCTTCGGCGTTTCATCCATCACTGGCACCCGTTGGAGTGTTATTGGCCGTTCTGGGTTATGCATTAGGAACCTATGCTGCACTAATGACAGCAGGGCTTATGCAGGCGGTAGCGCCCTGAGTAGATATTTGAATGAAGCCTCAAAGAGGTTTTTATGTTATTTCTTATTTTATAAAATCCAGGTGATAAAAAATAATGTTTAATCTGGTAGAGATTATGAGGCTTGCAAAGAAATATATTGATGCAGGAATGTATTTAGAAGCCACCAATGTATTGTTAAAAAACTACGCAGGCATTTCAGGATCTCCACAATTACATATTCAACTAATTCAATTGCTTCTAGAAACGAAAGCCCACAAAGAGGCCAAAGTAGTTTTGGACGATGCTTTTGAAAAATTTAAAAATAATCCACAACTACTTTTTCTGGGAAGTATGTATGCTCAGGAGATAGGGGAGCCAGAGTTAGCAGTAACACGATTAGAAAGATTTGTATCATTGAAAAAAGATATGCCCTTTGCCTGGGCGAATTTATGTCAACTATTAGAACAACTAAATCGTCTGGAAGCACTTGAAACAACTTTGAAAAGTATTCCTCAACAATATCGTGGGTTTCCTTTAATAAGGCTGGTGGAAGCAAGATTTTACAGAAGAAAGGATAAGTTTGAAGATGCTGTTCAATGTTTGAATTCTCTTGAAGGAGTCTCTCTTCAAGATTGGCAAAAGGCTTCTGTATTATATGAATATTCCAAAATTTATGACAAGTTAGAGGACTTTAATCTTGCTTGGAAAAAAGTGACGGAAGCAAATCAAATTACTGCCAGTTTATGGCCTTCAGACTGGTTTTCTTCTACTGCTATAGAGAAAATGTTGCTGCAGTGTCAAGCTTTTATATTACAACCAGAAGAGCCTTGTTCTAATCAGCTCTCTTTAGTTAAACAGGAGGTCTCTCATTGTTTTCTAATAGGTTTTCCCAGATCTGGTACGACTCTATTAGACAAAGCACTTGATTGCCATTCTCATGTTTCAGTCATGGATGAACAGCCTGTTTTAGAGTCTGTTGTGAAGGGAATTGGAGGATACAATTACATGAGTAAGTTGTCTCAACTGGATAACTCAGAAAAGAAGAGTTTGAGAAATATGTATTGGGATAAGGTAAAAACAGTTAATCCCGAACTACTGAAGAACAAGGTGTTTGTTGACAAACTTCCGATGAATATCATGTACTTACCTGCAATAACTGATATATTTCCCGAGGCAAAAATAATCATTGCACTCAGGCATCCTTTAGATTGCTGTTTAAGTTGTTATTTTCAAGAATTTAAGCCTATAGAACCGTTGGCTCGATTTTTAGATTTTAATAAGACTTTGACGTTTTATGATCAAATTTTTGAAGCCGCAATGCAGGTTTTAGAACAAATCCCAGAGCGTGTTTTTTTTGCGCGTTATGAAGAAATACTTAGTGATTTTGAAGCGCAGCTGTCTAAACTACTTGAGTTTTCTGGAGTTAAATGGGAGCCTCAAATTAAACAGTTTCATCGCCATGCATTAAAAAATAGAATTAACACACCAAGTTATTATCAGGTAACAAAGCCATTGTATAAAAATTCAATGTATCGTTGGAAAAATTATCCTGAGCAAATGATCGAAGCAAAAGTTGTCTTACAGAAATGGATTGAGAAATTTAAATATAAAAAAGATTAGTTTTGCCAGGGAAACTTGTTTGCTTGTTTTAAGTGATGATTACAAAGATCGTTCACCCATTGATACATTTCTTTTACGACTCCAATTTTCAGGGCCGGGCATTTTTTTAGTATAACGTCACCCAAAAGAGGGAGCTTTTTAATGTATGGCAATTGTTCTGTAGACAAATCCAGGCTGGCGCATTCTGAGGACTGTCCTTTCAATGAAAAATAACCAGGATCCAGCATTTCAAAACCAGTTCTTTGAGGGGTGTCAGACGCTTTAGAAATTATTCCATTTGAGCACATATAATCAATAGTCTCTGTATTGGGAGATTTGATTAGTTTATGTTCAAGAGGTTCAAAAGTTGAAAGACTGGTTCCTGCAAGCAGGGCTGCAAAAGAATAGTTGTGTTGTTGTAGTTTTATCCATTGAGCTTCTGAAATATTTGATTTGGAAAAATGAAGAAGTAGAGAATTGATACTAAAGAGAATTTTAATCGCAGTATTTACTCCCCGCCAAAGAATTTCTTCGAAATATACCTTGGATTTCGAAGGAATTAATATTTTGGGTACAAGTCTGTCATATTTACCATTAGAAAAGGCGCTTGCAGACCATTGCATTATTGCTGCGCCCCAGGTTGATCGACTGTAATGAATAAGTTGGCAAAGTACCGCTTCGATTGAAGGGCTGTTTTTGAGTAATACTTCTTTGTTTTCTGAAAGTGTAGTTAGAGTCATAACAGGTTGATTTTTATCATTAATAACTTCCTTAACCGTACCAACCAGACTATGATTTTGGTTTCTCCAATCAACCATGTTAGACCATACTTCTTTGATAGCCTTCTCAAGCTGTTTGTAAAAATACTCTTTAGTTAAAGCTCTTATCTGCTCCTCAATTCGCTTGGTTCTCAATTGTTCTTCAGTTGTCGAAGTGAGTGATAAATAAGAGGAGTCTTTTATAAGTGCAAAAGCGTTCGGGTGTTCGCCCTTAGGCGCGTGTTGCCCATACTGGCATTTTTGCTGAAAGTGGTGCTTTGAGGTTTGGTTAGCAATTAATCTATCGAACAATTCTACTGGAAAACCAATTTTATTTGAGTAATCATTTTTTTCAGTCTGTGTCAGTTTCTGGAGTTCTTCTTTTGATAATTTTGAGAGTTTAGATAGATATTGAAGCATTCTATTTTCTAGAGTTATTTGAGAATATAGGTTGATGATTGCATTTTTTAAAGGGATATTCAACCCTTTGAATTCTCGAGATATTTCAGATAAACGGATAATCACTTAAAGGAGATGGAGTTGTAGGTAGCACTCTTTGTAAACATAAGGATAGAGCTACGATTTTAAATAAGACAAGGAATAATCACTAAGAGTTTGGTAAGTAGAGTAATTTAGTTAAACAATTAAATGAATATACTCTATTATTAGTAAATACAATAGCATATTAGCGGATTTACCCTTTGCAAAAAATTGCTTTAGAAGATGCTGAAATAGACATGGTGGTGGCGGAGAGTGTTACTGGCTCACAGGGGCAGTTATTACTGGGCGCAGGAACCGTGATTACAGCCAAACATATCCGTATTATGAAAACCTGGGGAGTTCATTCCCTAATAGTTGAAGGGGGAGATGATGTCTCAGAAGAAGCGGATTTGATACCAATATCTGATGAATTGTTACAACAAGCTCAACTATTAGAAAAACCAAGGTTTTGTCGGGCAAATATTGAACACGAAGTGATGGGTTATTTATTGAAAGAAAAAGTACGTCTTAAAGCCATAAAAATAAATAGAGATAATTAAAATGGCTTATAATCCAGAAAATATCATCAAAAGAGTGGGACAGGTTGCATCGTTACCGCAAATTTTTATGAAAGTTGAAGAGACTTTAAACAACCCGGCCTCTTCAAGCCAACATCTTGCTCGTATTATTGAAGAAGATCCTGCCTTAACCGCTAGATTGTTGCGTTTAGCCAACAGTGCTTATTATGGCTTTGCAGCAAAAATAGAATCGGTTAACCATGCCATTACTGCTATGGGTACTCAACAATTAAGAGAGTTGGTGCTAGCCTGTTCCGTACTAAAATTATTTAAAGATGTGCCTGAAGATTTGGTTAATATGGAATTATTCTGGCGACATAGTATCGCCTGTGGCGTTATAGCTCGTACTATTGCCAGCCTACGTTTTGAAACCAATGTAGAACGTTTTTTTGTTGCTGGTTTGTTACATGATATAGGGCGCCTGATTATGTTTATGCAATTACCTGAAGAAATGCTACCTATTTTTGATAAAGCTCGCCAGGAAAAACAGTTATTATTTAAAATTGAGCGTGAGGTTCTGGGCTTTAATCATGCTAAATTGGGTAGTTTATTGCTTGCCAATTGGAAGCTGGCCCCTCGATTGATTGAGTGCATTGAATGGCATCATGCACCGGCTATGGCAAAGCTTTATCCTATTGATGCCGCTATTGTCCATACCTCAGACGTCATTGCAAATGCCATGGAAATGGGAACCAGTGGAGAAAGATTGGTGCCTGAACTGCGAGATTCCGCATGGGATTTGCTGGGTTTGCCCGTCGAGTCTTTGGAGCAAATCTTAAAAACGCTTAATGAACAATATGCTCATGCTGTCAGTTTTATTTTGGGAGAAGAAAGTTGATAGTTTTTTTCTATAAGCAAAAAGAACTTGAACAAAGTATCAAGAGGAATAAGCCTTGTTTGGAGAGTAATGTCTAAGCAACCGACGGCTTCTAATTCTGGAGACCTTCAGTATCTACTGGAAATGCTGGATGCTCTGGTTGCACCGGAAGATTATTTGAGTGGCAGTGAAAAACATTCCTCTAAAGAAGCGATTTTTGCTGCCTATCAATTACAGATCAGGCAGATCATACCCTTTGAAAAAATGGGATTTATGGTGCCCGATGAAGATGGCTTAGATTTTGAATTAGAATACTTTTGGCCTGAATCCCAGATAGAGAAAGAATTACAGGAACAGCTGGAACAATATATAGAAGATAGAACTTTCAGTGTGGCGCTACAGCAAAACAGGCCAGTGATATTGCAAAAAGGAGAGCACAATTCTGAACTGGAAATTCTTCATGTTTTAGCTACCCGTAGTAAAATTGTAGCGATGTTTTTTGGTGTTACAGGAAAAATTAAGAAGGAGCTTAACGAGCTACAGCTAAAAATGCTCTCTATCATTATGGCTAATTGTGCTTATGCCCTTGATAGTAATGAGCTTGCTACTCAGATAAGAGAATACAATGAACAGTTAGAGACCAAAATTGAATATCGGACAAGGGAATTACTGACTGCTAAAGAAGTGGCTGAGTCGGCGAATAAGGCTAAAACTGAATTCCTTTCTAACATGAGCCACGAATTAAGAACGCCTTTAACCTCTATTATTGGTTATGCAGAAAGTATCCATCAGGGGCTTGCGGATCCGGTAGCTCAAAATATAAACCTGGAAAAAACAAAAAAACAATCAGAGGTAATTATTCGCAACGCCAGCCACCTGTCTCAAATCATCAATGATGTGCTTGACCTGTCCAAAATTGAATCTGGCAACCTTGAAATTGAAAAAATGGTTTTTAGCCCTGTATTGATGATTGAGGAAGTCAAAAATCTGGTGACATTGATGGCGAAAGATAAAAATCTGGAGCTGATAGTACATTATCAATTACCATTTCCTGCCGAAATTGATAGTGATCCCACAAGATTGAAGCAAATATTACTTAACTTAAGTTCAAATGCCATTAAATTTACCGAGTCGGGTACTATTAGAATTGAGGCAAGCTTTGTTCAACCAGAACAAAAAATGTTTTTTAAAGTTATTGATGAAGGGATAGGCGTCGCACCAGATAAACATGGACAGATTTTCGAACCCTTTAGACAAGCAGATAATTCCACAACTCGGTGTTTTGGTGGCAGTGGTTTAGGTCTCGTTATTTGCAAACATTTGTCTGAAGCCTTAGGTGGTAATATTTCACTAAAGAGTGAAATAGGTAAGGGAACGACTTTTTCCTTTAGCATAGCAACAGGAAAGGTGCCTTATGAGAACCTTATCCAAACAGAAATGGAATTATTTGAGAATAAAGAAGATGATGATGATTTTAAACCGCCCAGTTTACAAGGCCATGTAGTTTTTTCTGAAGATTGGATAGATAATCAGGATTTAATCGCCTTTTATCTGGAAAATACCGGTTTGAGCTATACAGCTACCAGTAATGGTGAAGAGGCGGTAGAAAAAGTATTAGAAGAGAGTCCCGCACTGGTATTAATGGATATTCAAATGCCTGTGATGGATGGCATGGAAGCCACACAGCTATTGAGAGCTTGTGGTTATTCTGGACCGATAGTGGCTTTAACAGCTAACGTGTTAAAAGATGAAGTTGAAAAATATATGGCTAATGGCTTTGATGGATTTTTAGCTAAACCCATAGGCCAAAAGAAATTTTATAGTCTTCTGGAACAGTATTTTGAAAAAAGCAGCATAAGCAAAAAAGAACAATCACAAGACTCCTGGCCTGCATCTGATAAATTTAAGACCATGAGTGCAAACTTTGCTTCTTCACTGCCTGAGAGATTAAAGGAACTACGTGAAGTGTTAGGACAAGGAGACTTGAAACAATTCGCTGCTCTTGTTCACGGCCTTAAAGGCGCAGGAGGATCTTTTGGATACCCTGAGATCACTGTACTAGCTAAAGAGATGGAAAAAGTGATTAAAGAAAGGGCTATTAAAGAATTGCCCTATCAGGTTAATGAATTGGAGAAAATGATCAATGACATAGTTCTGAATCAATAATCCAATGTATTCTGAGCTATAATAGAATATTAGTTTTTGTGTATAGATAAACTACGATTAACTAAGAAAGTAACTACCGGGAAGTTAATATGAGCGAAAAACCTAAAAAAGAACAAATAGCGCTGGTTGCCGATGATTCAGTGTTGTTATGTAACTTATTAAAAGAGTCTTTATTAGAACTGGGTTTTTCAGAAGTTATTGTGGCCAATAATGGAAAACAGGCGGTTCAGGCTTATAAAATGAATAAAATAGATTTAACCTTCTTAGATCTCGAAATGCCAATATTAAATGGAATAGAAACATTGAAAGCGATTAAGACACTTGATGCCAATGCCTATGTAGTGATTGTAAGCGGTACAGGAACAGCAGCTAGTGTGAAACAGGCTATTGCTTTAGGTGCTAAGGGATTTGTGGTGAAGCCTTGTAGTCCCGCTAAGATATCAGAAGCAGTGCAAAAATATCAAACTCAGGCAGCAGAACATCGTTATACTGAATAATTAGATACGAGTTGCGAGTTGCGAAATTGTCTGGTTGAAAAATTCCGTGCTCTAAAATTGTGTTGTATTTTTTTCAGTCAGGGAAAAGCGGTAGGATCTTATCTATTCCCTCTCCCGTTTCAACCAAACGTTTAAATTCAACGGCGAGCTTTTGGCTTTCGGAAAGTATTGTTTGCCAATATTTCTTTCTTGTTTCGGGGTCCATTTTTTTAAAGTCAGTACGGTCAGATATTTTAGAAAAAGGCAGTTCACTGACAAACCCTTTTGAAGGAGTGAGCACTACCACATTTTCATAATGATAGGGATGAATTTTCCTCCAGGGTAGACCCTTGTCAAACCACCCGGGAATTATTTTTCTTGAAAAATGTGGATATAATACCAATTCTTTACCAAGATTAAATCTGAAGTCAAAATGATAATCTACAATGCCACCATCTCTATAAACTCCAGCAGGGGCACCGGGAATGTTTTTGACTCCTTCAAGCACCATGGGAATGGAGCCTGAGGCCATTAATACCTCTTTTAAATTTTCAGACGTTAAAGAAATATGAGTAGTGGGCAGATCTTCGAATCTGAAAAAAGGTTTTTCATTAACGCCAGAATGAAAAACGGTTCTTTCATAGAAATGCTTTAAATTATTGCGACTAATGGCATTAGCAGCAGCACTTACTAATAAACCCGCACCTTGTTTAAGTGGCTGTTCAGAGGCGACTAAACCTTTACTTAAGGCGGCAACAAGATGCGTTTGTACTTTGTTGTTGTTGATGATGTCGCTACAACCATTGGCATCAAATACGTAATCGAGCATGATTCTCGCTTTTTTGGTGATCTCCTGCGGGGTGGGTTTATCTGAGTAGGTTTCAACTGAGTATTTCTGAGCCAGTCTGGATATTGCCGAAACAGGCCTTTTTTGAGCGAGGCAGGCCATGCGCCATGCGCCTGCAGAAGAGCCAATGGTATGAAGCTTTGATTTTTTGTTAAAGAAAAAGTCGCCAAATAAATATTGATCCAGACCATATAAAACAAACCATTTGGGACCGCCAGATGCACCTACAAAGGCTTTAACATGTTCTGCATTAATGCCGTCTTTTTGAATGATCTTAAGTGCTGATGGACCTGCATAGATTGTGAGAGCTTGAGTCATTGGTCTTTAAATCCTTAGGCTGAACAGTTCATTGTGGCTATTTTCTGCATCTACAATATACTCCTAATCATTCATTATGCCTGATTAGGGGTATATACCCCTAATAATTTAGCAGGTGAAAAATATTCCAATACCTCGTAAAATATGGGCTTAAATTGATGTATTTCCAAGTAGTTTGGGTATATGCCCCTAATCAGGCATTATGGATGATAGCGGGTATTTACCCAATAAGAAGAGAATCTTATGAACTCAAATTTTAATCATTATCTAGCAGAACAAATTGAAGAGCTGAAACAACAGGGATTATATAAAGATGAAAGAGTGATTACCTCTCAGCAATCTGCTGAAATAGAGGTAAATCATGATCAGCATGTAGTCAACTTTTGTGCCAATAACTATCTGGGTTTAGCCAATCATCCGGAATTGATTCAGGCAGGACGCGATGCATTAGAAAAATATGGCTATGGCATGGCTTCTGTCCGTTTTATTTGTGGGACACAAGAAGTTCATAAAGAACTGGAAAAAGGCATTAGTGAGTTCCTGAAAATGGAAGATACGATTCTTTATGGCTCATGTTTTGATGCCAATGGCGGACTTTTTGAAACTTTATTGGGTAAAGAAGATGCTGTTATTTCTGACTCCCTAAATCACGCAAGTATCATTGATGGTATCAGACTAAGTAAGCCACAGCGTTATCGCTATGCCAATAATGATATGGAAGATCTGGAGCAACAACTCAAACAGGCTGATGCCAATGGAGCCAGGTTCAAATTAATTGCCACCGATGGCGTTTTTTCTATGGATGGTATTATTGTTAATTTACCTGTGATCTGTGATTTGGCTGAAAAATATGATGCTCTGGTAATGCTAGATGACTCTCATGCTGTAGGGTTTACTGGCGAAAACGGTCGAGGCACCCATGAATACCATCAGGTAATGGGACGAGTGGATATTATCACGGGTACCTTGGGTAAGGCGTTGGGTGGCGCATCAGGCGGATACACTTCAGCAAGTAAAGAAATTGTTGAGATGCTGCGTAATCGCTCACGACCTTATCTTTTTTCGAATACACTGGCGCCAGTTATTGCAGCGGCTTCGTTAAAAGTATTGCAGATGTTAAAACAAGGTGGAGAGCTTCGCAGTAAATTAAAAGAAAATAGTGATTATTTTAGAGCTGAAATGACCAAACTGGGTTTTGATTTAGTTGCGGGTGATCACCCTATTATTCCTGTTATGCTGGGTGATGCAAAAGTTGCCGAAGAAATGGCTAGCCGAATGCTAAAAGAAGGTATTTATGTTGTAGGTTTCTCTTTTCCTGTCGTGCCAAAAAACCAGGCAAGAATTCGCACCCAAATGTCGGCAGCTCATGATAAGTCTCATATCGACAAAGCGCTAGCAGCCTTTGCCAAAGTAGGTCGAGAAATGGGCGTTATTTAAGGGGCGAGTTACGAGATTCGAGATTCGAGAAAGATCAAAAGAATCAAGCCAGAGTAAAAAGAAAATCATGAAAACATTAACCAAATTAAAAGCTGAACCCGGAATTTGGATGGTTGACCAACCAGAACCCGAATTAGGCCATAATGATGTACTTATTAAGATCCGTAAAACGGCAATTTGTGGTACAGATCTGCATATTTACAACTGGGATCATTGGTCACAAAAAACCATTCCGGTACCCATGATCGTAGGACACGAATTTGTTGGAGTGGTTGAGGCTGTGGGAAGCGAGGTAAACGCCTATAAGCCAGGTCAGCGAGTTTCAGGTGAAGGCCATATCACTTGCGGACATTGTAGAAATTGTCGGGCAGGTCGTCGTCATTTATGTCGTAATAGCTATGGTGTTGGCGTCAATCGTAGTGGCGCATTTGCCGAATATCTGTCTATTCCTCAAGATAACGTTTTTGCTATTCCTGATGATATTTCTGATGAAATGGCTGCTATTTTTGATCCCTTTGGTAATGCTGTCCATACCGCTTTATCTTTTGGCCTGGTTGGAGAAGATGTGCTCATAACGGGTGCAGGTCCTATTGGTATCATGGCGGCAGCAGTATGTCGACATGTAGGTGCTCGTCATGTGGTGATCACTGATGTTAATCAATACCGTCTGGATCTAGCTGTTAAAATGGGTGTTTCCAGAGCTGTAAATGTGGCAACAGATAATTTGCCTGATGTCATGAAAGAACTGGGAATGACGGAAGGGTTTGATGTGGGGCTCGAAATGTCAGGCGTACCTTCCGCTTTTAGTCAAATGCTCAATAGTATGAATAACGGCGGAAAAATTGCCATGCTGGGAATACCCTCAGATGACATGGCGATTGATTGGGATCAGGTGATATTTAAAGGGCTTTTGATCAAAGGTATTTATGGACGCGAGATTTTTGAAACCTGGTACAAAATGGTCTCAATGTTACAGTCGGGTTTAGACATTTCGGCCATTATCTCCCATCAGATGCCGATTGATGATTTTCAAAAAGGATTCGAGATTATGAAATCCGGTCAGTCCGGCAAGGTGATATTAGATTGGACTTAAAACTACCTCCACTCAAATGGTATTGGAAAGATTTTGAGCAGTTGACCGCTCTGGAGCTATACCAATTGCTTAAATTAAGACAAGATGTGTTTGTCCTTGAACAAACCTGCCTCTACCCGGATATTGATGGTGAGGATGTTAATCACAAACATCTATTAAGCTATGACCAAAATAACCTTGTGGGTTATCTTAGAGTCATTCCGCCTGAATTTCATCAAAGTGGTAACCTGGCTATAGGACGAGTAGTGACCAGTGATTCTTATCGAGGATTGGGAGTTGGGCGGTTATTGATGGAAAAAGCCATTGAATATTGTCTTGAGCAATATCCAAAGCAGGATATTGTGGTCTCAGCTCAACATCATCTTGAACATTTTTATCAGAGTCTGAATTTTAATACCACCAGTGAGGTTTATCTGGAAGATGGTATACCTCATGTTGCTATGACATTGTCGGCTGTTGATGTTTAAACATATTTCAACTTTAGAAACAGCTCAACTGATCGCAGAACAATCGGCGACGGTGGTCGATATTCGAGATCTGCTCTCTTTTAATCAGGGGCATATTAAAGGGGCATATCGAGTTGATAACCAAAATATTCAGGACTTTATCACCCGGTCAGATTTAGACAAACCCTTAATTGTTTGCTGTTATCATGGGCACAGCAGCATGCCAGCAGCAGATTATTTTAGCCAACAGGGATTTGAAGATGTATATAGCATGGATGGAGGTATGGCTGAGTGGGGACTGAACCAGGAAATAGTGCCAGGGTAAAACTATTTATCCCGAGTTCAGGTCATTTACTGAGTGATATATTTTTCAAAAAGAACACCCTGCACTACAGGCTTTCCGGTTTCTCGAATGAACAATTTTTGTAATTCTTTTTTGGACCGCTGTAAGATTTTATTACGCTGTTTGTAGTCTTTGATGGTTGATTCATCTAAAGAGCCGAGCATAAAGATAAAGTAGTCTTTAACAATGGGAATATGGCGGTTTAAAGTATTTTCATCGTGTTTATCGAGAACCATTATCGATGGTTCTACGTTGATAAACCCAAGATTGCCGTTGTCTTTGACAAAGTTGGTAATAACGAAAGGTTCAACAGAGACATATTTATAGACTGGTTTTGGTTTAGTCTTCCCTTTTTCTTTATTTTCCTCTTCTGCTGCAAAAGATATCGGCTGAATAAGTAAACTCATAAAAAGAAATAGAGAGCCGCAGAATTTCATAATAAACTTTTTCATATATTAGCTTAATTCAGACAGTTCTGATTTTGTTATTATAGGATAAAATACAGGAATTATGGTTTTCAGCATAGACTAAATTATCAACTTTAGCTGATTGTGTTAGCATATAACTCTTTTTTACCCCTCTGGCCAAATTCTTATGGGTTGTCAGCAACTAAAACAGTCACACTGGTGTCACCAAACTTCTATAGAACCTCCAGAACCACTGTCTTTTCCTGGTTCAATGACAGAGGAGTTAGGGCGATTATCCGGTCAAAAACCGTTGATTTTAAAGTTAGAAGAACAAATTGCCCAAGCCGATCCTGTAGATTGCCAGGCTTTATCTGAAGATAAATCTGCTTTATTGTGGCAAAGGAAAATTATTCTGGGAAACCAATCTCCCTGGTTGTTAGGATATACCCTGGCCAGCCCTTCCGACAAAAGTCCACAACTTAAAGCACTACAGAACATGGGGGATAGTCCGTTAGGGAATAAATTATTTGCCAGCGATGATGTTTGGAGACAGACATATGAAATTGGCCTGGTGGGATCTGAGGACAATTTATGGAAGCGGGTGAAGCATTGGTTGCCAGAGCTCAATTACCCGCTTTGGGGAAGGCGTTCGATCTTTTCTTTTCATGGTAAGCCCGTATTGATTTATGAAATATTTTTACCTACCTGCCCGGGAATAAACTATCCAGCATGATCAAGTTAACAAAATTTTTAAGTGATAGTCGGCAATCGACAATTTACTCCTATTTACAGTTAATGCGTATTAACCGACCTATTGGCATACTCTTACTACTATGGCCAACATTGTGGGCTTTATGGATAGCAGCGCAAGGTATACCCTCTTTTAGCATTCTAATGGTGTTTGTCTCGGGTGTTATTTTGATGAGATCAGCAGGATGTGTCATCAACGATTGGGCAGATCGTCATTTTGATGGAAAAGTTACACGTACACAAAACCGCCCATTAGTCACCGGAGCTATTCCTGCAAAACACGCCCTTTACCTATTTGTAGCCCTGTCCCTGATAGCCTTCTCGCTGGTACTTTCTTTAAATTCAAAAACCATTTATTTATCATTTGGCGCAGTGGCATTGGCAGCGATCTATCCCTTTATGAAACGTTATACCTACTTCCCCCAGGTATTCTTGGGCGCTGCTTTTAGTTGGGGGATCCCGATGGCATTTATGGCTACCACAGAAAAAATACCCGATGTGGCCTGGTTATTATTTTTCGCGAACGTGCTTTGGATATTGGTTTATGATACTCAATATGCCATGGTTGATAGAAATGATGATATAAAAATAGGCATTAAATCTACCGCTATATTATTTGGCGATGCCGATAAATTTATCATTGGTTTGTTACAGGGATTGGTTATATTCGCTCTATTAATGGTCGCGATAAAAGAACAACTTCATTGGGTGTTTTATGTGGGACTAGCCATTGCAAGTGGCCTGTTTTACTACCAGCAAATACTTATAAGAAAAAGAAAAGCCGACAACTGTTTCAAGGCTTTTCTTAATAATAACTGGGTGGGAATAGTAATTTTTTTAGGCATACTTTTGAGTTTGATATTGAAGGTTTAACTATTAATTGGCAACTGGTAATGTGAAAAATGCATATAGAAATAACCGCACAACTTTGGACAGAATTTTTTACCGTAGCCATTTTACACCTTCTGGCTGTTATGAGTCCTGGCCCGGATTTCGCCATTGTAGTTAAACAAAGCGTCAGCCACGGTCGAAAAACGGGCATTATCACCGCCATGGGCGTAGGTCTGGCTATATTAATTCATATTACCTATTCTTTATTAGGTATAGGTCTTCTTATCAAAAACTCCGCATGGTTATTTGAGCTGATGAAATACGCAGCAGCGGCCTACTTATTTTATCTGGGTTTTAAAGCTATTCGGACAAAACCGAGTGATGGCCATGAAATAGAAGACTTACTTGAAAAAAAACAACCCTCACAAAAATCTGCCTTTTGGGTTGGTTTTTTAACAAATGGACTCAACCCTAAAGCTACCCTCTTCTTTTTTTCACTATTTGCCGTGGTTATAAGTGCAGAAACACCTATTTGGGCGCAAGCCAGTTATGGAATATACATGGCCATAGCCACTGCCTGTTGGTTTACCCTGGTGGCTAGTTTATTTGGACATAAGGCCGTACGTCTTAAATTCGAAAAAATGGGACATTGGTTCGACCGAGTTATGGGAGCCGCATTAATTCTTTTAGGAATAAAAATTGCTACGGCAGTTTTAGAGTAGAAGCTACAACTTTATAAAAAGGATCAAATGAAAAGATACGGCTATAAGTTTTACAATAACCTCAGTGTAACTCCTTGCAGATTTATTATTCCAAGATCATTCTCCTTTTTCATTGGAATACTTCTGTCCGTTATTGTGCACAAGGCATTTTTATTTATTGGAATGTTTCTATTTGTCATATTTTGGCTGTTTGAGTTTATTTTTCCTGAAACAATTATTTATGATAACCTCATCGGCAATAAAAGAAAGCAACTACTAAATGAGGCACGCCAAAACTTCACCGCAGCCAAATACGAGGAAGCCATTGAATGTTTTATAGAAGCAGAAAAATATGGCCGTTTAAGTAAAGTTAATAAAAAAGCAAAGTCTATAGCTCAAAGGACTTTGGCTAGAAAAAACTCAGCATCAAACATGAAAAACAAAACTGAAAAGGAAAAAAAATAATATTTAATGCCTACCAGAAAAATAAAGTTATATACTCTCAAACTACTCAAAAAAGAACTATTTGGCAGGATTCTACCAAAAAATGTCTGATTTGGACGAACACCATTGATACAAACTATGGATAATTACCTTACTGCTTACACCGTAATAGCGTTGCTAATGGATTTATTATAAAACTTATAAAGGATTTAACATTATGGATATTTCAATGACATTATTTAACCAATTATTTTTTGTATGGATGTTTCTTGCTATACCAGTGACAATATATTTGGCCAGACGAAAAATAGAAAAGCCAATGGCGACCATTTTGTGGGGGCTTATTGCTGTATTTATACCTATAATTAGCCTGGTAACACTTATTGTTTTATCTATGAAACCTGATTTCGAGAAACATAAGGTAGATTTAACTTAAGGCAGCTTTCAGTGTTTCTATGTGCAGAAACATAGGGGTTGGTTTTAGAGCATTGTATAGTTGCAGAGCCATAAATCCATGAGCAACATAGAAGGTATAAGCATCGGGATCAGTATCAAGGTATAAACCATAAATACCAAGTTGTGGTGCAATCTGACTGGTTTTTAACAATGCATTTTGCAATAAGAGTTTACCAAGCCCTCTTTTTTTATATTGGTTATCTACACCTAACATAATCAATCTTACACAAGGAATACGAGATGGTAAGCTATTTTCAGATAGCTTATTCATCAATCCCGCATCAATAGAAAATGAACTGAGCGTATAAAATCCAATAAAACGATTGTTTTCGGAGCTATCTACCAATACATAGGCCTGACTTAAATTCTGTCGGACTTGTTTTTTAAGACTACTAACAACAAAGCGGTTAATTTTTTTGTGTTCGCAATCAAACCGCTTTTGTTGATGGTATGTTGTGTCGGGGTTGTAGAGTTCTAGAACAATACCCTTGTTATTGCTCAAGCAGAGGCTCTTTTGACATCAATTTTTTAAGTGCCGGAGTTGGTTTTGCCGGATTTTGAAGCACCTTCATAAAGTTTTCCTGTTCCTGTTGAGACAACTTTAAGCTTTGATAATCAGACAAAACCTTTTTGGCTTCCTTTTCAGCAATTGACATCACAAATGAAGAGACATCTTGACCTTTGAGTGCAGCAGCCTCTTTCAGTAAATCTTTAACGTGAGCGAAAGTTTTAAATTCCATTCGAGCATTTTTTGTATTGAGGGATGTCATGATAACAACTTACAAATATACGGATAGTAGACGTATATTAAAAGAATTAATGTGTGCTGTCAAATATACGGGTAATAGTCGTATTTTGTAGAGTTAAACTGTGAAATTAAACAGACTGCTGTTTATTTGTTTTAAATACATGTTTAAGAAACGCAATAACAGCTTTTGTACTCTTTGGGTGAGCACCCCAAAAGGTCCTTAAAACATCTACCGAAATGGCTTTGGGAAGAAAACCCCGTTTCCAGTGCGACATAATTAATACTATACCCTTCAATGATTAAAAGTTTTGCCTTTTCAAGTTTAAAACGCCTGATGTATTCGGCGGGTTTAATATTGAGAGTTTTGTTTAATTGTCTGAAAAATTGCCTTTCACTCATTCCAACCGCAGAAGCCAACATAGACACTGTTATTTTTTGTTCTTTATAAACAGATTCCAGGACATCATTTACCTTTGCAATAAATTTTCCCTGAAGTTTACTGATGTTTATTTTAATATTTGAATTTACTTTTTCTGGGCTTTCTTGTTCTGAAATAGTGTAAACAGAACGTAACGGACCTGATTTAGTACAGATTTTTGTTTGCTTATTTGACAAGTTGGGTTTGTCATTCAAATAAATAAACATAGAGTTAACCCATTGAGACATCTTTTGATAGGGTATTCTTCCTCCCCAAGGTGGCAGGGTAGAAATAAAGTCTTGATGGAATCTCGCAGTCATAATGGGCAAGTAGATATTACTTTTGGAAAAGTCATTTTGCCAGCTAAATTCTGGCATTGAGAATGCCAACAAAGATCCACCCGAATAGAGTTTTTGCCACAGTTCAATTACTTCAGGCTGTAACCACTGAATTGAGTCTTTAGGCGATAATCGAAGAACAAGATGAACATGGTTTGACATGATTAAATAAGCACAAATATCAATAGAAAAGGCTGAAGAGAGTTCATTAATACACTCAATAATCCATTGTCTTTGATGTTTATTCACATGGACGTGATGGTCATTCTCAGCATTCTGCCTACCATGACACTTGTATATCCCTATACATCGTATGCTGGTTTTGCAGGACGCAAAAAAACAGTCGAAGGATTTACCTGAGAACTCATACCCCAGGGTACCCTCTCTGCCTTCGGCATTCACCTTGTCTTTACCACACACAAAGGCTTGACGTATGCATAGTCCAATACAGTGGTAATGGGGAGTATCTGAAACGGGAACGATATTTTTGCGGGGTAGTGTCATATTGTTTCCTCCTGAAACAGTGGTTGTAGATTCCTTGAACCCGATTAAAATATACCAAACGGGTTTGATTGTCAAAATAGATTGGGTATAGATGTAAATCATTGTCTATACTGAAATTAAGAACAAAATTTTGAGACGATGTATTCACACGTTATGGAAATGGATTGTTATTGCTATATTAGAACTGGAACTAAACCTCAACTACAGAAGATTCTAGTCAAGTTGCTCAAATATCACTTCCTTATCAATGATGCCAATAATTTTTTGAAGTTTCAGAAAAGTTATTAAAACATAGAATAACTCAATTTTGTAAGGCATAAAAAAACCCCCGCTGGGAGGGCTTGGTCGCTTAGAAGCGGAGCCTACGAAATAACAATTTCATTGGTATGAAAAGCAAATCAATAGACCTTAGTCGGTTACACTATTCAATATAAGTATACACGAGGATCGAGTATGAGCAAGAAAATTTTAGGACTGGACCTGGGAAGCAACTCTTTAGGTTGGGCGCTACTTGAAGAAACTGATGGCAATACAACGAGCATCATTGATTTAGGAAGCCGAATTTTTAGTAAGGCTGTAGAAGAAAAGGTTCCAACGCCAAAAAATGTAAAAAGACGAGAAATGCGCTTGGGTCGCAGAGTACTTCAACGTCGAGCGAGACGAAAACAACGTATGCTTAACTATTTAATATCACTGGAATTATTACCCAAAAATTTGCAAGGTCATGCACAACCAGAAATATTATTAAATAAACTTGGTGACCCCTACCAACTTAGAACAAAAGCCCTGGATTTTGAAGTTAGTCCATTTGAGTTGGGTCGAATTTTACTGCATTTTGTTGCTCGTCGTGGTTTCTTAAGTTCAAAAAAACAAGCTGCAGGCAATTTGGTGGATGATCCTGATACAGTCGCCTACCTGCATGAACTTGATAACAAACCTGCAACAGAAAAAGAAGAAGGTGCTTTTAAATCTGATATAGCCCAGGTCCAAAAAGAAATTTTGGCCACTAATTCTCGAACTCTGGGTGAATATTTGAATGGTTTATCTAAAGACCAATGCAAACGTAATCGTACTCATGCAGGTGGTCACTTACGAACAGATAGAAAGATGTATCAGGATGAGCTGGAACAAATCTGGCAAATACAAAAGGCTTATTTCAAACAGCTTCCAGATAATTTTATGGAAAATGAGCAAGGCATCAAAAAAATCATTTTTTACCAGCGCCCACTTAAACTAAAAAAAGATAGAGTTGGTCGTTGTTCTTTAGAGACAAAAAACTATAGATGTGCCATGGCAAGGCTGGAAGCACAAAGATTCAGATACTTACAGGATATTAATAACTTACAATACTTTGAAAGGCATTCAGAGCAAAGGTTAGGCATTACTGACGATGACAAACAAAGGTTAATTCAGTACTTTGAGCATCATGAAAAAATTACATTAACGGCACTAAAAAAAACTTTGGGATTAGATAGACAAACCAAACTTAATTTGGAAACAAAAAATTTAAAAGGAAATATTACTGCTTGTGAAATTAGAGCAGTTTTGGCTGAAACCTGGGATGCTTATCCCGATGAAAAACAAAAGGCACTGGTTGAGGATCTGTTATCAATCAAGAAAAAATCCGCTTTAAAAACAAGACTCATTAATTTTTGGGGTTTTGATAAATCAATCGCAGTGCAACTGTGTTTATTAGAGTTTGAGCCAGGCCATAGCAATCATTCACTAAAAGCGATTAATCAACTACTACCTTATCTGGAACGTGGTTTGATCTACTCTGATGCCAGAATTAAGGCAGGTTATGATTATAAGGCAGAAGAAATAAAACCCATTGAAAAGCTGGGAACACCACCTGAAACCTCAAACCCAATTGTGAACAAAGGTATGTACGAGTTAAAACGAGTGGTTAATGCCATTATTAAACAATATGGTAAGCCAGATGCAATACGCATTGAAATGGCACGGGATTTGGAAATGAACACCAAACGCTATAAGGAGAATGAGGCTCGTCAAAATAAAAATAAAAAAGAGAATGAAAAGGCCGTAGAAGCTTACCGTAAATTAAATTTGGGCAAATATCCCAGCTATGATGACAAAATAAAATATCGTTTATGGGAAGAACAAAATCATTGTTGTGCCTATAGTAACAAGCCAATACAGTTAAATGCTATTTTTACCGCTGAGGTAGAGATAGATCACATTCTTCCTTATAAAAAATCACTGGATGATTCTTATATGAACAAGGTGCTTTGTTATACGGCAGAGAATCGGAATAAGGGTGATCGCACTCCAAAAGGTGCCTGGGGAGGTGATGAGAAAAAATGGAATCAAATCACGCAGTCTATCAGTAAGTGGAAAGGATTGGATTCAAAAATAAAACGTTTTTACCAAACAGAGGAAGAACTTCAAAAACGGGATTTTATCTCCTCTCAACTTAATGATACTCGTTATATTGCAACGTTGTCACAAGACTATGTAAAACAATTAGGCTGTGATGTTTCCACAAGTAAAGGTTCCACAACTGCCTGGCTCAGGCATCAATGGGGGCTAAATAACTTAATTGGTGAAACAAATAAAAAAGAACGAACAGATCATCGTCATCATGCCATTGATGCGGCTGTAGTTGCTTGTGTTGACCGAAGTTTATATAAAAAAATAATTACCTGGACAAATAATAATGAAAAAGCATTGAAAATATCTCAACCCTATGAAGGTTTTAGAGTAGAACTGGAAGAATACCTTAAACATGTTATTGTTTCCCATGACTCACGGAGAAAATTGTCAGGGGCATTACATGAAGAAACAGGCGCAGGTTTTATTGAATGCCATGGTGGTCTGGTTTATAGAAAGAACCTCACGCCCGATTTTACTGAAAAAAATGCCAAAAGTATTGTTGATGAAACTGTTAAGGAAATAGTTCTGGCGCACTTGGCACTGCATGAAAACAACCCGAAAAAAGCTTTTGCCGACAATGTTATCCTTTACCATAAAGACGGAAAAACACCCATAAGTCGAGTTCGCGTTCTACAATCAAAAACTAATTTAAAGAAATTAAAACAAAATAAATTTGGTGTAAAAGATCAATTAGGAAATATTTTTAAATGGATGTCTTACGGGAATATGCACCATGTTGAAATTATAAAGAACTCTGATACGGGTAAAATTAAAGGTGAATTTGTTACCATGATGCAGGCTAGCCATAGAGCTAAAGGGATCAGTAGTGTTTTAAATCCAGAAGGGAGAAAACAATCTATTGTAAGAACAGAGCATACTAATGGCTGGGAATTTATGATGGCCTTGTATATTAACGATCTGGTTAGTGTTAACAGAGGTGATGGCGAAAGGGCTTTCTATCGTATTCAAAAACTGGATTCTGGAACAAATCGGCTCATGGCCAGAAAACATAATGCATCAACCCTTGATAATAAAGAAGACGAACTATATTTTTCCATCAATAAGGAGAATCTTGAAAAGCATGATCTCAAAGTGTACAAGATCAATGCCATAGGGAGTTTTATCGATGATT
Source organism: Enterobacterales bacterium (assembly GCA_041556195.1). Lineage (GTDB taxonomy): Bacteria > Pseudomonadota > Gammaproteobacteria > Enterobacterales > 21-14-all-40-8. The sequence continues at coordinate 46,158 of JBFFIY010000020.1, forward strand.
AAACGAACAATTGACATTAGTGAGGCAGCCTATCTTCATTTGAAAAATCAACAATTGTTGATTGATAAAGAGAGAGAAACCGTAGGACAAATTCCTATTGAGGATCTGGGTGTTTTAATTCTTGAACATCCTGCCATTGTACTGACCCAAAGAGTGGTCATTGCTTGCCAGAAAAATAATGTTGTAGTGGTTTTTTGTGATGAAAAGCATCTACCTTATTCGGTAATATTACCCATTGCCGAAAGTAATAAACTACATACCAAAATACTCAGGCAACAATTCAATATTACCGAGCCAACTCGTAAGCGGTTATGGCAGCAAATCATTCAACAAAAAATTAAACAGCAGGCTAGAACATTACAGTTGTTAGATAAAAAGCATGTCAGGTTAAAATCATTGTCACAAAAGGTTAAAACAGGTGATAGTGGAAATTGTGAAGCGATAGCCGCACAAACCTATTGGAAAACTCTGTTTGGAACAGAGTTTAGAAGAAATGTTGAATTGGAAGGCATTAACAGTTTGTTAAACTATGGCTACTCCATTATCAGAGCGATGATAGCTAGAAGTATTTGTGGTGCAGGATTGCATCCTTCCCTGGGGTTATTTCATCACAATCAATATAACTCACTCTGTTTAGCTGATGATTTGATGGAACCCTTTCGACCATGGATAGATTTTCTGGTTTATCAAATGGCTGTTCAGGAAGAGGTAGTCGTCAATCAATCCAGTAAACAGGTTTTACTGGGTTTGATGAATGAAGCGGTGATTTATGAGGGAAAAAAAATGCCTTTAATGGTGGCTACGCACTATTTAATGGCTGATTTAAAACGTTGTTATAATAAAGAAATAAAAACGCTTCATTATCCCAAAATGGCACTTTGCTAAAAATATGTCCTTTGGTGGAATGCAAACAATGTGGCTAATAGTATTATTTGACTTACCAACAGAGACTAAAACTGCCAGAAAAGAGTATACTCAATTCAGGAAGTTTTTATTACAAGATGGTTTCGTCATGATGCAATATTCTGTTTATATCAGGCATAGTAGCAGTGATGAAAATGCTCTTGTCCATGCCAGGAGAGTTAAAGAGCAGTTACCCGCTGATGGTGAAGTGCGGATTGTCAGAATTACCGATAAACAGTTTGGAAAAATAGAAGTTTATTATGGAAAAAAACGTAAACCCACAGAAACAGCACCGCTCCAACTCCAGTTTTTCTAAAGTTAGAAACGGTGTTTTTGCCCATAAATCAATCAGTTATATGCAGTATAGTGTAACCGACTAAGGTCTAACTGCAAATCACAACAGTTATACCTCTTCTTATAACACTAGTGGTAGTGTAACCGACTAAGGTCTAACTGCAAATCACAACTATGAATCCACTTGATAGGCTACCCATACCAGTGTAACCGACTAAGGTCTAACTGCAAATCACAACAGTATCTGGTAGATCCTTACTAACCTCTGAGTGTAACCGACTAAGGTCTAACTGCAAATCACAACTTAACAATCAATGTCAAAATATAAGTTCTAAGTGTAACCGACTAAGGTCTAACTGCAAATCACAACAGGCCATGGTCAGACTAAAGTTTATCTGAAAGTGTAACCGACTATCTGCGCAACCGCTGACGAGTTGTTTCCTGCAATCTCATCATTCGCCTGCACAATCAAGCCTGTCTTATCAGGGTACATGCCCACCAGCCACGCACCAAAGGCGTTGTTCTCTACCGTAGTCTTGGCAGAACCTCTGAACATCTCAATCACAATCCCCACCCATTCATCGTTATCAAACGTGGTGAAGATTTCCTCGATTGCCTTTACGTGGTGTCTTGGCAGCGACATCCCGGTTATCATCGAGAAGAAGGTAGCAAAACCCATCGGCTCGAACTTGCGTGCCATCATTCCGAGAATGACGTAATGATGTTCGTCGCAAAGTCCAGACCCC
>JBFFIY010000021.1:0-46913 GCA_041556195.1 Enterobacterales bacterium
CATGTGAATAAAGATCGCTATAAATCACAAGCTTTGCTTGATGAAGGAGCTATATTTGCTTGTATGGCTTATGTTGACTTGAATCCGGTTAGAGCAAAAATAACCGATAAACTGGAAAATTCGCAAAACACATCCATTAAAATGAGACTTGAGGAAACTTTGAGTTTAGAAGATACAAAATCCGAACAAATTAAATTGTTACAAAAGAATATCAAACCGGTATCTGGAGAATTGCCATCCAGGCAGCTTTCTATGAAACTCAATGAATACATCCAATTGGTTGAATGGGTTGGTCAATCCATTATTTATCCAGAAAAAGCCTCCATTCCTCTGCAAATCATTCCAATTCTGGATCGTTTGAACCTACAGCAAGATAATTTTCTAAAACAAATAGAAAATATGGGTCAGAATTACTATCGTGCTATAGGAACCGTTGAAAAGATAAGAACAAAAGCCAAACAAATGAAAGTTAGGTGTTTGCACGGCATTTCAGCAGCTAGAGTACTTTATCGCTGCTCTAGCTAATTAAGTTCAAAAAATTAATCCTAGAATATTCTATCCCAATGAAGGTTTTCGCACATTTCAAAATCGGTCAAATCAAAAAATAAATAGAGTTGCCAAAAAATCTAGCCTTTGAAGCTTGAATTATTAGTCATAAATACAAAATTCCGTAAATATTTACTGGTTTGACTTTAGTTGGTTTTCTTTTTAGTAGACAGTCTGTTTAATCACCCCAGTTCTTTCAACAACAGTGATTGAGCTTGACATTTTATACTGTAATTACACTAACCATTTCATTATAGTGAGTCGAGTCGACTTCTTTAATCCATTTGAATATATCTTTAATTACACTATAACTCTCACCCATGAGGTTCTCAGAGGAGTCCTCATTAATTTCTATTACTGCGCTATGCGAATATTTATTGATAAAACGATAAATCTTTTCCTTTATTTCCGAGTCTGTAATTTTGCACTCACTCAATCCTTGATCCAGCAATTGACTTATATCGGAACGACTTCTTGGGTATTTAAAGCTAAAAAATGACTCTAACAGTTTTCTTGACAAGTTCGCAGTAAGAAACGCCTCGTCTCGATCAAGCTCATTATTGTCTTTATATTTATACAGTTTTTCAAAAATATAGTGATACTCAGAGTTGTAATCAATAAGCGAAGAGTCAGCATCTACCAATTTTGAACACCTTGGATTTGAAACAGTCGTTTCAATAGTGTAAAAGGAAGCAACTTTAGGTTTCCCCTTCTTCAATCTGTTTTGGTTATTTCCATGAAACCAATCTCTCACCAGTTTAAAATAAGTAAAATTGTGAGTGAGAACAAAAAGCTGTTTTGCTTCTTGACAGTGATTTCGTAGAAACGAATATGAATGAAATAAGTGATTTGAATCGAAGCTAGAAACAGGATCATCTACAACTATTATTGATTCTGTGATTTTGTTATCATTTTCTTTTAGTTTGGTTATAAAATACACAAAGGCTATAGCCGTTTTCTCTCCCTCACTCAAGTCACCATCATGTACACCCGTATTATTACGTATAATTTCATAACCTTTAATATCTTCATTGAAATGTAACGACAACTCGCTACGACCAATAAATTTATGTAGAGACTCGTTAAACTTATCGGCTCCAAGACCTTCATTTGATAGTGCAGCCTCAAGTTTTTGAATTATGATTTTTCGTTCAGCAACTACATTTTTTAAAGCTTGGTTGATTATTTTCTTCTTAGCTACTGAATTAATCTTATCAAAATAACCGAAATCTTTAACTTCTGTCGCAGCATAGTGAAGTTCAAGCTGCATTTTTGACTTATTCGTTTCGACTTCAAAATTTTCAGTTTTGTTATTATGTTTTGTTATAATTTGATTAATATTTTCTACGGTTTCATTGAATAGCATGATTGAAGATTTGCTGATACTCTCAATATTTAAAGACGTATCAAAAGCATTGTCAATCTTCTTTTTTAAATTTTGTTGCCAAATCTTAATCTCATTGTTCACTCGGATAGCTGCGTTGCCTAATGATAAAGAAGCAGTTCTAAAACGATCTTTAAGCTCGTCATATAACTCACTTTCCGATGGTAATTGTTCTATCTGTACATACTGTTTTTCCAGCCATTGCTCAGCAATAAGTAAATTTTCCTTAAATTTCATATACTCGTCATTGAAGTGCCCCTCAATTTCTGTAAACCTCTGTTCAGAAATATCATTACCACAAAACTCACATGTATGGGTATCGTACAACTTGTGAATGTCAAGTCCCGATAAAACCCAACTTTGAATATTCGAGTTCTCAGTTAATCGTTTAATAGTCTTACTTGCAGCACTAGTTTTGAACAGTTCGTTTAGCCGCTGTTCTGCTTTAGTGAAAACGTTTTCTGATAAAGTTTTTTGAGAAGATACAATTATTGTCTTTTGTTCAGGTTTCGATGAGTTTGTGAGTTCGATAATTTTTGAATTGCTCAACAATGATGATACATTTTTAACTTTAGTCTCATTTTTATCAATAAAGGTTTCTAATCGCCGCTTATTGTAATTTAGGTAGTAATTGTCACTTGTATCTATTGCTTGAAGTCCAACCTTCATCGTTTTGGCGCTTTTAGTCATAAATTTCGATATGTCACTCTCAAGTGATGAAATTCCATTTTCTTGTGTTGAAATTTCATTCTCATCATTTATTTGTTCTACCTTTAGATTATCCAATTTTTTTCGTTCTTCAATTTTTTCCTTTGCAACTAATAGAATACTACTTACAGAATTATCCCAATCAATATTTTCCTTTATAAAATTTTGATTAAAGACATGGATGTTTATATCTTTTTCAGCTAAATTATTATGCGTTATATTATTACTGTTTTCATGAGTCGCAATAAATTCAAAATATGGAAATTTCGCAGGCATCATTTGTTTTTCAATTGCTTCAAACAATATTGTAAGCGTAGATTTGCCACTACCATTCCATCCATAAATCAAATTCAATCGTTTGAAATCTGAAACAAGAGAATTATTGCAATCTTTAAAAATCCCTAACCCTTTAAGCTTCTTAATGTTTTTAATCATATTTAATCCATTCAATCAGTGATTTTTAATTAACACCATACTTATTATCCAACCGACTAACCCCAAGCCCACTCATCTTCTTAATCTCAATCTGCACCGGTATCCTTTCCTTCAACGCCTCCACATGACTAATCACTCCAATCATCTTGCCACTAGCATTAAGATTATCCAGCGCATCCAATGCAATATCCAAAGTCTCTCTATCCAAAGTTCCAAAACCTTCATCTAAAAACAAACTATCAATACGCGTTTTATGACTAACTAAATCCGATAACGCCAACGCCAATGCCAGACTAACTAAAAAGCTCTCTCCACCAGATAAAGTTTTAGTATCCCGCACTGCATCGGCTTGATATGTATCAACTACTTCTAAATCTAAGGCTTCACCCCGATTACTGTGAAAGCTATTACGTTGTAACTGATAACGTGTGTGCAGTTGCTCTAACTGGCCGTTGGCCAGGTGTATAAGGTAATCCAGAGTTAAACCTTGGGCAAACACCCTGAATTTTTTACCATCGGATGAGCCGATCAAACTCTTCAGATAGTCCCAGTCATCATATTGTTGTTCTTGTTTTTCTATTTCGGCAATTAAGAATTTTTGCTGTTCACGTTTTTCTAGATCTGTTTTGAGTTGCTGTTCAATTTCACCCAGTTGTTTATTAGAGGCGGTGATTAAGGCATTTGCCTCTTCAATACGTGTTGCTAGTTGTTCAACGTTTATTTCATCTTCTTGTAAATCATCTGTTGATTGTTGCACTGGTGACTGTTCTAATAATTGTTCGACTTTTTCTTTAGCAATTTGCCATGCTTCCTCGGCTTGCTGCTGTAATGCACTACATTTTACAAGCTCTGCATCAAGCCTTTGTTTAAGTTCAGATAGTCGCTTCTGTTCTTCATCATCTAACAGGGCATCATTAAAAGCCTCTTCATTTTCAAAGGGACTATTTTCTAAAGCTTGTCGCCATAGCTGCTGTGCTTTTTTACATTTTTCCTGCTGCGCTTTCTGTACTTGTTTATTTTCATCAAGCTGTACTTGTACGGTATGCAATGCTTTGTTCACAGTGGCCAATTCATCATCCAGCATTTTTAATGAGGTCTCTCCATTATTTAATGCTGTTTCTAAACGCTGCCGCTCTTGCACGGTATCTTTATCCGCAAATAAAGCATGACGATCATTTTTTAACTTATTCAGATTTTCTTCTAGCTTATTTAGCTGAGCTTGCGTTTTCTCAGTGAGTTGTTTTTTATCCGCTAGTGTTTGTTGAAGAGCTTTTTGCTGGCTTTCTTGTTGGGTTAATTCTTTCTGGGTTTGATCAAAACGACTTTTATGGTCTTGATAAGTTGTGCTTTGTTCTTGGCGCTGTTGCAACCATTGATGTTGCTCTGCCAACTTTGGCAGTTGCATTTGATAGTCATTCTGTAATTGCTGGCTTAACTCACTCTCTAGCTCTACAAGTTCGGTATTCGCGTTTGTACACTGTTTTAGCAACGCAGTTATTTGTTCTTCACTGTGCGCTTTTTTCTCGGTCAGCAGTTTTTCATCGTTAATTAAATTTTGGAGTTTGAATTCCTGGTCGGTCAAGGCTTTCTTGGCTGTTTGCCATTTTTGTTCTAGCAGTTCAATGCTTTGTTTACGTGATTCTGCTTGTTGTTTATCACTTTTCGCCTGTTGAATCAACGCAGGAATATCGATTTCTGCTTCTGCATCTGACAGCTTCACATCCCAACCCAATGCTTGTGCTGGATCCTGCCATAATTCAGTCTGCTCGGTGATAAGCAGTTTGTTTGCTGCTATGGCTTCTTCAATACTTGCACATTGGGTTTGATAAGTGATTAATTCAGCTTTGGCTGCTGTACCCTGTTCTACCATTTTTTCTAAGGTTTGTTTTTCCTGGGCTAAACGCGCTTCGCTTGCTGAACTATTAGTTGCCTGGTAGCTTTCTATTGCTGGGTGCTCTGTGGAGCCACATAAAGGGCAAGCTTCATCTGCTTGAAGTTTATCTCTGTAGCTTTGTAAACTGGCAATATTCCGTTCTAGCTTCACGTTGTTTTCAATTTCATTAATTAATTTTTGTTGCTGCTGATAATCTTTTCTTAATTGCTCAACGATTGTTGTAGCTTTGTCTTGCGCCTGTTGTTTTTGCTGCAATTGTTGCTCTTGCTCTTCACGTTTTTTATTTTGCTGTTGATAGCTTTCAAAAAGATGGCTACAACGTGATAAAGTTTCCTGCTGATCAAGATATTGCTGGTAACTTACTTTAATAGCGTCGAGGGTTTCACTATTTAACTCGGAACTTAACGCCTGTTGGCAATTTGATTCCAGTTTTTTACACTCTGCCAATGCGGGCTCTTCACTTTGCAGGAGCTGTTGTTGCCGGGTTAGCGTTGTTTCAAGTTGAGCTGTTTCATTTTTGGCCTTTGTTACCGATGTATCTAAATTCGCTGCTTTTAAATGCAGTTTTTCTCTATCAATGAACTTAGCCTGCCAGAGTTGCAGTATGGATTGTAAGTGTTGGTGACTGGCATTCTCGTTGAGATAACGCTCAATCTTTGTTTTTTCTTCTTGCATTTTCGTGATACTGGTCGCAAGTTTTTCAGTTTGTTGCTGAGCTCCTTTCAGTTGTTCATCCACAGTTTGTTTTTCTTGGGTTAAATTGACCTGCTGAATGGTGAGTTGTTTGATATGTTCATCAAGTGGAATGATTTTTTCTGTAATCAATTGGTTAGTTGCTTTATTTTCAGTAACCAGTTTTTCTACAATATTCTTTTGAGCAGCTTGTTTGGGGGTTAAGGCCAACTGTTCTTTTTCGGTCTGTTGTTGATGTTTATTGAGCTTTTCGGCTGTTGTTATGATCTCAGCCAATTCAACTTCTTGTTGATTAACGCTGTTAAATAAAGGGCGTAGTTTATTGGCTGGTACGCTATGCTCTAACCGACTTAACTCTTCTTTCTGTTCTTCTATCGCTTGTTTGGCTTTATCTGTATTAACTCGGTTTTCTTGTTGTTGTTTTTCTGCGTTTTGTAATTGTTCAACAGTTTCCAGGCTTTTTTGATGCTTGTTTCGTTGTTCCTGTGACTGTTTAACGGTTTCTTCTAATTGTTGTTGTTTGTCTGTTAACTCTGCCATAGATTCAGCATCAAGCACATCGACATTTTTATTTTTGTCACGAAGAATGGTTAATTGCTGCTCTTCTTCCCTAAAGCGGTTAAATACCTTTTCTGATATTTTTCCGTATATCTCTGTACCGGTTAACTCTTCTAACAAATCGGCTCGTTCAGCCGCATTGGCATTAAGAAATGCGGCAAAACCACCTTGAGCCAATAACATTGACTTTGTAAAGCGTCCAAAGTCTAACCCTGTGATATTGGCAATGGCATTGTCTTTATCTTTAACTTTATCCGCAATAATCTGATCACCAATGGGTTTGTCATCTGCACTGTTGTCATCAACAATACTATTAAGTTCAGCAAGCTCTACTTTGGCTGGCTGTAATTTTCCATCTGCTTTTCCTCTAGCTCTTCGCACTTCCCAAAAAGCCCGATATCGTTTGTTTTTAACATCAAATTCAACTTCAGCTAAACACTCACCGGTATGGCGTGTCATGACTTTGTCTGCTGGAGAAGGTTCATCCAAACGTGGTGTACGATGATACAAAGCCAGGCATATTGCATCTAAAAGCGTTGTTTTGCCTGCACCAGTTGCCCCTGTGATAGCAAACAAACCACTGCTGGCAAATGGTTCTTGGGAAAAGTCAATTTTCCATTCACCTTTTAGAGAGTTGATATTTTTAAAACGCAGGCTGAGAATTTTCATTCATCGACCTCATTCTCTAAGCTGTTCACAATTTGATTAAAAGCCTTTGAAATTCGCTGTTTTTTTACTTGAAGTTGGTCACCGTCCCAGTTTTCTAATGCCAGGCGTCTTTCGAAAACATCTTTAGGTGTTAGCTCTTGTAGGGTTTCTTTTGTTTCAGAATCGATACTGTGCAAACGTTGTTTACGCTCTCTACGTAATAGCAAAACTTCAAGAGGTAAACCTTCTACCATAGTTTCAATTCGTTGCTGTAAATCATTAAGATAATCTTGAGTACTAACTTCTATATCAAGCCATGCAGGTTGAGATAACTCATACTGTGGAGCCAGTTTTTTTATTTCGGCTTCAATAGTCTCTAGATCACCTTTAATCAAATGCATGGGTTGGAAACGAGGAATATTATGTGCTTTAGTATTGTCTAAACTGCCATTGTTAAATTCTGCAATGGCTATCGTTTTGTTATTGTTAAGCTCATCAAAACTGAGTGGGATTGGTGAACCGCAGTAACGGATGTGTTCTTTGCCGCCGACTTGTTGTGCGCGATGAATGTGTCCTAGTGCAATGTAATCAGCGGGTGGAAATGCTGATGATGGAAAAGCATCCAGGGAACCGATATAAATGTCTCGCACAGATTCAGAACTCTTTGCATTGACAGTGGTTAGATGTCCTGTGGCAATAATGGGCATTGTATGACCGGTTTTCTTATGTATGGTATTTCTTTTTTTGTCAGCTAAAGCGTAAATACTCTGGTAGTGTTCGCTGATGGCCTGTTGTAGATCCTGCTGTTTTTCAGAGCCGCTTTGACCAGCCACGCTCTGCATGATGTCTCTTGGTCTGAGGTAAGGAATGGCACAAATAATCGCCAGAGGGTTATTAGAACCATCATGTAGAGTGATAACCTGTTCGCTGAGATCTGATAACGCACCGGGAATAACATGGGTATTAAGACAGGCAAGCAGTTCTTTAGACTCAGCCAAAGTCGCGACTGAATCGTGATTGCCACCCAAAATTATTAAATGAATGCCCGTTGTTTGCAGGTTAACGATGAATTGGTTATAGAGTTCACGAGCATAACTAGGCGGTGAGCCGGTATCAAAAATATCGCCAGCAACGATAATTGCATCGACCTTTTGAGCAATAGCAGTTTCAATTAACCATGACAGAAACTGTTTATGTTCTGACTGTCGGCTCTTGCCCATAAAATGCTGGCCTAAGTGCCAGTCGGATGTGTGGATGATTTTCAATGAATAACTTTCCCTGTTTTAAATTAGTAATTTATAACTTGATAAAGTTATCGGTATATTGATTCCCAAAAAAATTCTCCTTAATGACATATCCGTTGTCTTGTTATCATCATTTTCCAGTACGGTAATAGTTCAGATTTAAACTAATGTTTGAGTGATTTTTGAACAATGTTTTGTTCTGACTTCTTCTCTATTGAAAAACGTCTACTCTGTTGGTATATGCCCATCAAAAATAACAGTCTCTTTAGTAAATGTAAACGTAAAACAATGCTGGTAATCGAATGCTTGCTATCTATTGAGTATTTGTAGGAGGTATATCGGGCTTCTAATTTAAAAGAGTAAATATAATCCCTGTTCCAGAATAGATTCAGCCAGCTCCTGTTGTTCTTAACTCCTTTCGCCGCTATACTTTTGCGCCATGTGCTGAAGTAGTGGTAGTTGCCACTAGACCAGGGTTAATAGTCTTTGCGCTAGTTAGAGCGCCTTTTAATTTTATAAATGAGGAAAGTGTATATGTTCAGTCATATTATGGTTGGTGCAAATGATGTTCAAGAGTCGAAGATTTTTTATGATGCTATTTTGGGTGCTTTAGGTTATGAAGCGGGTGTCATCGATGAAAAAGGACGTTGCTTTTATTTTAACAAAAGTGGCATTTTAGCTATTACTAAACCCATTAATGGTGAGCCAGCTTGTCATGCCAATGGCAGTACCATTGGTTTTGCAGCAAAAGATCCAGAAACCGCTGATGCCTGGTTCGCTGCGGGTCTTGCTAATGGTGGTTCAACCTGTGAAGAGCCTCCAGGTGTGCGGGAAGGTGGACTCGGTAAGCTTTATCTTGCGTATTTACGCGATCCTTGTGGGAATAAGGTTTGTGCGCTGCACCAGATCAAATGAATTAATCATATCAATTGATAAATTTCATAGGTTTAAACCTGTGGAACAATTTTTGAATTAATGGAACAATTTTTGAATTAATGGAATGATTTTTGAATTAATAGAACGATTTTTGAATTAGTGTGGAGCTAATCTTGATTAGTGATTAGCTTTTCCCACACCCAGAGAAACACATAAAGTCCTGCACCAACCAGAAATCCTATAAATGTATTCACTGTTAGTATGGTTGCGGATGTGAGCAATGCGATGCTGAAATCGATTTTATTTTCGATTTCAAAACAGGTTTTTGCCAGCTCAATACCTGCAAAGACAAGCATAGGACCAAGTATAGCGAAAGGGTAGGCATTTAGTAGACTTAGGAGTGCAGCGCCAAAGGCTAATCCGATGATAACTTTAGCTGCGCCAAGCATTATCACGCTGCCACCTGTTCTGGCACCAAAGGTATATTGGGCCGCTAGACCACCTGAACCATGGCACATTGGAATTGCACCAAAGGGTACGCATAGAAGATTCATGATACCGACGCTGGCGGCCATTCTTTTGGGTTTTATTCCTGCTTTGGGAAAGTAGTCGGAGCTTAAAGCACAAACCGCTATGACTGAGTTCAATAGAGTGAGGGGGAGTTGTGGCAGGGCACCCTTTAATAATCCTGGTTGCCAATCAGAGGCTGCTGGCCACCCCAGTTGAAGTGCGGGTAAACTGAAGGTAATTCCTTGGTATGCCATGGAGTTTTCAATATAAATAATAATAAATCCGGCTAAAAAAATAAAAAATAATCCTGCTTTGTTTTTTGCAAGAAAGATTAATAGGATGATACTGGTGAAAATGGCTACGGCGATGCTATTCCAACCCCATGCGGGTAATTCCATTATCCAGCTAATGCCTTTTTCTGCCAGTTTTAATCCTACTCCCAGTTGAATACCTCTTACTAAAGCTTTTGGGATTATTCTATTTAGGAAGTCGATGGTTCCAGAAAAAGAAAGTAACAATAATAAAGTACCAATAAGTAAACCAGAAGCCATTAGTTCTCCACTGGTTAATCCTTCGGTGATGGCAACGGCTGCAATGGCTTTCATGGGTTGAACGGGGATAGGTTGGCGAAAAAGAAAACCGGTTGCGATGTTCATAAGTCCGGCAGCGATTAAAATAATTGCCAGATCCAATTTGCCCAGAGTTGTCATAGCCACTACTAACGGAATGAATAAACCTAAGTCACCCAGGGAACCTGAAAATTCTACCCAGGAGAATGAGAGTTTGTTGGTTTTTTTTTTGTTATTCTTATTCATAGTTTATGAAAATATAAAAAATGTTTCAGGTAAATAAATGGCTTAGAGCCATTTAAGTGCGGCATCATTATCGGTTTGTTTAGCATCAACCCATTGTTCGCCATTTGAAGATGTTTCTTTTTTCCAGAAGGGGGCCTGAGTTTTTAATATGTCCATGATATATTCACAGGCTTTAAAAGCGACTTTTCTATGTGGGCTGGTAACGCCGACAAATACGATTTGATCACCTGCAAACATTTTTCCTACTCGATGGACAATAATGATTTTTCCCAGTGGCCATCTTGTTTTAGCATCTTCAGCTATTTTAAATAAGGATTTTTCTGTCATACCAGGATAATGCTCCAGGCTCAGAGAGGAAATCGTATCAAGATCTGACGAGTTGTTCGATGCTCTAACCCGTCCTACAAAATTGGCTACAGCACCGTTTAAGCGATCATTTTCTGTTAATGATTGATAGAGTTCTGCGACAGAAAAATCATTTTCTTGTACAGAAATGGTAATATCATGTTGCATCTTAGAGTTCATTTTAACCACCAGTAACAGGAGGGAAAAATGCCACTTCATCACCAGGATTTATTTGTTGTTCTGTCGTGTTCGAGGTTTGATTAACAAGTGTTTGGTTAATTGCACAGAGTAAATCTGTTTTTAAAACAGATTTCCATTGCTCTCCCTGCGCCATTAAAAGTTTTTTTAATTCTGATAAGCTCACTGCATCGGTGAGAGGCCATTCTAATTGACCACAATTTAATAATTCTCTGGTTTGTGCAAAAAATAAAATTTTAATAGTCATGGCTAATTTCTCAGTTTTATTCCTTAAGAGCTACTTTCAACGCGATTTCTTACCCAATCACCGGAACGGCCACCGGATTTTGAGATAACTTTTAATCCATTAATTACCATAAGTTTATCTACGGCTTTGCACATATCAAATAGTGTTAGTGCAGCTACGCTGGCGGCGGTTAAAGCTTCCATTTCTACACCTGTTTTCCCCGAGAGTTTGCAGAATGATTCAATGCGAAGTTGTCCATCTGCAGCTCCTTCTGTCCACTCAAAGTTGACAGCAATTTTACTGAGCATAAGAGGGTGGCAAAGTGGAATTAAATCAGCACATTTTTTTGCTGCCTGAATACCTGCTATTCGTGCTACTGCTATTACATCTCCTTTTTTCGAGCGGTTTTCTTTTATATGGTTAATGGTTTCAGGAAGAAGTTGGATAAATACTTCTGCTCTGGCTTCTCTTGTGGTGATGTCTTTATCACTTACATCTACCATATTGGCCTGTCCATTTTCATCAACATGGGTAAGGCTTGTTGAGTCTAATGTTGTCATCTTTTAGTCCTTAATTTACTTGTTATAAATATGCTCTATACACTGTCTCTTGATTGACAAAGCTCTGCATTAGTTGATTTTAGATGGGGTACGAAGTTACAGGGGCCGTGACTGGCATCAATTTGCAGTTTGATGATTTTTTCCCAACCTAAACGACAAGCATTGGGAGAACCGGGAAGGCCAAAAATTACTGTATTATTGGCAATACCGGCAAAGGCTCTTGATTGAATAGTAGATGTGCCAATTTCTTCATAAGACAGGGCTCGAAAAAGTTCACCAAAACCTTCAGAAACGCGATCAAACAGTAATGTTAATGCCTGTGGTGTGTTATCTCTATCGGTAAAGCCTGTGCCACCTGTGACTAATATAACCTGAATGGTTTCGCTAGCTATCCATTGTGAAACAATGGAGCGTAACTGGTAGATATCATCTTTAACGATTTTTCGTTCAGTGACATGGTGGTTTGCTTCCAGGGCACTATTGCTAAGATAATCCCCGGAAGAATCATTGTCAGGGGTACGTGTATCTGAAACCGTTAAAACGGCAATATTCAGAGGTATAAATTCTGATTTGGCCTGGTGTGACATTGATTAAGATCCTTTGTTTATTTGTGTGAGTTCAGCCCACTGCTCAGGTGTGTTGGCGTTGATGAGTAACTGTTGGTCAAGCTCACTGGCATGTAATTCACTGGTTTCAATCGCGCTTAATAAGGCTCTGATAGAACGTTTTTTAGCATCGCTTTGTTCCATTAATTTTCTAATTTGTCTTTTTATTTCCGGGGTTATAGGTAACAACAGAGGCAGGGTATGGTTTGCAAATAATCTGGCCTTTGTTTTAGGTGCTCTTGCTAACAATCTTTTAATCAAACCTCGTGTGATAAGGGGCATATCGACTGGAATTAATAATATTCTTTCTGGCTGATGTTTATGTATGATGGTTTCAAGAGCGCTTAAGGGACCCAAACCTGATATGCGATCTGGGGTTCCACCCGGAACGGCGCCACTAATAACCACTTGTTTTAAGCCACTTTGCTGTAATGTATGTTGTGCGTGCTGAGTGAGGGTTTTGCCATCTTTCCAGATGAGTTCGGCTTTATTTTGTCCCATTCTTTGAGATTTTCCACCAGCAAGTACCACACCTAACGTGACCATTCTATCCACCTAGCATTGATAAATTTCGCGTTGAACCGCTATATCCTTCTGATAAGTGATGAGTTTCTTTTTTTCCATAAAGTAACTTCTGGATGTGTTGTGCAAGTTGCGGTTGTTGCTCGACATGTTGTAGCAGGTGACGTAACTGATTACCCTCGGATGCAAATAAACATAGGTGTAAATTTCCTTGAGAGCTTACCCTTAAGCGATTGCAAGTCGTACAGAAGTCTTTGCTATAGGGCATAATAAGGCCAATTCGACCTTTATAGTCAGGGTGTGAATATTCGACCGCTGGTCCTGCCGTGAGAGAGCGTTCTTGTTGTTGCCATTTTTGTCTTATTAATAACTGTTCAACACTTTGTCCAGATAGATGATGTTTGTCAAAATAAACTTGATTGTCACCGGTTTGCATTAGCTCAATAAAGCGTAAAGCTATTGGTCTACTTTTAACCAGATCTAAAAATTGTGGTAGTTGAGTATGGTTGAGTCCTTTTAATAACACGGCATTGAGTTTGACCTTTAGCCCCAGTTCTAAGGCCATTTCCATACCTTTTAATACCTCTGAAAGGCGATTATGTCCGGTAATACTATGAAAAAGCCTGGGATCGAGGCTGTCAACACTAATGTTTAATGCTTTAAGCCCTGCCTGGTGCCAGCTTTTGATATATTTGGGCAAGTTATAGCCATTGGTTGTTAGAGCGACAGTTTCTATTTCAGGTGTATTTGCAGCAATTTCAATAATGTCCGTTAAATCTTTACGAACTGAAGGCTCTCCACCTGTTAACCGAACTTTTTTTATGCCATTTGCAGCAAAACCCTGAATAATCAGACGAATTTCTTCGACAGATAACGCTGGCTCCTGGCGTTTTTTGCATTTGTAACCATCAGGCAGGCAATAGCTGCAACTAAAGTTGCAAATATCCGTTACGGAAAGTCGCAAGTAGCTAAACTTGCGATCATATTGATCGATGAACATATTTTCTCCTTTCCAATTCGGTCAAAAAAGTTGAATGATTTCAACGTTGTTGACGTCGGGAAGCCTGACAGTTTCTTGTCAAACCCGGTGGCAAATGCCACGGCGATAGACCTTATAATGATAGTTAGGTCGTCACGCTTGGAGTGATTCTTATTGTGTGTTGTGACTATACAATAGCCACAAAGCATACCACTATTATCGAATGATATGGTAATTGGTTGAGTAGTTTATTGATATTCATCAATTAAATTTAGAAATTTTGTATGCTTAAAGCTTTGTTTTTAACCATAAATTATCAGCTTTTTGTTTCAGCCTCTCAGCTTGGCCCTTCAACTTAGCTCTTCAACTTAGCCTTTCAACTTAGTTCTTCAATTCGGTGACGAATGCCGCCGCAGCTGAACGCCTTCCTAATTGAAGTTTAGACAAAATGATACTGACATAATTTTTTACCGTTTTGTCACTTAAGAAAATTTCATCAGCAATTTCTTTGTTGGTTTTCCCCTGAGCGATCAAATCTAGTATGAGACGTTCCTTATTATTTAAACTTGCCAGTTTGTTTTCTTCTGCACTGGGATGATGCCGTAATTTTTTTAATACTTTGCCTGTGACTTTAGGATCGAGAAGGGAACCACCAGCAGCAACAATTTTTATTCCTTCAACTATTATTTTAGAACTTACCTCTTTAAGAAGGTAACCTGAAGCTCCTGCAATGATTGATGAAAAAACGGCTTCATCATCTTGATAAGAGGTTAACATCAATACTTTAATGTCTGGTGTTTTTTCAAGAATTTCACGACACGCTTCTATTCCCGTTCCATCCGGCAATCTAACATCCATTAAAATGATATCGGGACGACATTTCTGACTAACTTCCACGGCTTGCTGTTGTGAACCTGCCTGACCTACAATTTCTATGCCAGCTGCCGATGAAATTACAGCTGCCAGTCCTTCTCGTACAATTTCGTGATCATCCACTAACATCACTTTTATGTTATTTTGCATACTATAGGTTCTCACTATTTACTACTTTGTTAATGGGAATAATTAATTTGGCACAAAAGCCAGAACCAATAACCGAGTTGAGTTTAAGTTTTCCATCAAGCCTGGCTAATCGTTTTCGAATGTTCTTCAGACCTTGACCTTCTTTTTTATCGATGTCTTCGATATTTCCACCAACTCCATTATCTTCAATGATAAAACAAAAATCTTCAGATTCACAGTTTACACTAAGGTGAACGCTAGATGCCTTACTGTGTCTAATGACATTTGATACTGATTCATGAATAATTCTTTCGATATTATATAATTTTTGATCCTGTTGCTTGGTTAATTGTTGGCAAATATCTACTTCAATGTTATTGATTCCATGTGCCCGTAAACGCACAGCTTCTTCGTGTAAAACTGAAGTGATAGTGCCAGGTTGAGTAGCTTCCAGATTAAGTTGAAATATATATTCACGGAGTTCTTTTATGACTCCATTAATATTTGAAACGGCATGACCGATTTTATCAGATGCGCCGTCTACTTCGATATGGCCAAGTTTTGAACCTGCGTTTTGAGCCTGATCGGTGAGTGATTCCAGTTGAAGCCCTAATGCATAAAGAGATTGAATGGCTCCATCATGAAGATCCATGGCAATGCGCTGCCTTTCTTCTAAAACCGAGAGTTTTCCCAGGCGTTCATAGAGGTGAGCATTATCAACTGCAACGGCAGAATGAGCGGCTAATAGAGAAAGAACCGAGAGGTCTTTATAGGTAAACTTATTTCTATTTTTTCCATTACATAAATAAAGTCCGCCAATGATCCTGGTTTTGCTTACAATAGGAACGCCCATTAATGAAGTCATTTCTTGTGGGAGTCCGGACGCTTCATTGAATTGAGTATGATTTTGTAAATCATCAACGATGATTGTTCTACCATCATTTAGGATAGAATTTAAAATACCATTAACTATTGTGTGTGTATCGTTTACATGAATTTTTCCCTGAGCATCACATTCTACAAAATTAAGAATGCTTGTTTCCTGAGAGTCGGCATTTTTAGACGTGTCATTTTTAGAGGTAATGATCAAAGCACCGTAACATGCCTCCAAGGTATTAGTTGCACGACTTACAACTGTTTGCAATATATCTTCCAGTTGATGTTCTGCAGCCAGCTCAAAACCGACTTCGTTAAGTGCATGGAGTTGCCTACGCTGTTTTTCAGAGGCTTCTCGCAACTGACGAATGATAAGGAAAACGATATTTGAGAAGATCAGCACGCCTACAAACATGACTAACGATATTGTGATACGCTCAGTCGTTCTTGACATGATCTGCTCAAGGTAGAGGCCTCTTGTCAATTCGAGAAAAATTAGAAATAGGACTGGGAGGACGATGCAAAGTGCTAAAAGCCAATGCATATCACGGAAAATCCAACTCTCTTTTTCGTTTTCCTTTGCTTTTGATTTATACATATTGCTCTAAAGGATTAAAGAAAAATCTGATATCTAGTCTATAGTAGATGGTTCATTTTAAAAACTAATTCAGGTAAAAAAGTTCACTTTTACTCAAAATGAATTTTTATATGAGAAAGATATATCGTTTTAATCAGGGGGCATCTTAATGTAGGGCTCTGATCGCTGTTAATAACTCTTGAATATCGAGATCCTTGAATAAAATATCCTCTGCACCAGTTTCATTAAGCCTGTTTTGTTCATTTTGGGATATACAAGATGTAAAGACAAGTATTTTGGATTGGGGATAGTAGTTTACGAGTTTTTTACAGAGACCAATACCGTCTCCTATACGAGTTTTGACGTCAAGTAAAACAATTTCAGGTGATTTTGCCATGGCTTCACTTAAAGCTTCAGGCGCTGAAGCCGGTACATCTTTGATTTCCAGATCCTCTTCGCCACTTAGTTTTTGAACCAGAGCCTGACGTGCACTTTTATGATCATCGACGATTAAAAGCTTGAGTTTTTGCATCGCCATTACTCCCTTTTCCATCAAGATAAAAAGCCACTGAGTATCTAATTTAGTTGATAACTAACAAATTAACAAGATGAATAAGGCAGTACAGTAACGGGCCATTGTAACTTTAAATTTGTGACAAAAGACCCTGCCATTTGACAGATTAAACTTATGAACTAGTATGATAGTTTAGTAACTGGGTAATAGAAGGTATTTTAAGTTTAAAGATTGATAAGGCGTAAGTTGATCCTTGTCAATATCTTGGAATTACTTTCTGTTATAACCAAAGCTTAAGATAAGATTATGGACATTTTAAGCTTAGGGTGTTAATTATATTAGAAATTTGATGGAATAAGGGTTTGCAGTATCCATCAATGCACGGATATGTCAGGGGAAACGGTAATGAATATCAAGACACTTTTTAATCAAATAACTAAAACCTTTATTTTATTCATCTCACTTTTGTTGACCGGTTGTGGAAGTGATGGTTCAACTGGACCCGCAGGGCCCGCAGGACCCGCAGGACCCGCAGGACCGGATGGTCCACCTACATTAGTTGTATCGGAAGTTCAAACTGCATTAGTTCCAACTATTGATTCAGTAACATTCGACGGACAGCCAGTGGTTAACTTCACAGTTGTAGATCAAGATGGTTTACCCTATGTTGATTTACCATCTATTCGTTTTACCCTGTCAAAATTAATACCTGGAGAAAATGGGGATTCAAGTGCCTGGCAGAGTTATATCAACCAAACTGAAACAGCCGATGGTAATGGCCCAGGTACAGTTGATACCATTCAGGCGACTTCTGATAGAAGCGGTGTATTAGTGAATCATGAAGATGGTACATATACCTACACTTTTTTAAATGATATTACTCAAATTACTTCTCCTTTGGCTGTTCCTTTTGAAGCAGATCTAACCCATCGTTTTGCAATGCAACTCAGTGGTGGTGGACAACCTGTGGCTAACGCCATTTTTGATGTGCGTCCTTCTGACGGTGTTACAACAGGACTGTTTACTCGAGAAATCGTTAAGATAGATACCTGTAATTCTTGTCATGGAAAACTGGCATTACATGGTGGTGGTCGCATTGATACCAAACTCTGTGTAACTTGCCATAATCCCGGTTCAATTGATGCTAATAGTACTAACACCGTTGATTTTAAAGTGATGGTACATAAAATTCATCGTGGTGAAGGTTTACCATCTGTAGAAGCTGGTGGTGAATATGCTATTTGGGGATTTAGAGATAGCAAGCATGATTATTCTGATGTGGAATTACCTCAAGACATACGTCATTGCAGCAAGTGTCATGATGCGACTGATACCGAAACCCCAGATGCCGTTGCCTGGATGACAAATCCAACTATAGAGGCATGTGGTTCATGTCATGACAATGTTGATTTCAGTCAGGGAATTGCTGGTGGGCATGCCGGTGGTGTGATGGACGATAATTCAAACTGTACAGTTTGCCATAAGGAAGATGGTTTTGCAGGTAGTGTTGCTTCGTCTCATGTTATTCCAACAGAAGTAGCAGCTAAGAATTTTGCCTACAACATACTGGATGTGGTTAATACTGGTCCAGGAGAATTTCCAGCGATTACTTTCTCAATAACCAATCCTAATAATGCTGATGCGGCTTATGATTTGACCGTGGATCCAGCCTTTACTACTGGTGGTGGAGTTAGCAGATTAGCGATAGATCTGGCCTGGGATACTAAAGACATTAATAACGCAGGTTCTGGTAGTGGTGCTGCCAGTGCTGTTTCTATTAATGCTTTAACGGCTTCTACGGCAAATGGCGATGGAACATATACTGCTACTTCAACAGTTGCTATACCACTTACTGCTACAGGAACTGGTATTGTAGGTATTGAAGGACACCCAGCTGCTGATGTTGATGGTGATGGTACTTATAGCGATAGACTTCCTGTTACAAGTGTTGTTGATTATTTTGGAATTACTGATGCTGTAGCAGTTCCCAGACGAGAAGTGGTTGATAATGCCAAGTGTGATAATTGTCATAATGAGCTGAGCTTACATGGTTCTAATCGTAATGGTGAAGTACAACTTTGCGTGATGTGTCATAACCCCAATAATACCGATATCAATCGCCGACCTGCAGATCCTGCTTTGGCGTCTGATGGTAAAGTAGAAGAATCCATTGATTTTAAAACCATGATTCACAGCATTCATGCTGCTGATATGCGAGAAAATGATTTCTTCGTCTTCGGTTTTGGTAATACAGAACATGACTTCAGTCACGTTCTTTTCCCTGGGATCTTAAATAATTGTGAGACTTGTCATAAATCTGGTACTTATGAATTGCCATTAAATAGTGACATCCTGGCAACCACTATAGATACAGGAGCGCTTCTAAATGATCCAATTGATGATGGAAATATATCTGCTACAGCGGCTATATGTTCATCTTGCCATGATGATCGTTTATCTGAGGCCCATATGGTACAAAATGGAGGAGCTTCTTTTAATACGACCCAGGAAAACATTGATAACTTTATGGTTATTGAAACCTGTCAGTTCTGTCATGGACCTGGTGGAATTAAGGATATCAAAGACGTGCATGATATTGACTAAGTACTGATATTGAGCAAGTGCTTTAGCGAATAGGTATCTCTGTCTTGAATAGTGAGGATGAACACATGTTAAACGTAGCAAAATTAGTCCACAATAAACGATTAAAGTGGATGTTTTTACTAATAGGTTTATATGGGGTTTATTTTGCGAATGTTTCTATCGCAGCTGACTCAACTCAAGAGTTAACCGGAGATACCTTGCAGTCTGATATCTTACAACTAAAGCAGGATTCAACCTACTCCAAAAAAGGGGCTGATACCTGTTTGAAATGTCATGATGAAGATTCTGATTTTCCCGTTTTAGATATTTTCAAAACGCCTCATGGGGTAAAGGCTGACAAACATTCTCCCATGGGGCAATTGCAATGTGAAAGTTGCCATGGTCCAGCAGGAAAACATACTAAAAATCGTATTAAAAAAGGCGAGTTCAGGGAGGAAATGATTGACTTCGAACCTGGCAATGGCATTCCGGTTGCCGAAAAAAATAAAATCTGTAGTAGCTGTCATGAAAAGATAAATAAAACACATTGGTCAGGTAGTACACATCAGGTTAATGATGTAGCCTGTAGTGATTGTCACCAGATCCACGCAGTAAAAGATCCAATCCAGATTAAAAGTCGCCAGATTGAAGTTTGTGGTGATTGTCATCAATCACAAAAATTGGCGAGTAAACGTTTTTCAACGCACCCTTTAGATTCAGGCGAGCAAATGGGATGTGTCGATTGTCATAAGCCCCATGGCTCAAATAGTGAACATTTATTGGTAGGTGAGACAACCAATGACACATGTTTTCAATGCCATGCAGCGAAACGTGGGCCGTTTGCCTGGGAACATGAACCAGCTAGCGAAGATTGTGCCTTATGCCACTCTCCCCATGGCAGCAACCACAAGGCCATGCTTAAGCAGAAAGCGCCATTTATGTGCCAAAACTGTCATAGCTCTCAAGGACATCCTTCTTTGGCCCAAGATAATTCAGGTTTAACCTCTCCTATAGGATCATCTTCATCTTTCTTGTTAGGTAGGAGTTGTACCAATTGTCATTCTAAAGTTCATGGTAGCAATCATCCTTCCGGTAATTTATTACAGAGATAGTTTGTTACAGAGATAGTTTTGGAAAAAAGAGGTGGGTGGGTGTAGAAAAAAGTTTATAAAATGAATAACACTTACTTTAGTTGAATCCAGGAAAGATGGATCTGAAAAGAAGAATCAATTAGGTAGAAAAATTATGAACAATATTAAAACCATAATAATCCTCGTTAGTCTGATTTTATCATATTCCATGGCTAACGCAGGGGAAAGCGCCGGAGGATTTGAAGGGCATAAAAAATCAGAAGTTAAAACGGAGAACTGGCTCTGTGAATACTGTCCTGAATTTGAAAAATGGGATGTTCAAATATTTTCTCACCTGGGTTTTTCTGATGACACTCCATACCGCTATGGAAATTACTCCGGCACTGAAAAGGAATTAGAATTAACCTTTAGTGGTGATGTTAATATGCAGGATGGTCAAGGACGATATTGGAAGACCAGTTTCCAGAATCTTGGTCTTGATTCTGCTGGAATTCAATCTGCTTATGGAAAGCAGGAAAGTTATGCGCTTGAATTTGATTTTCAGAGCATTCCCGTAAGGAAATTTGATAGATTGGTAACACCTTTTGAAAATCCGGGTTCTGCTGTTTTACGGCTTCCCAATGCCTGGAATCCTTCAGGTAATGGCCGTGATTTTTCCACAAATGAATTGTTTAATCAGTTTGAATTAGGTTCTGATTGGGATCTGTTTAAACTTAGTCTGGCTTTTGAAGATGTAAATAACTTTGATTTTAGTACCAGTTATCGACGTCTGGAAAAAGAGGGGGTAAGAGAATTTTCAGCTACACAAATTCTTAACTCAACCTTTCTTCCTTTCCCTGTTGATGAAGTCATTGAAGACTTTAATGTGATCATTAATTATGCACAGGAACGATGGCATGCTTCATTAAAAGCGACATTTTCAAAGTTTGATAATGAAATAGATGCAGTAACTTATGCCAATCCTTATATATCTTTGGTACCGGGTAGTGCGGTATCAAGTTTATCTACAGCACCTGATAATACATCAACAACCCTGAGTTTTAATGGTTTTTATCGATATGCACAGAATTCATTTGCCAAAATAAGATATTCAGTAGGGGTGTTAACTCAAGACGAAGCTTTTTTACCTTTTACCACGAACCCAAATTTATCCAGCTTATTGCCTCAAGCAGATCTTGATGGCGAAGTTGAGACAGAAAACTTAACTCTGCAACTCAACCATTGGATTAATGCTCAATGGACTGTTAGAGCTAAATATCGCTATCGAGAAAGAGACAATAAATCCGATCAGTTACTGTTTCAACCAGTAGTAACAGATGTATTTATTGCAACAAGCCTAATTAATTTACCGTATGATTTCAGCAAAGAATCTGCACAGATCCAACTTGATTATAGACCCACTTCAAACCATTTATTTAATTTGGGATTTAAGTCTGATGAAAAAACACGAAATTTCCAATCAGTTTATGAAACTACAAATGATGGTTATTTTGCAAAATACCGTGCGACTTTATCTGAAAATCTTTCATTAGTAGTTAACGGAGAACAACTTTCACGGGATAGTTCAACTCCTGAGTTAATTGACTTTTTAGGAGTTGAAGAAAACCCGTTAATGAGAAGATTTAATGTGGCTGATAGAGAACAGGATAAGATCAATCTACAAGTTTTTTATACCCCAACTCATAATGTACAGATAGCAGTTTCAGGTTTTTATAGCGAACAAGATTACGACAAAACTCAAGTTGGCCTAACCAATAATAGACAGGGTAATCTTAATTTTGATTTAAATTGGAATGCGACTGAAATAACTGATGTTGCTGTTTTTATGCAAAAGGAAAAAATTAAAACCCTGCTTTCAGGAAGCTCAAATTTTTCTACACCTGATTGGTTTACAGAAAATATAGATGAGGTTGATAGTTTTGGGATCAGCTTTGTTTTCAAAAAACTGGCAGATGAAAAACTCAATGTTCACTTTAGTTTGAATCGTTCTGATGCCGACAGTGATATTACGGTCATACAAAATGGATTAGGTGATGAATTACCAACAGTGGCCAGCCTGTGGACAACTGCAGAACTTGATTTTGATTATCAATATTCAAAAAGATTGACTTTTGGCCTGCATTATCAATATCAAGAGTTTAAGAGCCAGGATTTTGCGGTTGATAATGTGTTACCAGGCGATGTGACAAATTTATTAACATTTGGCGCTTTTAGTAATAATTATGACGTTAATTATCTGGCTCTTTCTGCAGGTTATAAATTTTAAAAGTATAGTTGAAATTTAAAAATTGAAGTGAATTTAAATAGGAATAAAAAAGGATAAAAAAATGAAAAATATTATAGCTTTATTGATATTGTCCTCTTCATTTTCGTTTACTGATGCTTTGTCTGGTGATTTGCCTGATTACATTAGTATGTGTACCGACTGCCATGGGGATAAAGGTGTGAGCAGTGAATCTGATATACCTACCATTGCCGGGGCTTCTGATGTTTTTATCAGCGATACCATGCTTGCCTATCAAGATGGAACCAGGATCGCAATAGAATCAAAATATAGACATGGTGATACGGCAAGAGCCGCTACCGATATGAAAAAAATATCAAAAGATCTCACAGAAGAACAAATTGAAGAGATAGCAACCTATTTTTCTGAACAGGCCTTCGTGGCAGCTAAGCAAGAGTTTGATGATTCTCTGGTTAGTAAAGGCAAAAAAACCCATGAAACACGTTGTAAAAAATGTCATGAAGATGGTGGAAGTTCGGCTGATGATGATTCTGGCATTCTTGCTGGACAATGGACTCCCTACTTAAGAGAAGCATTTAAGCTATATCGTAGTGGGGAGCGGGTCATGGATGAGAAAATGAAGAAGAAAATGGACAAGTTGAATGATAAACAGGTAGAAGCTTTGTTGAATTATTATGCAAGTCAACAATAGCGCAAGTCAACAATAGGGCTAGTCAACAATAGCGACTGCCAACAATAAGTTCCAACTTTGCAATAAATAAAACAATAATTAGGAAATTAAGACCATGGGTAAACTAAAAGATTTCTGGAACAAACTCTGGATAGCCAGTTCAAAAAAATGGATGTTGGGTTTGCCCGTTGGAGCTATATTTATGTTTTTTTTCGGCATTATAGTTTGGGGGGGATTTAATACTACTCTGGATGTTACTAATACAGAAGAATTTTGTATTAGTTGCCATGAGATGAGAGATACAGTTTTTGTTGAATATAAGGAAACCATTCATTTTAAAAATAAAGCAGGGGTTAAAGCAAGTTGTCCAGATTGCCATGTACCAAGACCCTGGTTCCATAAGATGAAGAAAAAAATACTAGCATCCAATGAGTTATGGCATAAGTTTATGGGTACTATTGATACCCCTGAGAAATTCGAAAAGCATCGACTCAAAATGGCTCAAAATGTCTGGAAAGAAATGAAAGAAAATGATTCCAGAGAATGCCGCAATTGCCATAGTTTTACTGCTATGGATCTTGAAAATCAATCTAAACGGGCAAGAAAAAAACACGATCCCAAGCGAATTGAAAAGCGCGGTGAAACCTGCATTGATTGCCACCAGGGTATTGCTCACGAGCTTCCCGAAGAGCCTGAAGAAGAGGATGATGAGTAGGGCCTGTAAGTGGGATGACGAATAAAGTAAAGGCAGTTATATAAAAAATTCACAACGAAAGCACTTTTGTTTTCATTGAAATCTTGGAGAACGTCATGGACATTAAATATCAAGTTCATACAAAAAATAAGGGTGGGTTAAATATCCGCCATGGATGTTTTTTACTACTTCTTTTTTCCCTGACATTGTTAGTGTCAGGTTGTAATAATGGTTCAAGCGGTTCCGTTGCCAATCCTATTGCGCAAGCGGGTGCGAACCAAACAGTTAATGAAGGAACAAACGTCACACTTACTGGTAATGGTGCTGCAGTTGTTGGAAGCATATCCAGTAATAGTTGGTCACAGGTTTCAGGAGTTCCAGTTACTCTTGCAAATGCGGATACCAGCTCTGCCCAGTTTTTAGCTCCTGCGGTTGAGAGCAATCAAACTTTAACTTTTCAATTCACTATAACTGATGATCAGGGTAGAACAGGATCGGATACCGTGGATATTACGGTATTACCTGTTAATGCTGTACCTACTGTGGATGCAGGTGTTGACCAGACTGTTAATGGAGCAGAGCTAGTCAACTTGATGGGGACGGCCGCTGATACTGATGGCAATATTGCATCTTACATGTGGACTCAGCTATCTGGAGAGAGTGTCAGTTTATCAACTCCTGCCACTTCTGCCGCTTCCTTTATTGCGCCTGTAACAGAAGTCGAAGTTGATTTAGTATTCCAATTAACAGTTACCGATAATGAAGGTGCTGTAGCAACTGATTCGGTTACCATTCATGTAGCTAGTGAATTTGCATTAGCTGATGGAATTAACGGTGGACGTTTGTATTCTAAGTTCTGGGCATCTGAAACAGGGTTTACTCTCGGTAATTCCAGTCTACAGGATCAATCTGAACTAGATGTAATTACTTCACGTTCAGATTTTTTCCGTTGTAAACAATGTCATGGTTGGGATCGATTAGGAAGAGAAGGTGGTTATAGTAATCGCGCACCTAAAACATCAAGACCGAATGTAGCAGCTTTCGACTTGGCAGGTTATGCCAGCACTGCAACTATTTCTGAATTGTTTGACGCCATTAAAAACGGTGATGCTCCAAGAAGAGATGTTTCTACTGATTTAACGGGTTACGATCCTGCTGGTGATACCACTGTTGGTGATCAAATGCCTGATTTTTCCCAGATTTTAACTGATGGTCAAATATGGGATTTGGTGAAATATTTCAAAGCTGAAGCCATTGATAGTTCTTTGTTATATGACATCACATTAGATGATGGAGTTTATCCAAATCGTGGAAGAACTTTCTCTAATATTGGTTTAGATGGTGATGCCTTGAACGGCGATGCTGTCTTTGCCGCTAATTGTGCCACTTGTCATGGAGCCGATGGAACGGCATTCAATGTTGATGGTGGAGATTTCACCGTTGGTGGCCATTTAAGAGCTAAACCTTATGAAGATCAACATAAGGTTAAATTTGGTCATTTAGGAAGTTCAATGGGGGCAATTTTAGCCACAGCACCTTTTGCTGATATTAAGGATTTGTATAAAGCTCTAACCGATATGGATAAATATCCTGATACACCACCTTCTGATGGTATTAATGGTGGACGAATGTATTCTAAGTTCTGGGCTACAGAAACAGGCTTTACTCTGGCGAATTCTAATTTACAAAGCCAGGCAGAACTGGATGCCATTACTTCTCGTTCTGATTTCTTCCGTTGCAAACAATGCCATGGCTGGGACAGACTGGGTCGTGAAGGTGGTTATAGTAATCGCTCCCCTAAAACGTCGCGCCCTAATGTGGCTGATTTTAATTTGGCAGCTTTTTCAGCGACAGCCAGCATACAAGAGTTATTTGATGCTATTAAAACAGGTGCTGCACCTCGTCGAGATATCAGCACTGATTTAACAGGTTTTGATCCAGCAGGAGATACTACTGTTGGTGATCAAATGCCTGATTATTCTCAAATATTTACGGATGATCAAATATTGCAGTTAGCTACGTATCTTAAAGAAGAGGCTATTGATACAACATTACTGTATGACATTACTCTGGATAATGGTGTTTATCCAGCCAGAGGAAGAACTTTTAGTAATATTGGACTCGATGGCGATGCTGTAAATGGCGATGCTTTATTCGTAGCTAATTGTGCGGGTTGTCATGGTGCTGATGGCACTGCTTTCCTGGTTGATGGTGGAGATTTTACTGTTGGAGCTCATTTAAGAGCTAAACCTTATGAAGATCAACACAAGGTTAAATTTGGTCATCTTGGGAGTTCAATGGGAGCAATTTTTGCCACTTCACCATTGAGTGATATCAAAGATCTTTATAAAGCATTAACTAGTATGGATAACTATCCTGATGAACAGACATTTGATGGTATTAACGGTGGACGTTTGTATTCAAAATTCTGGGCAACTGAAACAGGTTTTACTCTGGCTAATTCCAATTTACAAAACCAGGCGGAATTAGATGCTATCACTTCTCGCTCTGATTTCTTCCGCTGTAAACAATGCCATGGTTGGGACAGACTGGGCCGTGAAGGTGGGTATAGTAATAGAGCCCCTAAAACTTCGCGTCCTAACGTGGCTGACTTCAATCTGGCTGCCTTTTCAGCTACTGCCAGTTTACAACAGTTATTTGATGCCATTAAAACAGGCACAGCTACTCGAAGAGATATTAGCACTGATCTAACAGGTTTTGATCCTGCAGGTGATGCTACATTGGGTGACCAAATGCCCAATTATGCTCAGATCCTGACAGATAGCCAGATCTGGCAACTCGCTGCTTATCTCCGTGATGAAGCTATAGACACCAGCATGTTGTATGACATCACTCTGGATGGAGGTGTCTATCCAAATCGAGGTCGAACCTTCTCAAATCTGGGATTTGGTGGAAATGCAGTGAATGGTGCCAGTATTTATAACACTAGCTGTGCAGGTTGTCATGGAGCTGATGGTACAGCGTTTTTGGTAGATGGCGGTTCATTTACTCTGGGTGCACATTTAAGAGCCAAGCCTTATGAAGATCAACACAAGGTTAAATTTGGACATTTGGGAAGTTCTATGGGAGCCATAATGGCAACATCACCATTTGGAGATTTTTCTGATTTATTTATGGCAATGTCAGATCCTGTGCTATTTCCTGATACAGCTCCACCGGCAATTGATGGAGCAGCTCTATTTGTCGCCAGATGTGGTGCTTGCCATACTGGAAATGGATTAGGTACTGGTGGTGTAAGTGATGTTACTGGTGCTCTTCCAGGTGCGATTTCTACAGCTATTATAAATGTTGGATCAATGGGATCTCTTTCTGATTTGTCAGTTGATGAGATCCAGGCCATTTCGGACGCACTTCAGCCTTAAAACTTAGAGTTTTTCCCCTGTTTGCATCTGTCCAATTAATTTGGACAGGTGCAACGTTCCTATCAAGCTATCAATTTCAAATCATAAATTTCAAGCTATTAATCTCAAATTATCTAACTCAAACTATATGACAGGATACACTTTTGCTTAATAACGAGATAAAATAATTCTAATGATAATTTTAAAGAGATTTATGTGACTGAATTAACTCCAGAGCAAGCCATGCGTTATGCTCGGCAAATAAACCTTCCTGCAATGGATTTGGAAGGCCAGGAACGCCTTTTAAATGCCCATGTAGTCATTGTGGGGGTAGGTGGGTTGGGATGTGCTGCTGCACAGTATTTATGTGCAGCCGGAGTAGGATATCTGACATTAATAGATGATGATGTCGTAGATGTGAGTAACTTACAAAGGCAAATATTACACCATCCTGAAACAGTGGGGATCCCCAAAGTAGTCTCAGCCAAAAAACAACTGAAGTTACAAAACCCTGATGTTAAAATATTGTCTGTTGATCAACGTCTCGATAAAACTTTGTTAAAAGAGCTATTGAAATATAAACCATTGGTTTTAGATTGCACGGATAACCTTGAAACCAGAAGCCTGATTAACGAAGTCTGTTTCAAACATAAAAATCCTCTGGTCAGTGGGGCAGCCATACGCATGGAAGGGCAGTTAATGGTTTTTACATATGAGGAAAATGAGCCTTGTTACCACTGTGTGAGCCATTTATTTGGAGAACAAAATTTAAGCTGTGTGGAAGCTGGGGTGTTATCGCCACTAGTGGGTGTCATTGGTTGCTTACAAGCTGTGGAAGCCATTAAACTTTTGGCAAAAATGGGAGAACCCATGACATCAACATTGTTACACTATGATGCCATGGTCGGAAACTTTCAAAAAATACAACTCCAGCGTTTTGAACAATGCCCAGTGTGTTCAAGTTGATTTTATTTTAAAGATTCTATAATTTTTCTCGTACCTCGTACCTCGTACCTCGTACCTCGTACCTCGTACCTCGTACCTCGTACCTCGTACCTCGTACCTCGTACCTTTACCTTGTCTCAGTATTATCAACAGCTTGAATGCCTTCATCATAACAACCAATACAGGATTCCGGCATAAAACTTTTTGAAGTGGCTTCTCTCATTTGTAAATCAAAACGTTCTGGATAAGGGGCATTGAGTAAACTACCCGGGTTGGTGTAAGGGTAGATTTCATCATAGCGCTGAATTAAAGACTGGCTTACTCGTCTGAAAATGTGTGTGCGATTAAGCTGACCAGTTGAGGATAGGCCTGCGGCAGAGATGATTTCCATCACATTTTTAACTGTACCCGCATGAAATCTGGCAACTCTTTCGGCTTTATCGGCAACCACCAGGCCCTTAGCAAGGCCTTTCTTTTGAGTTGCAATGCCAGTTGGACATTCGTTAGTATTACAGATCAGTGACTGAACACAGCCAAGTGCTAACATCATGCCTCGGGCACTGTTACATATATCGGCACCTAGACTAAGATTTTTTACCAGGTGAAATGCAGTGAACATTTTGCCGGATGCAATCACTTTAATATCTTTCTTTAAACCAAAACCTGTTAAGCTATCACACACAAAGGCTAATCCATCACGAAGTGGCATTCCCACGGAATTACTAAACTCCAGGGGAGCGGCACCGGTTCCACCTTCTGCACCATCTACGGTAATAAAATCAGGTTTTATACCTGTTTCAACCATAGCTTTACAAAGGGCTATAAACTCACCAGGTCTTCCCAGGCAAAATTTAAATCCTATGGGTTTTTCACCGGATAAATCCCTTAGTTGTTTTACAAAAGCCATCATTTCAAGCGGGTTAGAAAAAGCACTGTGCCCTGGTGGTGAGTCAACAATGGTATGAGGTTCTACATGACGAATGGCTGCAATTTCAGGGGTGTTTTTAATGGCCGGTAATATGCCTCCATGTCCAGGTTTGGCACCCTGAGATAATTTAATTTCTATCATTTTCACGGCCTCTAAAGAGGCTGTTTTTTTAAAGGTACTGTCACAAAATGAACCCTCAGAGGTTCTGCAGCCAAAATAGCCAGTCCCTATTTGCCAAACCAGATCACCACCATTTTCCAGATGATAAGGACTTACCCCGCCTTCACCGGTATTATGGTAAAAACCACCTTTTTTTGCTCCCCCATTAAGTGCTCGAATAGCCTGGTTGCTTAGTGCGCCAAAGCTCATGGCAGAAATGTTAAAAACACTGGCACTATAGGTTTTTTTACAATCTGGCCCACCAATAATAATACGCGGATCGGGATGCTCATCTTTAACATGGAAAGCGGCCATAGAATGGCTTATCCATTCATAACCAATACGATAGGTATCGAATTTAGTTCCAAGAGGAATGGTATCCAGATCGCCTTTTGCTCTTTGGTAAACCACTGAACGAAACATGCGGTTAACTGGTGCACCGTCTGTTTCCGATTCCATGAGATATTGACGTATATAGGGTCTTATCATTTCCATTAACCAGCGACCTCTACCAATCAGGGGAAAGTTCCTTCTTATAGAATGTTGAGACTGAAACATATCAATTAAACCTAATAACATAGCAGGAACTACTAGAACTAATATCCATAAGACAGGCGGCCAAATTAAATAAATCAGAGCAACCAGAGCAAGGCTGGCAATTGAGTAGGGAATGAATTGAGCTCTCATGAGTAATCCTTATCGAAAGTTTGAATTCTTCTAATAACCTTACTTAGACGATTGTCTACCAATTTGTGACATATTTCTAATGAATTAACTAAATTGCTTTAAACTTTATCATTAAGACAAACATAACTAGTATAAGTCAGGCTATCTTGTTAAATAAAAAAAATAAATAAAAATTGTAATGTTCGTGCAAAAACGCTGTCTTTAATGATGGAGAAGACTTTCAAATAATATAATTAAATACTTATGAATCAAAAAAAAAACTCAGTTAAAATTTACCTGTATTATGTAGGGCAAGAATTTTTACAGTGGAAAACATACATTACCTGGCATAACTATATTGTGCCTTTCGTAGTAGGAATATCATTAAATCTGGTTGAACATGGACAAGTTGCACATTCCGGGTTGCCTTATCTGCTCCCTTTTGTTGTACAAATTTTCACCAAAGCTTTAAGCCGTTTCAGGCATCGTCATCAGAGCCTGCTCGCCAAACTACCTGCCAGAAGAGATGAACCTGTTTTTATCATGAATTCACAGGGTGATATTATCAGTTCAACAGGCAAGACATCTCAGTATTTCAAAGAGAAAGGAATTTCAAATATTTTACAGTTGTTAGATAACAAAACGGAGGTCCTGGCTAAAATAGCGGCCGAAACTAACGGGTTAATAGAAGTTTACATTGAGAGCGTAAGTAAGTGGTATCAGATTAAATTTACCAGGGAGCGTGATGCCGATTATTTTATCTGGTTTGAAAATATTTCAGTTCAAAAAAAACGAGATCAGGGGTTGGATGAAATAATTAATTTCCACACAAGGCTTGCAACTAGCCTTGATGGACAGACAGATCCATCGATTCTTTTAGAACAACTTTCGCACAAAATTATTAGCCTGGGTTATGAAGGGATATTTATCACCCGTAACCTGATATCAGATTTTTATGTGGGAAAAACCTATAAATTAAATGATAGGAATGAATTAGAAAAATCGAAAGAAATCACTATTCATAAAGACGCACATAATCCTATTTTATTATCTAGAAAACAGGGTGATGTCATCTGGGCGAATAGCGATGAGTATTCAATTCAACAAGAATTTGAAAAGAAGTTTCCTTTCGATCAAGGGGTAAAGGAGTTTCTATCTAAAAAAATAGATAATTTTATTAGTTATCATTCTGGGAATATTTCTATTATCGCTTTCAATAAAAAAGAAAAGGTAGATGCAGGTGATGAACTGGTTATCAATGCACTTGTAGGAAGCACTCGCTCTTTAGTTAATCTAATTGATAAAAACCGAGACAATGAGGAACTGTTTTTTGCCTCTATTTCAGGTTTATGTGCTGCCTCTGAATATAGCGATGAAATAACCGGGCAGCATGTTTGGCGAGTGAATGAGTATTCAAGATTTTTAGCCAAAAAAATCGGTATGAGTGATGAGGATGTTAATATGATTGGTAATGTGGCAGCTCTTCATGATATTGGAAAAGTTGCTATTCCTCATTTAATAAAGTTTGAAGGTGCTTATACTGATGAGCAAAGAAAACAGATGCAGATGCATACCATCTTTGGCGCGGGCGTTATAGATAAGATGATAGAAAAGCTGGGTAGAGATTTTCCTGCGCTTAGTATGGCTAGAGATATTGCTTTACATCATCATCAGGCATGGAATGGTGAGGGTTATCCAGGATTAAAAAATAATAATCTTATAGATTCTGCGGATTCACAAGATTGTAATTATTATCAGAATTTAACTCCATTAAAAGGGGAGGATATTCCAATATCTGCCTTGATAGCGGGTATAGCAGA
The DNA here is from genome assembly GCA_041556195.1 of Enterobacterales bacterium. Taxonomy (GTDB): domain Bacteria; phylum Pseudomonadota; class Gammaproteobacteria; order Enterobacterales; genus 21-14-all-40-8. The sequence continues at coordinate 31,879 of JBFFIY010000021.1, forward strand.
TGCCTATGATGCACTTAGAAGCAAAAGACAATATAAACCTGAATTTTCTCACGAAAAAACTGTTGCCATTTTATCCCTGGATGATAGAACAGGCATTTCAGGAGAAGATAGGTTTGGTCCTGTGGTATGGGGTGCTTTTAAGTCTTATCATCAGGGGTTTGCAGAGATTTTTACAGAGTTATACAGTTGAATTTTTTAATAACTCTGGATTGTTTTGCATCGTTCTGAATTGTAAATTAACCATTTGATAACAAAGATAAAGGATCCCGCAAAGTAAAACCAATCCTAACACAGGAAAAAATAATAGTATCCATTCTCTGAAAGGTTGAAAATACTCATAGTCATGATTTATCCTCAGGATACCTTTGGTCAGTCCTGAGAGGCTAAGGTTTATCCAAAGTCCTATTAACGAGAAGTTTACCAACTTTACTCCACGTTCGATATTTTTACTATTAATTGCTGATGGATTAATTGCCACAGTTAAACCACCAAGAAGAATAATCATAAAATTAATCCCTATCATCGAACCCATGGCGTGTATAACAACCATGTAAGTGCCATGCACTAACAGATTTATCTGAGGAATGGCAAAGACTACACCGCTTACAATTGACACTATTGTCCATAATTCAATCGCTTTCCAGATTGGAAAAGTATAACCATGTGTGAAATTATCAGGATTCATTTTTTTGTAAACTTGAACGTGTCTCCAAAATGACATCATTGCTAATATACTTGCTATAAATGCCAGATGTTTCAAAAAATTTGGTTGAGGTGAAATGTAATGGTGATGTCCGAATGTAAATAGTAAACTGAAGCCGGCTATTATAAATAAAACAGGTTTTCGTAATGGTTTAGGTTTACTATTTAATAGAAAGGCTGCACCACCATATAGAGCAGTGTTAATTCCTGCAAAAAAAGTGTCAATACCATGCCATTGTATAGACAGATCAGTTATGTAATTACTAAACAATTCACCATTTAATAACTGTGTTAACTGAGAGAGTTGTGATTCGATTAAACCATTAAAAATAAACAAACATCCCATGCCAACTAACCAAAAGGCTTCTGGTGATTTTTGTGTGAGAGATTCTTGAGAAGAAAAAAGTTGCCATAACAGGATGAAGAGTGAAAAAACTAAAGGGATAGAATTCCACACCGACCAACTAAAATATTCCCTGCCTACAGCATTTCCACTAATAATAGATATGCTGCCTACAATTAAGAAAATCATAAACCCAATCCATTGTAGCTGTTGTAGCAATTTTCCTGTTTGCAGTTTGATTAAGAAGTGTATTAGTCCGGTTAAACCCGCAATTACAGCAACCAGTGATAAGAAAGTGTGTAATGGGCGTAGAGTTAGCATATTAAAATCACTAACTATATTTTCCGGCAAGGCTATTTTTACGGAAGCAAGGAAGCCAATCAAAGTTGCTACAATGAAAGTCGTTCCTGATAAAATAAAATAACGGTGGCTGCTGTTTGAAATTAGAACTCTATTATTCATTTGGTCACTGTTACTCACTTGAACTCAAGTCAGTAGAGTATTTTCCGTACGCATGCTCAGGAAAATTTTTGATCGGGTATGTACCTGAATTATTGAGAAAGGTCAGGTACGATATTAGTACTTTAAGTTCTTGTTTATCAAGATCCTGTTCAGGCATTTTATATCCTCCAGCTAAAATATAAGCCTGGGTGAAGGCAGCCCCTTTACGCTTAATCACTTGAGTAAGATCGGGTCCAAGATGGCCTCCCAGACCATAGAGCGAATGACAGGCTATACAATTTTTCTGTTGCCAGACTTGTTGGCCTTTTCGACTGGCATGATCCATGACTAAACGGTTAGAACTATCACCATAATCAGTACTTTGCACAGAATTAGCGCTAAAATAAACCATTATCGCTACACATAAGTTGGCAATGGTTAATAAGAGTATTCTAAAACTAGTAGAATTTCTCAGATTTGATTTAAGATTCATTGCGCCTGAATTGAAACGGGATTTTCTTCCCGGTCAAATATAACAAACTGCGATAAATCTTGTCCAGAAGCTAATATATGGGTCATGTTATTGAGATGAACTTCGGCATCTTCACTGGTAGGTGTAACGCCTTTAGCACCATTTAAGCCAGCAATAATGATAAAATTCCAGTCTTTGCTAATCCCATCTGCTTCCTTTATCAGGCTTGAAAATGATGAAATCTCGCTGGGTAATTTATCTACACACATAACAGGCGCAATCGTGCCGGTGCTCTGATTGTGCTTGCCTTTTTTACTTTGGCTTTGTGCAAATAGCATCAACAATCGTTGTGGTTGTTCTTGTTCGGAAGCGGTTATTAATAATTCTGAAAAATTTGAAATCATGGTTTTGATTGAGCCTGTTTGTTAGTGGATGTATTTTGTCAGATATCAGATCTAAAAGATTGACCTAAATCAACTGCAAAGAGATAAATGTATATAAATATTACTTGTAACTATTCAGCGAGTCGCTAAATGCACCTGAAGATTACTTAACTTGATATTCTACCGCCCATACTGCTGCTTCTACACGTGATCTTAACCCCATTTTCCTGAGCAAATGTTTCACATGTACTTTTACAGTACCCTCTGTTATATCTAGTTTGCGGGCTATAATTTTATTACTGTCACCTAAGCTGATGAGCTTTAATATCTCTAATTCTCTATCAGTTAATTGATTCAATATCGTTTTTTCAGGAGATGATTCATTCTTTAAGGCTGATGCCAGGATCTGAGTAAGCTGTTGACTTAAAACCATTTCTCCTTTTGCTGACTTTCTGATAAATTCCAGTAAAACCTCAGGTTCTGAGTCTTTAAGGATATAACCATTAGCACCAAATTTAAGTGCTCTGGTAACATCCTCTTCTGAGTCGGAGACAGTAAACACCACAATGTTAGATGTAACATCGGCTTTTTTTAGTGCTTGTAACGTATCAATTCCATTCATGCCCTTCATATTTAAATCAAGTAGAATTAAATCAGGTTGATGACGAATGGCTTCCTGGATGGCTTGTTCTCCGTTGGATGCTTCTGCAATGACGGATAAGTCAGGTTCCATATTAATAAGTTGAGCAACGCCCTTTCTTAAGAGCGGATGATCATCAACTAAAAGTATTCGGGAATGTGAAACCAATGAATTAACTCCTTAAAAGTGAATGAGTTTAATGATGAATTGGAGAAAATTGTAAATTGACTGTTACACCCGATGGAGTGTTGTCTGTGATGGTTAATTTAGCATTAAGTGAGTTTGCTCTTTCTTGCATAATAGTTAAACCATAATGACCTGCAGAAGATGGTTGAGTTAACCCCTTACCGTTATCAGTGACGATAAACTGCACTTCATTTTTTTTGTTTGCAGGGTTAATATCTGCTGCTTTACAAATAATATTTGCCTGGCTGGCTCCAGAATGGCGAGCTACGTTGGATAAGGATTCCCGAATAATTTGTAAAATATGCATTTCTTCATTGGGTGTGAAACGTACATGTTCTAAATTATAAGTTAGATTAACAGGAATTTGCATCTTTTCGCTATATTCAACCGCAGTACCTTGCAATGCGGATTGTAAACCTTTTAAATCAAGTTTAAGTCGGAAGGTTGTAAGTAGTTCTCTAAGCTGTTGATAGGCGGCACTGATCCCTTCGCGGATATCCCGTATAGTGGATTCAAGCTGTTCTTTATCTGAGTCTCTGTTTAATTGAGTTTGTAATAAGCTCATTTGAATTTTTAAATAAGATAGTGATTGAGCCAGAGAATCATGTAATTCTCTGGCAATAACAGCACGTTCATCCATTAAAACCAGACGGTTCTCTTGTTCAGATTTTTTTTCAAGACCAAAAGCCATGGCAATATTATCTGCCATTGAAGAGATAACCTGTGACTGCCATTCTTCAGGAGGTGTTTGTTGATGTAACTCTATCTGGCCAAATTGTTTATTACTGATAACGATAGGATATACAAGCAATTGCGCATTATTTAATGTTTCTTGTGCTTGTGTGGGATCCCGGGTTATGAAATCGGCTTTTTCATCAGCTTCTTTTTCTCTGCATATTTTGATGATTTCCTTATGGTTAGGATCCGTTAGTCTTATGATAATTAAATCTAATTTAAGTTTTTCGCTGAGACGCTTCAGAAAATGTTTGAGCTGCTCAGTATCACCAGGGTTATTGGTTAATTCTCTGGATGATTGGTATAGGATTTCCAGAGCTTCGTTTGCATCCTTAAGCTTTTGAGTCTTTTGACTGACTTGTTCTTGCAAAAAGTTGTAACTTTCGGCGAGTTCAAATGACATGATATTGAAGGTGTGAGCTAATAATCCCAGTTCATCATCACTTTTATGATCGACTCTGGAAGTGAAATCTTTTTTACCAATTTTTTGAGCGACTTCAACCAGTTTTCTTAATGGAAATACTACGTGGTTGGTAAATTCATACAAAGCGATAAACCCAATTAAAAGTGTAAGAAATAAAGTACTACTTTGTACTAACCGAATCAAAGTTAGCTTGTCATGAGTTTGTATTTCCAGTTGTTTAACCAGTTGGTCGATATTAATGACCTGAGTATCAATATCTTTAAAAATATCTTCGATCTGCCTTTTATTTTGTGGGTTTAAAAGATTTGACTTTAATCTATGCCAACTTTTAACAATGGCTATATAACCTTCTTTTAGCTCTAAATCATCAGATTTCAAAATGTAATTTTTTAAGATGGCTTGATTGATTTTTTGATCAAAAACCTCAATAGCTGTTGCTAATTGTGTACTTTCTACATTATCTGGAAGAGATGAGCTGCTTTGAAGTACCCCTTGTTGATCTGGTATTTGTATAGAGAGCTCTTGTTTTATTAACACTTGCTCAATTAAAAAATGATTAGCAATTTTATAAGATTGCATTCTCAGTGAACCGGCGATATTAATTCTGCTTCCATCATTTTCGGCAGATTCTGCTATCAACATGGCACTAAGCATACTTAGGACAGCCAGAAAAATGATGAAAGACATCACCAGACCTGCGCGTGTAAGCAGTGATCGTTTAAACAATTGATTACCTGTTTAGTTGAAACTATTAGGGAGTAGAAAATATTCTGATTCTTGAAGTTGTTACAACTCAAAATACCATTGTATTGCTAAAATAACAATAAAAAACATGTGGTTAAGTGTTTATTTTTGTATACCACTTTAGTGGTATATGTGGTTTTGAGCGAATTGTAGGCAGTTTGGAAAATTGATCCAGGTCAACTAAATAAGTCTATTAAAAGGTAATTTGTCACCTGGATTTTAATATTAAGAAATTTCATCATTTAACAATTTGTCTTTATTTTGGAGAAAATTATGTCAGATATTCAAAAGTGGGATGTAGAAGATCCTGAATTTTGGGAATCCGAAGGAAAAAAAGTTGCATCACGCAATTTATGGATCTCTATCCCTAGTTTACTTTGCGGTTTTGCCGTATGGCTCTATTGGGGCATCATCACTATACAGATGTTAAATCTGGGATTCCCTTTTCCAAAAAGTGAACTATTTACCCTGATGGCTATTGCAGGTTTAACAGGCGCAACCCTACGCATACCCAGTAGTTTCTTCATACGATTAGCAGGTGGTCGTAATACGATAGTGTTTACCACAGCTTTACTCATGATCCCTGCTATTGGTGCAGGTATTGCCCTGCAAGACAAAAATACGCCACTTTGGGTATTCCAGATACTTGCATTGTTATCAGGTTTTGGAGGAGGCAACTTCGCATCCTCCATGTCTAACATCAGTTTCTTTTATCCTAAAAAACAACAGGGCTTAGCGTTAGGATTGAATGCGGGGTTGGGTAATTTTGGTGTGACCACGATGCAAATCTTAGTACCACTCGCTATGACTTTTGGTATTTTTGGCGGAGAACCTATGGAGTTGGTAACAACATCTGGTACTTTAATTGGCAAAATACCAGCAGGAACTGATGCCTGGATCCACAATGCAGGTTATGTTTGGTTGTTATTCCTGGTACCTTTGGCTTTTGTGGGCTGGTGGGGAATGAATAACATCAAGGCGTCTCATGTAACACCTGATTTACCTAGTCCTATAGGTTCCTTTTCTATTATTACCGGTATGCTCTTAATTGGTTTTGTAAGTGCGATCTTTGGTTTGTGGTTGATGTTACCTGAAAATGTCGGTGGCTCTGGTTTTGGTGTTAGTAAGTGGATTGTATTGCCGATAGTTATTGCTTTAACCGTATTCTTATTAAAACTTATTCCAGGACAGATTAAAGAAAATCTAACTCGTCAATATAAAATCTTTGATAACAAACACACTTGGGCAATGAGTGTTATTTACACCATGACTTTTGGTTCTTTCATTGGTTTTGCTGCTGCATTTGGATTATCCATTAAGGTTATTTTTGGTTATCAACACCTTTTAGTGAATGGTGTCATGACTCATGATGTTGCAAATCCGAATGGTCCAAGTGCATTAATGTTTGCCTGGATGGGCCCCTTTATTGGTGCGCTTATCCGTCCAGTCGGTGGTTGGATTGCAGACAAGATGGGTGGAGCTAAAGTTACCCAAATCTGTGCGGTAGTCATGGTTGGAAGTGCTGTGGGTGTGGCTTATTACATGAAGTTGGCTTACGCATCTGCAACTCCAGAAGAATTTTTTGTACCATTTTTTGTACTTTTCTTATTGTTGTTTGCAGCGACAGGAATTGGTAATGGCTCAACTTTCCGTACCATTTCTATGGTATTTGACAAAGAACAAGCGGGTCCTGTGTTAGGTTGGACTTCAGCAGTGGCCGCCTATGGAGCATTTATTATTCCTAAGGTATTGGGTGAACAGATAAAATTAACAACTCCTGAATATGCCCTTTATGGTTTTGCTATTTTCTATGGCATTTGTATTGTTATTAACTGGTGGTTCTACTTGCGCAAAGGCGCCGAGTTCCATAACCCTTAATTTTGGCTAAAATAAAAGGCAGATGATACTATCTGCCTTTTGTTAGTTGGAGTCTGACTTGATTGATTCAAATCAACGTGAAATCGCTGGTATCTTATAAAATTACGGCTACAAATTTGAAAGAACCATTAAGCTAATCCTGACTTCGGCATTATTTAATAAGATTTAAACCTCTAGGGAGGAATACTATGAGTCGCTTACTCGACCATTTATCATTTTTTAAACGCACTGTTGATACCTTTTCCGGTGAGCATGGTGTGACCACCAATGAAAACCGAGCGTGGGAAGATAGTTATCGTCAACGTTGGCAGCATGACAAGATCGTAAGATCTACTCATGGTGTAAATTGCACAGGCTCCTGTAGCTGGAAAATCTACGTCAAAGGCGGTTTGGTTACCTGGGAAACCCAGCAAACAGATTACCCCAGAACTCGCCCTGACTTACCTAATCATGAACCACGCGGTTGCGCTCGAGGAGCGAGTTATTCCTGGTATCTCTATAGTGCAAACCGTCTAAAGTATCCAAAAGTGCGTAAGCGTTTATTGCGTTTGTGGCGAGAAGCCAGGCTGACTCAATCTCCAGTAGATGCCTGGAAGTCAATCGTTGAAGATCCTGCTAAATCACAATCTTATAAAGAGATCCGGGGACGTGGTGGTTTTGTTCGTTCCGAATGGGATGAGGTTAATGAAATTATTGCAGCGGCCAATGTTTATACAGCTAAAAAGCATGGTCCTGATCGTATCATAGGTTTTTCACCCATTCCTGCCATGTCAATGGTGTCTTATGCCGCAGGTTCACGTTACTTGTCATTGATTGGTGGCGTTTGCATGAGCTTTTACGATTGGTATTGTGATTTGCCTCCAAGCTCACCTCAGGTTTGGGGAGAGCAGACTGATGTACCAGAATCTGCCGATTGGTATAACTCTAACTATATTATTGCCTGGGGCTCTAATGTTCCACAAACTCGTACACCTGATGCCCACTTTTTCACTGAAGTAAGATATAAGGGTGCTAAAACCGTTGCCATCACCCCAGATTATTCTGAAGTTGCCAAACTAACCGACCTATGGCTAAACCCAAAGCAGGGTACAGATGCAGCAGTGGGTATGGCATTTGGTCATGTGATTTTACGTGAATTTCACTTAGACAAACCAAGTGAATATTTTACTAACTATTGCCGTCAATATACCGATATGCCATTTTTAGTGAAGCTGGAAAAACGTGATGATGGTAGTTATAAATCAGGGCACTTCCTACGAGCATCTGATTTAAAAGACGGTTTAAACGAAGAGAATAATCCTGAGTGGAAAACCATTGCCTTAGATGAAACCAGTGGCAATCTGGTTGCTCCCAAAGGTTCCATAGGTTTTAGATGGGGAGAAAGTGGTAAATGGAATATACAGGAACAGGATTCCAATGGGGGTGAAATTAAACAAACACTTTCATTAATTGAAAATCATGATGAAGTGATGGATGTTGCTTACCCATATTTTGGCGGTATAGAACATGTTCATTTTAAACACAATGAACAACAAGATATATTAATCCATAAAATACCTGCTAAGAAAATCACACTTGCCGATGGTAGTGAAGTACATGTGGCCACAGTTTTTGATTTGCTTTGTGGCAACTATGGACTTGATCGTGGTCTGGGTGGAGATTTTGTCGCAAAAAGTTATGATGATGACTTACCTTATACTCCTGCATGGCAAGAAAAAATCACAGGTGTTTCCCGAGATAAAATTATTCAGGTAGCACGTGAGTTTGCAGATAATGCCGATAAAACTCATGGTAAATCCATGGTAATAGTTGGTGCGGCCATGAACCACTGGTATCATATGGATATGAACTATCGTGGTTTGATCAACATGCTGGTTATGTGTGGTTGTATTGGACAAAGCGGTGGCGGCTGGGCACATTATGTTGGGCAGGAAAAATTACGTCCACAAACAGGTTGGACGCCATTAGCATTTGCACTGGATTGGAACCGTCCGCCACGTCATATGAATTCGACTTCTTTCTTCTATAGCCATACAGATCAATGGCGTTATGAAAAAGTGGGTATGGATGAAATTTTATCACCACTTGAAAACAAAGAAGATTGGCAAACATCAACTATTGATTACAACGTACGTTCAGAGCGTATGGGGTGGTTACCTTCTGCCCCACAATTCAAAACGAATCCTTTGGAGATCTGTAAACAGGCAGAAGCAGCTGGAAAAGATCCAAAAGAATTTGTCATTGAACAGCTTAAATCTGGCGATTTACAGTTCTCCTGTGAAGATCCGGATCATCCCGATAACTTCCCAAGAAACATGTTCGTCTGGCGTTCAAACCTGTTAGGTTCCAGTGGTAAAGGTCATGAATATTTCATGAAACATTTGCTGGGAACAACTAACGGTGTGATGGGCAAAGATTTAGGCGATGAAGATGGTAATAAACCTGAAGAAGTAGTTTGGCATGATGAAGCGCCAGAAGGTAAATTGGACTTATTGGTCACCATTGATTTCAGAATGTCGACCACCTGTCTCTATTCAGATATCGTTTTGCCAACAGCTACCTGGTATGAAAAAAATGATTTGAATACTTCAGATATGCATCCGTTCATTCATCCACTTTCAAAAGCGGTAGATCCTGCTTGGGAAGCAAGAAGTGATTGGGATATTTATAAGGGTATTGCCAAAACATTCTCTGAAATATCTAAAGGTGTTTTGGGGGTCGAAAAAGATCTCGTTACCATTCCCATGCAACATGATAGCCCTGGTGAGTTGGCACAGCCTTTTGACGTTTTAGATTGGAAACGTGGCGATTGTGAACCTATTCCTGGTAAAACCATGCCTAACCTTGTGGTAGTAGAAAGGGATTACCCTAACACCTACAAAAAGTTCACCTCAGTTGGACCTTTATTAGAAAAACTGGGTAATGGCGGTAAAGGTATTTCCTGGGAAACCAAAGATGAAGTTGAACTACTTAGAGGTCTAAATCATACTGTATTGGAAGAGGGCATTTCAAAAGGGCAACCACGTATTGAAGAAGATATTGATGCTGCTGAAATGATTTTATCTCTGGCACCAGAAACCAATGGTCAGGTAGCGGTTAAAGCCTGGAATGCTTTAGGTAAGCTCACAGGTCTGGATCATACCCATTTAGCTTTGCCAAAGCAGGATGAAAAAATTCGCTATCGAGATGTACAGGCACAACCTCGTAAAATTATTTCTTCACCCACCTGGAGTGGATTGGAAGATGAACATGTCAGTTATAACGCAGGTTATACCAATGTACATGAAACCATTCCATGGAGAACACTAACCGGTCGACAACAGTTCTATCAGGATCATAAATGGATGCTGGCATTTGGTGAAGGATTTAACACCTATCGACCACCATTGGATATGCGAGCTGTGGCTAGTATTAAGGGCACTAAACCAAATGGTAATGAAGAAATTGTATTGAACTGGATCACACCACATCAAAAGTGGGGTATTCACAGTACTTACACTGATAACCTGATTATGTTGACACTCTCTCGTGGTGGCCCCTGTGTCTGGATGAGTGAAAAAGACGCTCAAAAAGTAGGGATTGAAGATAACGACTGGATTGAAATTTACAATGTCAATGGTGCGATAGCGGCACGAGCGGTTGTTAGTCAACGTGTTAATGAAGGCATGGTCATGATGTATCATGCTCAGGAAAAAATCATTAACATGCCAGGCTCACAAATGACTGAAACTCGAGGTGGTATTCATAATTCGGTAACCCGAATTGTGATGAAACCGACCCATATGATTGGCGGTTATGCACAATATAGTTATGGTTTTAACTACTATGGAACCGTTGGTTCTAACCGAGATGAATTTGTGGTGATTCGAAAAATGAGCGAAGTAGACTGGTTAGAAGAACCAGATACCTATGCCGATGAGTTGGAGGGTTAAGCGATGAAAATACGAGCTCAAATTGGCATGGTATTGAATCTGGACAAATGCATTGGTTGTCACACCTGTTCAGTTACCTGTAAAAATGTCTGGACTTCAAGAGAAGGCGTTGAATATGCCTGGTTCAATAACGTTGAAACCAAACCTGGTATTGGTTATCCCAAAGAGTGGGAAAATCAGGACAAATGGAAAGGTGGTTGGCAACGTCAAAAGAATGGAGAATTGAAACCAAAAATTGGTGGCAAATTTCGAATTTTAGCCAATATTTTTGCTAACCCGAATCTTCCTGAAATTGATGATTATTATGAACCCTGGGATTATGATTATCAGCATTTACATACCGCAAAGGAATCCAAACACCAACCTACCGCCAGGCCACGTTCATTGATCACGGGTTTGCGTATGGAGAAAATTGAATGGGGTCCAAACTGGGAAGAAATTCTTGGTGGTGAATTCAGCAAACGAAGTGTTGATAAGAACTTTGATAACATTCAAAAACAGATGTACGGCGAATTTGAAAATACCTTCATGATGTATTTGCCTCGTTTGTGTGAACATTGTTTGAATCCTGCCTGTGTTGCATCCTGTCCTTCAGGTGCCATCTACAAACGTGAAGAAGATGGCATAGTCTTAATCGATCAGGAAAAATGTCGTGGCTGGAGAATGTGCATTAGTGGTTGTCCTTATAAAAAGATTTACTACAACTGGAAAACCGGAAAATCAGAAAAATGTATTTTCTGTTACCCCAGAATTGAATCAGGTATGCCAACTGTTTGTTCAGAAACCTGTGTCGGCCGAATTCGTTATCTGGGTGTGTTACTTTATGATGCAGATCGCATTGAAGAAGCAGCAGCAACGCCTAATGAAAAAGATCTATATCAGGCGCAAATGGATGTATTTAAAGATCCTAACGATCCGGAAGTTATAAAGGCAGCTAAAGCAGAAGGAATTCCAGATGCCTGGATCAAAGGCGCACAAGAATCGCCAGTTTATAAAATGGCGATGGATTGGAAAGTAGCCTTACCGCTTCATCCTGAATATAGAACTCTGCCCATGGTTTGGTACGTTCCACCCCTGAGCCCCATACAAAATGCGGTTGAAGCGGGAGCAATTAGCTCTAACCATGGCATGCCGGATGTTGATAGCTTGCGTATACCGGTTAAGTATCTTGCTAATCTGTTAACAGCGGGTGACGAAGCGCCTGTTAAGAGTGCCCTAAAACGAATGCTTGCTATGCGTGCTTTTAAACGTAGCCAAAATGTTGATGGCATTGAAAATATAGAAGTATTACAAGAAGCGGGCTTGACTGTAGCTCAGGTGGAAGAGATGTATCGTTATATGGCAATTGCTAACTATGAAGATCGTTTTGTCATCCCATCAGGTCACCGTGAATATGGTGGAGATGCGTTTGCTGAACGTGGTGGTTGTGGTTTTAGTTTTGATGGTGGACCAGCCAATAAAAACTCAGGTGTGAATCTTTTTGGTAAAAAAGATCTTGCTGGTCGTCATGTAAAGCGTAAAGGTGAAATACCCTTTAAATTGGAGGAGTAATGAACATGGAAATCTTAAAAGTTATTTCTCTATTAATGGCTTACCCAGAGCAAACAACTGTTGATAATTACGAGTTGATGAGAGAGGTGATTATTGCGGATAAAAATATCGATGATAGCAACAAGTTACTTCTTACCAACTTTATAGACAGGTTGGCAAAACAAGACTTGTTGGATGTACAAGAGCAGTACCTTGACCTTTTTGGTCGAGGTAGCTCAACGTCTTTATTATTGTTTGAACACGTTCACGGTCAATCCCGTGATCGTGGTCAGGCGATGGTTGACTTGCTTGATAGATATCAACAGAAAGGTTTTGAATTATCAGCTAAAGAATTGCCTGATTACATACCTTTGTTTTTAGAATTTTTGGCTCACTGTGAGACTGAGCAAAGTTTGGAGTGGCTCAATGAAATCAACCATATATTAGCCGTTCTTGAAGAAAGAATACACACTAGAGGTTCGCATTATAGCGATCTGATGACAGTATTGTTAAGCATGGTTGATGAAGTCGAAAGCAGAGATGAGCTAAAAGTAAAAGTTGCTGCTGAAGAAGCCGATCATACTGCGGAAGCTATGGATAAAGTCTGGGAAGAAGAGTCAGTTCGTTTTGCGGCAACTGATGCGGGTTGTAGTCAAAACAATTCAACACTGACTTCTGAATCCTATAGCGAAGAGGTGGATATTAAATGGATGGATGCTATGGCACCGGAAAATAAAGCTGTGAAAGATCACACATCTAAAAACCAGTCTTCACAAAATCAATCTGTTGGAGGTTAAAATGGCATATTTACATGAACTTATATTTGGACTGTTTCCCTATATTGCAGGTACTGTTTTTCTGGTGGGAAGCTTACTTAGATTTGAAGTAGGCCAATTTACCTGGAGAACCGGTTCAAGCCAGCTGTTGAGTGCCAGATCTAAACAATTGATCTGGGGCTCGCGACTTTTCCATGTGGGTATTTTATTATTGTTCTTTGGTCATTTAGTTGGCTTACTTATGCCTCATTCATGGTATGGCTTCTTTGGTTTGACTGCTGCGAGTAAACAGCAGATGGCGATGATGGCAGGTGGGATCTTTGGAACCATGTGTCTGGTTGGCGCAACCATGTTATTACATAGACGTTTGACTAACGAACGTGTCAAAGCGACCAGTAATCAGGGTGATATTTTTATTCTGGTATTACTCTATATTCAGCTTATTTTTGGATTGTTGACCATTTTTGTATCGGTACAACATCCAGATGGCAGTGTCATGGTTATGTTAGCTGATTGGGCACAACGTGTGGTGACTTTCCGTGATGGTGCAGCTGATGCCATTATCGGTATTCACTGGATTTATAAAGCACATCTGTTCCTGGGTATAACCATGTTCATGGTATTCCCGTTTACACGACTGGTACACGTTTGGAGCGCACCATTATCCTATGTGGCACGTCGTTATCAGATTGTGCGTCAGAGAATGCACTAAGAAAAAACAGTTACGAGTTCCGAGAAACGAGTAAAAGATAGAAACAGTTAACAGATTGTATTTTATCTAGTTTGATTTCTCGCAACTCGCAACTCGCAACTCGCAACTCGCAACTCGCAACTCGCAACTCGCAACTCGCAAATTGAATGAAGGTAAAAAAATGTATCTGTCTGAAACTAATGATATAAGTGTTAATGGAAAAGCAATCTCTCAAGATGTTATTCTTGCAGAAATGCAATACCATCAGGCAGAAACTGCCGAAGCTGCACGTTATTCTGCAGCTGAGGCATTAGTGATCAGAGAACTTTTATTACAACGCGCCTTTGCAGCAGATTGTAATGTATTTAATGGTGAAGAACTTGATGAAGAAGCTACCATTGAAGCACTACTTGTGAGGGAAGTTGCTGTTCCAAAAAGCAGTGATGAAGAAATACAACGTTATTTTGATAATAACCGAAATCGTTTTAAATCAGAACCCTTATTAGAAGCGAGTCATATATTACTTTCAGCTTCACCAGAAGATAGCAAAGGTAGAGCCGAAACCTTAAAACAGGCTGAGATTTTACTGGAACAACTGCAGAAAAAACCTGCAAGTTTTTCTAAACTGGTTTTAAAATATTCCGCTTGCCCATCAAAGGAAACAGGAGGCAGTTTAGGACAGCTCAGTAAAGGCAGTACCGTACCTGAGTTTGAACGTCAGATTTTCTCACTAAAAGAAGGACTATGCCAAACACCGATTGAATCACGTTATGGGTTTCATTTAGTCAAAGTAGATAGAAAAATCGAGGGAAGACCGCTTCCACTAGAAATGGTAAAAGAACAAATTTCTAATTATTTACAACACAAAGTAGAACGACGCGCTTTTAGAAATTACCTACAAGAACTCATGGAAGTTGCTGAAATTACTGGAATTGCGATGGACAGCGCACTTTCTGCTCATATTCAGTAGGTGAAAATAAGTTGCGAGTATCGAGTATCGAGAAAAGGATAAAAGATAAGTAACTACTCAGCGAGTTGTTACATGTACCCGTAACTGTTCAGGTTGCCTCTAAAATGAGTCAGATCGAGGCAAAAAATGTGAGTATACTCGATTATTTGACCATTTTTGAACGATGAGATGGCTCATTTTAGGGGTAA
>JBFFIY010000022.1:0-44662 GCA_041556195.1 Enterobacterales bacterium
ATGATAACGGGTATATACAGTTTAGTCCGCTGAATCTGTATTAATGTGTCAGAATAATTAAAATAGTGAGAGCTTATTTGAGTAAGTATAGACTATTTTATAGGAACTTAAAAAGCCGCTTGATACACGGCTTTAAAGGGTTTTGGATTATACTGAAATTGCCTGAAGCATCATTCAATATTTTGCACCTGTTCCCTTATTTGCTCAATAAGCACTTTAAGCTCGACAGAGGCTGCGGTGGTTTGACTGTTGACGGACTTGGAGCCAAGAGTGTTGGCTTCTCTATTGAGTTCTTGTAAAAGAAAATCCATACGACGGCCGATGGCCCCGCCGGATTCAAGTATTCGATGAAATTCAGTGACATGGGTGTTTAATCGATCCAGTTCTTCGGCAACATCCATTTTTTGTGCAATAAGCACCAGTTCTTGTTCCAGTCTCTCGGAATCCAATTTAATTTTGGCCTCTTCAAACTTTTGGCAAATTCGTTCCCTTTGCCAGGTCATAATAGCGGGCATTTGTTCATTAACTTTGGCTACTTGCTCGGTGATATCATCAAGACGAGAGCGAATGAGTTGATGTAGACTATCACCTTCTCTTGCTCTGTTATCCACAAGTTCTTGAATGGACTGGTCAAAAAGCTTTAATATTTCGGATTCAGCTTCTGTCATATCTTTGGCCTGGAACTGCACCATATCTGGCCATTGCAAAAAGCGCGTCCAATCAACCTGACCTTCTAAACCCGTCAATTGTTTTAAGGAGTCAATATTTTTAGACAATGATAAAGCCAGGTTTGGGTTAATGGTGATTTCAGGAGTAATACTGCTTGAGATTTCGAATTTAAGATTGCAATCGACTTTACCTCGAGAGAGCTTGTTTTGTAATTTTTGCCTGAGCTTGGGTTCTAAATGTCGAAAAATTTCGGGAAGACGAAATTGTAGGTCTAAAAAGCGTTGATTAACTGAGCGCAGTTCAAAAATTGCACTTCCCCAGTCAGCTTTTTTTTCAGTTCGAGAAAATGCGGTCATGCTGTAGATCATATTAATGATCTCCCTGATTGTAGTTGTTCTATAGGCTGATAGCCAAATAGGGGTTGATTTTACTTAGCCAGGTGTAAGTTGTAGATATTACCCTATACATTGCAAAATGTCTGAATGACCAGAGTTATTTTTTAAAGATAAATTGGCAAATTTTATTTATGTGCTATTGATGAAAACTTTAGATTAATTTTGAGTTTATGGATAAAAAAAGCCAGCCTTGCGGCTGGCTTACTTAGCAAAACGCTGATTTGAAATCTGGGCTAGGGAGGGAGTATAGCCGTACAGCACCAACCAACAACGCTAATAACACAAAGAACGACAGGGCTCTCAACCAAACAAATACAATTTGGGGTTAGTCGGCTAAAGCGACTACAAAATCCTCTTCCAGTTCAGCCACAGGGGCTGAAACTTCATCAGCGAGTACAACAGTTAAAGCAAACATCTCATTGAGTTCTGCAAATTGCAGATCAAAGTTGGTTATGTATGCAGTATTTTGTCGTCTAAACTCCGCCAAAATTCTTAATACTTCCAGTTCAACCAATTCATAAGGTGTCGGTGTAATAATGACTTTTACAGCTTTATCAGAGTTTGCGTAATCATTAATCACATAACCATTGCTTGCTGCGCTAGCAAATTGAACCTGGCTTCCCAGTGCGAAAAAGGTGGTTAATCCTAATAATCGCAATTTTTTAATAATAGACTGTTTCATGGCAATTTCCTCATCGGTGCTATTCACCTGGCAAGAGGCTTATTCATCCATAATTAGTGGAATCCAGCATCCTGCAATTTTTTTATCAAGAAACTTGGAATCAATTTCTTCGTTTCAACATGGTGCATACTTTAATGATTTGCTGGATACAGTTCAAACGATCATTTATAATGTTTAGCATTAGATTTTCTAATGCTAAATGTTCGTTTGGATACAATTCATTATCCTTCATGAACATGCCATATGTCTGTCAGATTTTATTAGAAAAGGTTACAAAATATGTCAAGAAGATTACCGCCCCTCAATAGCTTGCGTGCATTTGATGCTGCGGCCAGGCATCTGAGTTTTACGCGTGCGGCGGAAGAGTTATTTGTGACTCAGGCTGCTGTTAGCCATCAAATTAAATCATTAGAAGAATTTTTAAGTGTTAAGCTCTTTTTAAGACGAAATCGCTCCCTTTTATTGACCGAAGAAGGCCAATCATACTGGCCAGCGATCCGAAAAATGTTTGAGCAGCTGGGTGAAGCAACAGAACGTTTAAAAATGACGGGTGCTTCTGGTGCTTTAACTGTGAGTGTTATACCTACTTTCGCCGTAACCTGGCTAGTTCCACGGTTAAACAAGTTTAGTGAGTTGTACCCTGATATTGATGTCAGGTTGAAGTCTTGCGATAACATGGTGGATTTTGTTCGAGAAGATGTTGATGTACAAATCTTTTTTGGTATGGAAAGTGACTACTCTGACAATCTACATGTCGACTGTTTGCTTGATGAATACCTGGTGCCAGTATGCTCACCAGAGTTGTTAAATGGTTCCAGGCCACTTAGCTCTCCAGAAGATTTAAGGTATCACACTTTGTTACATGATGAATCTACCGATAATTGGCGTAATTGGCTGGAACTTGCGGGTGTTAAGGGTATAAATTTGAATCATGGGCCTATTTTTAGCCACTCTAACTTAATTTTGCAAGCGGCAAGATATGGGCAGGGCATTGCCATTGGCCATAGCGTTCTTGCTCAAGCTGATATTCAGAGTGGTCGCCTGGTTAGACCGTTTGAGCTGGTTTTGCCCAGTCAATATTCTTACGATATTATTTGTCCAAAATCCTGGGCAGACAAACCTAAAATCACTGCTTTTAGAGAATGGTTAAAAGGTATTATTGCAGAAGAGCAGGACCGAGATGCTTTTGCACATGCAATGCAGGTATCCTAGAGTGTGTTGACCTTTCATATTTGCCTCTGTTGTGACTGAAAAAGCCTCAATCAAGACGCGAATATTGATATTTAGTTGTTCTAAATGAGATATGAGCAACGCAGAGTGAGGCTTTTTCAGCCCCAACCCTTCGGGCTGGGTCTATTTTTCTGCCCAGCTGCGTTGTCAGTCCCTTAAATAGAACAACTATATTACAATCCTTCTGGCCTTGCTGGACAAAAAAATAGCCCCCAGCAGTGGCAAATATGAAAGGTCAACACACTCTAGAGTGTTCAGGTTACTTACTTACCCTTATTTAGTGGGAAGTTTGGGAAAATAATCGTCACTTTTAACCCACCTTTGTAGCGATTTCCAATAAGAATTTTTCCACCATGAGCCTCTACTATTTCACGACATAATGGCAACCCTAAACCTGTTCCTTCAGATTTTGTGGAATAAAATGGAAGCAGGGCGTTACTGAGATTGGTTTCACTCATGCCTTTACCCCTGTCTTTTATCTGGATTTCGAAACTATCAGTTGCTACTTTTATTGATAATGAAATATCTACTTCAGCTGAACCAGACTCATGGGCATTTTTTATCAGATTAATAATGACTTGTTGAATTTGTGCCGGATCACAATAAATATTCGCTGCGTTTTTTTTACAGTCTAAATTGAAATTTTTTATTTGTCGCAAACTGGATAAAAACGACCAGGTTTCAATCTGAATCACTCTCAGTAATTTTATTTGTCCGGAAAGTGGTAAGTTACCAATCTCATCCAAAAATAACGTACCACCGTCTGCCGCCTCAAATCGGCCCACTCTTTTCTTTTGCGCCCCGGTGAAAGCGCCTGCTTCAGCACCAAATAACTCCGCTTCCAGTAATTCAATGGGCAATGCACCCACGTTGACTTTTACAAATGGTTTTTGTTTAACACTGGAGTTAGCCTGAATGGTTTCCGCTACTTTTTCTTTTCCGCAACCGTTTGGTCCCGTAATTAATACCGGAATATCTGCATGAGCGATCTGTGTTGCCATTGTCATGGTTTGTAGCATCGCCTGGCTATTAAAAATTGTTCCACACAAATCATATTGCTCAGCAAGTGATTTGGCAAGGCTCGACTTTTGACTCAGCATGGAATTGGTTTGCTGACGTAATTGCCCTAACTCGATTAAATTTTTAACCGTAGTAACTAACTTAGTGTCGTCCCAGGGTTTTGTCAGATAATCACAGGCACCAGCCTTAACTAAATCAACCGCCGTTTCAATGTTTTCCCATGCAGTTAACAAAATCACAGGCAGATCAGGGTATTGTTGGTGGATCTGTTTAAACAGCGTTCTACCTTCTTCACCTGAAGTTGTATCTTCAGTGAAATTCATATCCTGGATCACAAGATCGATATTATGCGATTGCAGCAATATCAAGCGTTGTTGCGGGCTATTGGCGTGAAGAGTTTGAATTTCATATAAAGAAAACAACACTTCTAACGCAGTCGCGATACCTATGTTGTCGTCAATTACCAGAATTTGGTTCATTGCTAATTAAGAAATTTTCCGTCAAAAAATAGCGTTGTATATCAACTTTACGAGCACCAAGTGCCCGACGCGTGCCAATCTGTTTAGTTCTTTGATTGACGTTAAAGCTGACCGTGCCAACAATACCAAATGCTGTAATAAGCACCAATAATATGATGACAATCCAAAGAATGGTGGTCATTGCTGAATCACCGAAATAGCTTCGTGTTCTAAGTTCCTGTAACGATCTTATTGCATTAATAACTCTTTCAGGATTTCTCTTGATGAGTATGTTTTCAACTTCTCCCAACAGCTTATCTGCAGTCGCTTTGTTTTCTGCTCGAATCAAAATTCGTTTAAAGGTATATAGAGGCACGAATGGTGTAATCATATTATCTTCAAACATTGAACTATGCACCCAGGAGCCCGACATTTGTTCAACAATACCTACTATTGTAACCTGATCGTTGCCTCCAAGAAATAACTGTTTACCTAATGCATTACCTTTTGGAAATAATTTATTGGCAAGTGATTGAGTGATTATGACTGATTTAATGACAGGTTTACCGGCGCTATAAATAACTTCATCTTCGCTAAAATGCCTACCTGCAATAAGTTTTAAACCGAGAGTATTAAGGGTATGGCTGTCACCATGAAAGAAACCAGCGCCATGATTTTCAAAATTATCGAATTTTTTCTGAGACGTTGCGACCATTCCTGAATCGCCACTGCCGCTAAGATCCCCGTGGCAAATAAAGAACATTGTCTTTTTGTTCCAAAATGACTCGGCTGGATACTCGTTGATTCTGTTTAATTCCCGGAGGCGGTTCTGAGGAAAAGGCGACACGCCCCTTAACCACATTATTAGTTACTTCGGGAGAAATTTTTCACTGTTCGATCAGTTGAAGACCAATTGGAAATTGTAGGATAGGCTGTGAAACTCAGTGCCACAATGACAAGGCTGATTATTGTTAATTTCAACCAAATTCGACGATGCCCGGGTTGCGTTAATATTACATCTTGAGATGAAGTATCCTGAATCATTGTGTAGCTCTTGTTATTAATACTAATCAACTACAAAGCTAAAAGTGCGCCAATAATTTTGATTTAGTTAACTTGTTGATATTTCAATGTTTTATTGGTTTTGTATGGACAGGTCATCCACCAGACACTATTTGGACATTGTCCGAAGTAAATTGCCGGACAGCAACGGACATGAATGACACGGGTTTAAATAACCTGAGCTCGGGATAAGAACAGCCACCCAGCACAACTATTTTAGCGGTTCTCTGCGTTGAACTAGCTACCAATAGCAGGCTATTACTACGCTAGTCCGCCTTGATAACCACTAAAATATTTGCACTGGACAGATTTTAACCCTGTGATAACACCATATTAGCTGTAAAGTGTTTATAACTCGCTAATATTTAGTAGTTTTTTGACTATTCTTATCCCGAGCTCAGGTTAACTAAAACATCAGACTTGATATGTCAGGCAACATGCCTTATGTTGCTTGCAATTAGTCAGCTAACTTAAATAATCGATATATGGAGTATTTATGCCAACATTTGACACAGTTTCTGAAGTAGAAAATTTTGAATTGACCAATGCTGTTGATCAAACAAAAAGAGAGCTAACCAATAGATTTGATTTTAAAGGTGTTGATTTTGCCATTGAAAGAGAAGGTGAAAATGTAAAACTCACTGCAGATTCAGATTTTCAGGTAAAACAATTATTCGATGTGTTCCAACAAAAACTGGTTAAACGTGGTATTGATGTTGGCTGCCTTGAAGAAGGAGATATGACCCCATCAGGCAAACAGGTTTATCAGGTAATTCAGGTAAAACAAGGAATTGATGCGGATACAGCAAGAAAAATTGTTAAGCTAATCAAATCCGAAAAAATGAAAGTACAGGTGGCTATTCAGGGAGAGAAGGTGCGGGTTACGGGAAAAAAACGAGATGATCTGCAAGCGGTTATGGCGTTATTACGTGAAGCGAAGCTAGGAATACCGTTACAGTTTAATAACTTCAGAGATTAGTTTTTGTCTGGGAGCCGTCAATGATAGTTAAAGATAAAACCATCCTGCTAACAGGGGCGTCTGCTGGTATTGGAGAAATGTTGGCTTACGAATTGGCAAAACGTGGTGCCAGATTGATTTTAGTTGCACGGGATGAACAAAGGCTCGAAAAAGTTAAAACACAATGTGAAAGATCACAAGAGCATATCGTTGCCACCATAGATTTAATGGATTATCACAGCGCAGCAAAACGAACTCTCGAACTCCAGCAAAAACACGGTGATATAGACATTCTGATTAATAATGCAGGGATTAGCCAGAGATCTTTTGCCAGCGAAACGAACATTAGTGTTTATGAAAAGTTAATGTCGGTAGATTATTTTGCCCCAGTTGCCATGACCAAAGCCTTATTACCCGATATGTTAGCCCGTCGTAGTGGACAAATTGTCACTGTAAGTAGCATTGCGGGAAAGATAGCGACACCTTATCGTTCAGGTTATTCAGCAGCTAAGCATGCCATCATTGGTTTTATGGATAGCTTGAGAGCAGAAACCTGGCGAGAAAATCTGGTTGTTACCATACTTTGCCCAGGTTTTATTAAAACCGGTATCTCAGTAAATGCGCTCACTGGAGATGGTTCGACACTCGGTAGCGTTGATAGTGGTCAGGCTAACGGAATGGAACCACAACTTTGCGCAAAGCTCATGGTGGATGCAATAGAGAAGAATAAAGACGAAGCCATTATGGGCGGAAAAGAAAAATATGCGGTAACGCTTAAACGTTTTTTCCCAGGTTTGGTTAATCGTATTATTCGTAAAGCTAAAGTGAGATGAGATTTTAGTTGCGAGTTACGAGTTTTGAATAGTTTCGAGAAATTCACAAAAGGAAAATTTTATGAAATTAACTATAAAAATTTTAATATTGGCCCTTTTACCCAGTGTTGTGATGGCATCAGCAAAACACAGTTTGGTAAAAGTTGATAGTCATCATAATGTTTCAGATACCACCACGCGATTAACAGATATTATAAAAAGCAAGGGCATGAAAATATTTGCCACAATTGATCATAAAAAAAATGCAGAAAAAGTGGCTATGTCTTTACCTGCAACAACTCTCATCCTCTTTGGAAATCCCAAAATGGGTTCAAAGTTAATGGCCTGCCAGCAATCCATTGCAATCGACTTACCGATGAAGTTTCTTATTACTGAAAACAATCAAAAAGTTACAATTTCCTATAACAGCCCAAAATTTTTAAAAAAACGTCACAAGGTAGAAGGTTGTGATGGAGCATTTAAAAAAATGACTGGAGCGTTAGCAGCGATGGCTGCAAAAGCGGCAGAATAGTAGCTCTGAGTTGGTAGTGAATGCTCACTTTGTCAACTCCTGAACTCTACTAGCTCTCTAAATCAACTAAATTACGGTGACACTCTTAGCAAGGTTTCTTGGCTTGTCGGGATTTAAACCGCGCTGGGTAGCCAGGAAATAAGCCAATAATTGACAGGGTATTATGCTACCGATAACAGCCGCCGGGTTATCCGCTGCTGGTAACATAAGCAAATGATCAAAAATTGGATTTGGTGATTGGCAAATCCCAATAATCAAACCTCCACGAGCTTTAACTTCAGAAGCAATGGATACCATATAATCCTGATTGTGATTATCGACAAAACAGATCACGGGAGTTCCTTCTGTGATGAGGGCGATCACACCATGTTTTAGTTCTCCAGCACTAAAAGCTTCGGCATGAAGATAACTGGCTTCTTTAATGTTGAGTGCGCCTATTTTACCAGTGCCTAAAAATTTCCCACGGCCCAATAAGTAGATATGTTCGCCTGTTATCTTGCGGGCTAACTCGGCAAAGTCTTGCACACTATCCTGACTTAAATAATGAGTGAGCTGCTGTGACATTGTCTGAATATGTTGTTTTGCCAGAGATAATTGATCTATAAAGCTATGAGCTAATAAATAGCCAAACACTAGTTGAGCTGTACTGGTCTTGGTGGATAAAACACAGATCTCTGCACCACAATGACTGTAAAAGGGGAAGTCTGATAAGCGTGTCATCATTGCGCCAGGCATATTCACAATGCTGGCAATCAACACCTGCTTATTTTTTGCATGTTGGATAAAACGCAAAGTGTCAGCAGTCTCTCCACTTTGACTAACTGCCAGCAAAACATCTCCTGATTGCATCTGTGCTAAATAATTCTGATATTCATAAGCTGGAATTGGCGTAGAGTTTATTTCTGCGATATCACGCAGAATATGGCTAATTTGTTCTGCAATAAAATAAGCAGCACCTGCACCCGTCAGATAAATATGATTTGCGTTTCCCATGGCCGAGACCAACGAGCAAAGTAGCTCCGGATTTAATTGAGTGGCGTTGATCAATGTTTGCCATTGTTCATTGACTTCTTTAAGCATGTAGTGCTCAAATCCATTATTATCCTGCTTATGACTGCTGAGCAGTTGCTCGTTGACGGGTAAATCTTGCCATATTGTCTCTACATACTGTTTTGTTTTTAAATCATAGAGTTCAACTTGTTGATCTGTACAGATGATCATTTGTTGATCATCTATGAGCAAACAATTTTGCGTATGTTCCGCAAAGGAATAATAATCAGAAGCTAGAAATATGCCTTTATCTCGCTTGCCTGCAATGAGTGGTGAGCCATGTCTAATACCTAATAATAACTTTTTTTCTGCGCTGATCAGTACCAGAGTATTGGAGCCCTCTAACATGGCAAATGCCTGTTGAAATGCTATTTGGTGATCTCTGACGTCCATATTATTTGACGATTTGTTTAGAGATTTCAATTGCTGCTCAATCAAACGAACAATAAGTTCGGTATCGGTATCACTAATAAACCTGATTCCCTGTTCAATCAAATCTGATTTAAGTGCCTGGAAGTTCTCCACAATACCATTATGAACCAGTGCAAAGTGACCACATTGAGAACGGTGAGGGTGACAATTTGTTAAATTAACAGCACCGTGTGTAGCCCAGCGGGTGTGCCCCAAAGCGTATTCGACTTCGAAATCTAAAGAGCCGGAATCAGTATGTATCAATGGTTCAATAGACTTAAACGTTTCAATTTTGTTATTTAGAGGAAAGGCAACTCCCCAGGAATCATAACCTCTATATTCCAAACGCTGCAATCCTGTGACCACCCGCATAATTGAGTGTTTATTACCCATGTAGCCAAATATTCCACACATATTGTCATTTCTCTGCTGACAATTAGATTGTCAGTCAATAGTTATTGTTATTTGATTTCATATAAATCAAGAGTTGCAGCATCCTATAGAAGTGATAATCTATAAGCCATACTAGTTGTCAGCAATAAATTGACAAAATTAACTTGTAATTCAATTAACCTGAAAATAATCCTATGAAAACAGCTGTAAATATAAAGAAAGTACTCGCCCATTTAGATTTGGAAGAGCGAGAGGTTGACGTCTATTGTGCATTGCTGTCCTTAGGGCCTGCTGCTATTCGTGAAGTTGCAGAAAAGGCTCAGGTTAATCGAGGCACCACTCATGAAATATTAAAGCGCATGCTTAAGCGTGGTCTGGTCAGCTATTATCCCAAAGGAAAACGGCGGCATTTTTGTGCTGAACCTCCTGAAAAGCTCATGGAAATTGTGAATGAAAAACAGGAAAATTTACGTCATGCAGCAATTCAGTTAGTCAATGAAGTGGTGCCGCAATTAAGTCGACTCAAACCTGATTCAGGTTCTCCAAAAGTGACCTATTACGAAGGTGATGATGGTATAGAAAAGGTATTAAGAGATATTCTTAGCACCACGGAAAAAAGTGAAAATAAGAGTTACAACGTTTATTCATCCAGAGAAATTCGGCAGCACCTATATAGACCGTTTCCAAATTACACCTTACAAAGAGTCAGGCGAAATATTCGAGTGAAAGCAATCGCTATTGGTCCGGGAGGAGAAGAAGCGCCTCTGTCTGAACGTAAATGGATCGGTAAAAAAAATGATGGCAACCAGGCAAGCTATATTGCCATTTATCCACCAAAATGCGCGATGATTTCTATGAAAGAGGGTAACTACCCGACTGCGGTTGTGATTGAGTCTGAAGCCATTAGCCGTTCAATGAATTTATCTTTCGAAACACTGTGGGGGTTGCTTTAATTGAACCTGAATTCATCCTTTGAATGGGAATTCGCTTTTTTACCAAAACAGAATTAGAATCATATAACCAGTATAAATAGTTTTCATGATAAAGGGCGATGATAATGACAGTAACAAAAAACGGTATATTTCTTTTTTTTGTATCAGGAATGTTTTCTATCTACGGACTTGCACATGATAAAGGACATAATGTCAAAGTGCCTGAAACGGCTCATGTTGCAGCTTCTTGTAAAGGTTTTGGTCCACAAGCACCAAGAGATATTGATCAAATAGCTGGTGACAACAGGCGAATTTTTTCTATGGCACCCAGTTATAAAGAGATGAATTTGTGTAATATACATTTCCATACTAATGCCGAACATAAGGCTAAAGATTTTTCTATCTATGCCGGAGCAGGTGAGCATGGTCATGGTGGTGGTTATCAATGTAAGGCGAGTAAGTCGCTAAGCAAAGCAGAACTGATGGTACCGAAAACTAATTATTGTAAGGGTGTAAATCCGGGAGATACCATTGAGGTACATTGGGTTCATAGTTCATGCCATGTAAAACCAGGAAAAGGTTTGGGATCATGCTTGTCAGAAAGCTGTGTTAATCCCAATCTTCGTGTAGAAACTCAGGTTTTTACTGTGGTTAATGATTCATCTGCTCTTAATTTTAGTGAACTGTCTTATGCTGGAAACAAAGTGGCCGGTTATCATCAGGCGAAGGCTCTTCCCGCTAATACAGGAAAGCCCGTTGAGTTTTCAGGATCAACAACCGGGCCTAAATATAACGAACAGCAATGTTCTCCCATGCAGGTATCATGGAGTGTTCGACCGCAATGTGCAAAAATTGATATTAGTAGCTTGAGTAAATGGTGTCAGGATAATATTTTTGAAGAAGACCACGCTCATGGGGTGAGAAAGCTTGTTACAGATCCTGAACTCTTATCAGAAATTAAATAACCTGAATTCGGGATAAGAACAGCCACCCAGCACACCTGTTTTAGCGGTTCTCAGCGTTGAACTAGCTACCAATAGCGGGCTGTTGCTACGCTAGTCCGCCTTGATAACCACTAAAATATTTGCACTGGACAGATTCTAATCTAGCGATAACAACATGTTAGCTATAAGGAATTTATAACTTACTAATATTTAATAGTGTTTTGGCTATTCTTATCCCGAACTCAGGTTGAAAAACCTGAATTCGGGATAATCAAACAAGTTTAAAAACGCTATTTCAGAGCCTGTCAACAGTGGTTTTATTCAAACATCAAATCTCAATATTGTTAGGGTTCTGGTAGGTTAAAAGCAAATTTTGGTTTACAATAGCGACCATTATTAAATGCCCACTATGCACAGGATTTATCAGATGAACCACAATCAGGTTATTCAAACTTTGAAGGATTTTGATCCAGAAGTTTTCCAGGCGACTGAAAACGAAAAAAAGCGTCAGGAACGTCATGTTGAATTGATTGCTTCTGAAAATTATGCAAGTGAACAGGTGATGGCGTTACAGGGCTCAGTATTAACCAATAAATATGCCGAAGGTTATCCTGGAAAGCGCTATTATGGTGGTTGTGAATATGTTGATATAGTTGAGCAGCTGGCAATAGATCGTTTGAAGCAGTTATTTGATGCTGATTATGCCAATGTGCAGCCGCATTCAGGTTCACAGGCAAATGCGGCTGCTTATATGGCCTTGTTGAAGCCAGGTGAAACCGTACTGGGTATGAGTTTGAACGAAGGTGGGCATTTGACTCATGGTAGTTCAGTCAGTTTCTCGGGCAAAATATACAATGCTATTCAGTACGGATTAACCGAAGCAGGTGATATTGATTATGCTCAGGTAGAAGCCCTTGCCGTTGAGCATAAACCTCAAATGATTTTGGCTGGCTTTTCTGCCTTCTCAGGTGTAGCCGATTGGAAACGATTTAGAGAAATTGCTGATAAGGTCGGTGCCTATCTAATGGTTGATATGGCTCATGTCGCTGGTTTAGTTGCGGCGGGGTTATATCCTAATCCTGTACCTTACGCAGATGTGGTTACTTCTACTACCCATAAAACATTGCGTGGTCCTCGAGGTGGTATCATCATTGCGCGTGCTAACCCTGAAATCGAAAAGAAATTAAACTCAGCTATTTTTCCCGGCGGACAGGGTGGACCCTTGATGCATATTATTGCAGCCAAGGCTTTGGCGTTTAAAGAGGCATTACAACCAGAATTTACCGATTATCAGAAGCAGGTTCTAAAAAATGCTTTAGCCATGGTCGAAGTATTTCAAAGTCGTGGTTATAAAATTGTCTCAGGTGGAACTAAAAATCATTTATTTTTACTTGATTTAACAGATAAAGGTATGACTGGTAAAGAGGCCGATGCAGCCCTTGGTTTAGCGAATATTACTGTGAACAAGAATACAGTGCCTAATGAGACTCGTTCACCTTTTGTTACCAGTGGTTTACGCATTGGTACTCCGGCAGTGACTTCACGCGGGTTTAAAGAACCGCAGGTAAGTGAATTAACTCATTGGATGTGTGATTTATTGGACGATATTGAAAACCAACAGGTACTGGAAGAAGTAAAAGCGAAGGTGCACAATCTAACCAGCGAATTTCCCGTTTATGGTTAAGTAGAATATGGTTAAGCAAAGTACGGTTAATTAGAGGATTTATATGTATTGCCCATTTTGTTCAGCTCAAGATACCAAAGTTATAGACTCCAGATTGGTAACATCGGGTGGTCAGGTAAGACGTCGTCGTGAATGTGGGCAGTGCGGTGAACGTTTCACTACTTTTGAAACAGCGGAACTGGTGATGCCAAAAGTGGTTAAAGCTGATGGTACCAGGCAACCTTTCGATGAGCTAAAGCTACGTTCTGGAATTATGCGGGCCATCGAGAAGCGTCCGGTATCGGTTGAGCGAGTTGAAGAATCGATTAATGTGATTAAGTCCAGATTACGAGCAACTGGTGAGCGTGAAATTCAGTCCTCTAAATTGGGTGAATATGTGATGGATGCTCTACGGGAGTTAGATAAAGTGGCTTATGTACGTTTTGCTTCTGTTTATCGTGATTTTCAGGATGTCGATGCTTTTCGTAAGGAAATCGAGGCGTTGGAAAACGACTAAGGTTTTACATGTCAAACTTATCCTCAAAAAAGTCCTCTGTGCTGTTCCCTCACAAGCCTACTCATTTGTCCCATATGGCGCGTGCGATATGTCTTGCAAAAAAAGGGATTTTCACCACAGATCCTAACCCTCGAGTTGGTGCTGTCATTGTAAAAAATGATCAAATAATCGGTGAAGGATGGCATCAGTTTGTCGGTGGGCCACATGCAGAACTGCATGCCATAGAAGCAGCAGGAAACGCAGTGAAAGGTTCAAGTTGTTATGTCACACTGGAACCCTGTTCCCATCATGGGCGAACGGCCCCCTGTGCGGATGCTATTATTCAAGCTGGTATTAAAGAAGTTTTTATTGCAATGGAAGATCCCAACCCACAAGTCAGAGGGCAGGGTATTAGACGACTAAAAGCGGCTGGTATAAAGGTAACTCTTGGATTAATGGAAGCTGAGGCTAAAGCGATTAACCCGGGTTTTATTAAGAGAATGAAGGAAAACAGGCCCTGGGTTGTGGTGAAAATGGCTATGAGCCTGGATGGTCGAACCGCAATGGCCAATGGTGAGAGTCAATGGATTAGTTGTGAAGAGTCAAGACAGGATGTACAAAGGTTAAGAGCCAGATCATCAGCTATCATTACAGGTAGTGGAACCTTGTTAAGCGATGATCCAAGAATGACAGTAAGATCCGAATCATTAGGCTATGCGCAAACAATGATTGGTGAAAAAGTGCGACAACCTTTGCGAGTGGTAATTGATGGACAACAGAGATTATCTCCAGACTCACAATTTTTTACAGGAGAGGGCAATGCCCTGATCGTACTTCCCGAGAAATGCCCGCAGCAGGAGTTTGGCAATGATGATAATAAAAGAGAAGGCGATTGCGGTGATAGCCAACAAGTAAAAGCTTTCAAACATGCTGGCGTGGGAGTAATGCTAGTTGCCAAAGTGAATGATCATCTTGATTTGAAAGAGATCATCCAAAGACTCGCCAAAGATTGGCAAATTAATGAATTAATGGTTGAAGCAGGTTCCGAATTAAGTGGTGCTTTTCTCAAACAGGGTTTAATGGATGAGTTGCATCTTTATATTGCCCCTAAAATTATGGGCGATCAGGCAAAGGGTTTATTTCATTTGCCGCAATTGCAGGTTATGAGTCAAACTCCAGGGTTAGAGTTTGAGCAAATTAGACAGTTAGGTACGGATATAAAAATCATTTGTCGGCCAAAAGAAAACAAGTAACGAGAAACGAGTTGCGAGGTTCAAGGTTCGAGGAAAGGATTTGAGTTTTAGTCTAAAGCAAAATAGGTGCCATAATGTTTACCGGATTAATAGAAGCTACAGGGAAAATTGCCCAGCTTACCAACAAAGGTTCAGATGCCATAATCTGGATAGAAAGTACTACACTGGATTTTTCTGATGTCAATATTGGTGACAGCATTGCAGTTAATGGTGTTTGCCTCACTGTGATTGAATTAAAACCAAATCGTTTTTGCGCCGATGTCTCAGGTGAAACACTAAAATGTACCTGTCTGGGAGGCTCTCAAAAGGGACAGGGTCAACAGGGACAGAGTGTTAATCTGGAAAAAGCCCTGTTACCCACAACTCGTATGGGTGGTCATCTGGTGAGTGGACATGTGGATGGAATTGGTGAAGTGATATCAATGGTTGCAGATGGTAAAGCCATGCAATTGACCATTCAACCGCCTCAACCACTGATGAAATACATAGCTGAAAAAGGCTCAATTTGTGTGGATGGTATTAGTTTGACAGTAAATGAGCTAATAAATACCCCCCCTGACGCTTTTCGTTTGACAATTGTGCCTCATTCTATGAAAAAAACGAATTTAGGTAGTTATTGCACTGGCACAAGGGTGAATCTGGAAGTTGATTTGCTTGCACGATATATGGAGCGCCTATTGGCTTTTAGTCATGATACCGATAGTCAAAATGATAACAAATCGGCTGAGCGTAGTGCTTTAACCCGGGAAAAATTACAGCAGTTTGGTTTTGATTAGGCATTTTCGGTTATAATGTACTTTGGTTGGCATATTATTGCTGCATATCTTAGTTTCAGTGTTTTTTAAAAGAGTTATATTTTGAATAATATTCAAGAGATCATCGAAGATATTCGTCAGGGAAAAATGGTTGTTCTGATGGATGATGAAGATAGAGAAAATGAAGGCGACCTGCTCATGGCAGCCAGTTGTGTCAAAGCTGGCGATATTAATTTTATGGCCAGGTTTGGTCGTGGTTTAATTTGCCTGACTTTGACACGTGAAAAGTGTGAGCAATTAAGTTTACCGCTTATGGTGCATAATAATGGCGCCCAGTATTCAACTAATTTTACTGTATCGATTGAAGCAGCCCAGGGTGTAACCACGGGGATTTCAGCAGAAGATAGAGCAAAAACGGTGCAGGTGGCGGTTGCTGAAAATGCATCATCTGATGATTTGGTTCAACCCGGACACATCTTTCCTTTAATGGCGCAACCTGGTGGTGTATTAACCCGTGCCGGACATACAGAAGCAGGGTGTGATCTAGCTAAACTGGCAGGCCATGAGGCTGCTGCAGTCATTGTTGAAATACTCAATGAAGACGGCACCATGGCAAGACGCTCAGATTTAGAGTTATTTGCCAAAGAACATGATCTTAAAATGGGTACTATTGCTGATTTAATTGAATATCGAGCCATCAATGAAAAAACCGTGCAACAGGTTGATAGTTGCAATTGGCCTACAGAATTTGGTGATTTCAGGCTTCACTGGTTTAAAGACACCATAGATGAACAATTGCATTTTGCTCTGGTAAAAGGTGAACCGGAACCTGAGCAGGCAACCCTGGTAAGAGTTCACATGGCAGATACCCAGTTTGATCGCTTATTCGGTGTTCGCAATGGACAGCATAGCTGGTCATTAGGCAAAGCACTGTCTCATGTTGCTAAAGAAGACTGTGGTGTTATTTTAGTGTTAGCGGGCCATGAAACGCCAGAATCCCTGCTGGCAAATCTGGAGCAATTTGCACGAGAAGATCAGGGGGAGGCAGTAATAGCTATTAACCCAAAGTCAGGTTCCAGAACCATAGGTATAGGCTCCCAGATCCTTAATGAATTAGGCGTTTGCAAAATGAAATTAATGAGCGAGGCAAAAAAATATCATGCCTTGTCCGGCTTCAACCTTGAAGTCGTTGAATATGTTATCAGTGAGGATTAAACATGTCAGAATACCAAGGCAATTTAGTTGCCAATAAAGCTCGATATGCACTACTAGTTGCCAGATTTAACAGTTTTATTGTAGAAAGCCTGCTTACGGGGGCTATAGATGTTTTAGTTCGTCATGGTATCGACGAGTCACAAATTGATATTATTCGGGTGCCAGGTGCTTTTGAGATGCCTATTGCTGCTCAAAGATTAGCTGCAAAAGGAAAATATCAGGCCATTGTTGCCCTGGGAGCCGTAATTCGTGGTGGTACACCACATTTTGATTATGTTGCTGGTGAATGTGTTAAAGGATTAGCACAAGTGAGCTTAAAGGCCGATGTGCCTGTTAGCTTTGGCGTATTGACTGTAGATAGCATCGAACAAGCGGTAGAGCGAGCGGGAACCAAAGCGGGCAATAAAGGTGCAGAGGCTGCCCTTTCAGCTCTGGAAATGGTTAATTTATTGGAAAGTTTATGAGTGAGCCTTCTTCTAAAGTGCCATTGATGCACACAAAAACAGCCATAAAAAAGCCGAAAAAATTTAGTCCATTAGCTAGAAAAAAAGCGCGGCAACGTGCTTTGCAGGCGTTGTATCAATGGCAGATGAGTGACAATACGTTATCAGATATTGAAACTCAATTCCTGCAAGATAATGAGTGGAAAAAGGTTGATGTAAGTTATTTTGGTGAATTGCTACATGGCATTCCTAAACATCTTTCACAACTTGATGAAGCGCTGCAACAACACATGACTCGTTCCATGGACTCTATCGATCCTATTGAAAGAGCCATATTAAGAATTGCCGCATTTGAATTATTAGAAAGACTGGAGATCCCCTACAAAGTGATCATTAACGAATCAGTCGATTTGGCTAAAATGTTTGGTGCCACCGATGGACATAAGTTTGTTAATGGAGTAGTCGACAAAGTCTCAATAGATCATCGCCCTCATGAAATTCAAAAACAATCCAGATGATTTCATTTAATCGTGGTTTCATTTAATCAAACAAAGTACAGGGAATACTATGGGTGAATTCGATATCATTCAGCATTATTTTGAAGGCTGGGAAGAACAAAGACCTGAAGTGGTTTTAGGCATTGGAGATGATGCGGCATTAATAGATCTGCCTGAAACTCATCATCTTGTAATTACAACAGATATGCTTATTTCAGGTGTACACTTTCCAGAAAACACATCTGCTGCTGATATTGCATATAAAGCTTTAGCAGTTAATTTAAGCGATTTAGCCGCAATGGGTTCCAGACCTGGTTGGTTTACACTGGTTTTAAGTTTGCCCGAGGCGAACGAAGAATGGTTAGATGAATTTTCAAAATCTTTGGCAGAAAGTGCAAAATTTTATAATATTTCACTGATTGGGGGAGACACTAATAGAGGTCCTCTATCTATTACTATTCAAGCTATGGGTCAAGTTCCTAAAGATAAAGCATTACGTCGAGATGGTGCCAAAGCGGGTGATTGGTTGTACTGTACAGGTACTTTAGGTGATGCAGTGCTTGGACTTGCTTTGATTCAGAACAGAGACGAAGTATCGGGTAAAAAGAATAGAGAGTATTTGATTAATCGCTTAAATCGTCCATCACCCAGAGTGGGTATTGGCCTTTCTCTAAGACAGGGCGCAAGTGCAGCCATTGATATTTCAGATGGTCTGATGAAAGATCTGGAACATTTGCTCAAAGCCAGTGGCAATTTGGGTGCTGTTATTGATCTGGATGCTATTCCCATGTCGGAACCTTTTCGTACTCATCTGGATGAAATTAAAGCGTGGGAAATGGCATTATCTGGTGGAGATGATTTTGAATTGTTATTTACCGCATCGAACGAAAACAGAAGCTTACTTGAAGCAGCCTTAGAAAATGCTGGTAGTCCATTTACTTGCATTGGCAGAATAACCGGAAAAAGTGGAATTCAACTGCAAAGTGGTGGAACCAACATTTCACTTAATTTGCATGGTTATGATCATTTTGCTGACGATTTATCTAAATCGTAGGCAATATGCAGGAATCTATGTATAAATCTTCTATGTCTGATTTGCCCTTGCAATCTTTAAAATCACCGGTTAATTTCCTCGCACTTGGAATGGGAACAGGATTAACACCAAAAGCGCCGGGTACTGTAGGCACGGTATTGGGGCTGTTATTAGCTCTACTCTTTCCTGTGCTAACATCACTTTGGGTCGTTGCAATAAGTTCAATTGCAGGTGTTTATTTATGTGGTGCTTCGGCAAAAAAGCTAGGTGTACATGATCATCCTGGCATTGTTTGGGATGAATTTTGTGGGATCTGGTTAACTCTGGCCTTAGCACCTTCAGGTTGGTATTGGGTACTTGCCGCTTTTGTACTTTTTCGTTTTTTTGATATATTAAAACCCTGGCCTATAAACTACCTGGATAAAAACCTCGAAGGTGGACTCGGTATCATGTTAGATGATTTGGTGGCTGGATTAATGGCTGCCGCCGTTTTATATATGATCAACTTATTGCAGATTTACCTGATGGGAAGTTAATTTTAAAATTGGAAATAATATGACGAACAAAAACAAACTTAGCAGTGAAAAAATTAAAGAAATCAGAGAAAATTTTAATTTTTTTGATAGAGATGACAATGGTATGATTGATGATAAGGAATTTTCTGAGCTCTTGTTAACCATTGAGCCAAGAGCTCAAAAAGATGAAATAGAAAATGGTTTTAAAGAAGTTGACACCGACTCAGATGGCTCAATTGATTTCCCTGAATTTCTAGCCTGGTGGAATCAATGTTGGTGGCAATTCTAACCGGTATAAATCAGTAAACTAATTGGAGTTGTTTTTTTATGTCTGAACCTGAGCAAATGAAAAACAATAGCTTAAAAGGGGTGGTTCTACCTCCCCAACCTGGCATAATTGCTGAAATTAGACGTTTTAAAGATGATTTAGACAAAGTATCTGAACTGATCATCACAGATCCCAGCCTCGCCTCGGGTATTTTAAGAACAGTTAACTCTCCTGCCTTTGGTTTACCAGAAGTCATGGCTTCAACCAAAGATGCTATCAATTTGCTGGGAATTGAAAAAACGCTCAATATTGTTAATGCAGTGATGATTCAAGGCTCTATCGATTATCTTTCAGGAGCAGACTTGACCACATTCTGGATGTCTAGTTCAGACGTGGCAAAGGCTTGTGCTGCCATATCACGCTATTTAGATCTGGGCATTGAAGATATTGCCTATGCCGCAGGATTATTTCACAACTGCGGTTTACCGGTTATGGCCTCCAAGTTCGACGACTATTGGGAGACTATCGTTAGTAGTTATCATAACGTTAATGAAACAAATAGCATCATATCCCAGGAAAATGATCGTTACTCCACCAATCACGCTGTTGTCGGGTATTTTATTGCCAAAGCATGGCACCTTCCTAAAGAAATTGCCGATTCTATACGGTTTCATCATAACCCCCACTTTCATAAAGAAGTTGACGAACAAGTAGAAACATTGCTGTGCATTTTAAAAATGTCTGAACATATTGTCGGTGTTTATCATGTTGTGGGCGGTCAAATGACCGATCGAGAATGGGGTTCATTCAAATCCCAAGCCCTGGAACATTTTGGCTTAAGCGAATATGACTATGAAGAAATGGCATCAATTATTAAAGAGAAAGTAGAAGGGTTGTTGTAGGGGAGAGGTTCGAGTTACGAGTTTCGAGTTACGAGTTTCGAGTTTCGAGTTTCGAGTTTCGAGTTTCGAGTTTCGAGTTTCGAGTTTCGAGTTTCGAGAGATATTCAGGTATAAAAAAGGGTCAGCAAAAGCTGACCCTTTTTATTTTAAGCTAAGAAGTTATTAGCCACACTTCTTAGGTCCACCTTTACAAGTTCCTGGATCTGGCTCTGGAGGAGGAGTTGTACCACCACAAGCATTAGCAGTAAGGTAAGCATCAGCCGCAGCTGCTTTAACTATACCAAAACCGTAAAAGTCATCACGACCTGCAGCACCTTGATCTTCCGCTGTTGCTTTAAGAGCATCACGGATTTCAGTACCACTACAATCTGTATGATGAGACCAAACCAGAGCAGCAACACCTGAGACTGTTGGTGTTGCCATGGATGTACCGCTCATAGAACCATAATCACCAGCACCAACAGTAATTGTTGCTGTAGAAGCAGCTTCTAATGCTGGTCCATCTGCTTGAGTTGCACCAACTGCAGGAATACTAGTACTGTTAGGAGTACCTAATGTTCCAAATAACATACCAGGCTCATTGTTATAGATGATAGCACCGATACCACCACTGTTCTCACAGTTAGCGACCTTATCATGGAAGCTGATAACGCCACGAGCAATTACACAAATTTTTCCATTTGCGCCTGCATCAGTTGCTTCTGCTGTACCCATGTTAAATGTAGAACCACTGGCAGAACCTACGTTTTCCATGGCAGAAGCTGCAAAACCGGCACTATCTGCTGTCATGCTTGCTACTGTTGCAGCACCCGCTGGAAACGTCGAAAAAGTATCGACACCACCGGCTGATATTTCAACACCTAAACGTTCATCAGTAGTTGCTCTTCTTCCCTTTCCTGAAGTAGTGCTTGGGAACTGAGAGAAAGAAGCAATAGTATTGTCTGCATCAACTGCACCAACCATCATTACTGATGTGTAACCTGCAGGGAAAGAACGAACGTTGTTACCATCATTACCAGCAGCGGCTATAACTAAACCACCGTTAGCTGTGAAAGTTTTAAAAGCATTTTCTTCAGTACTATTAGAACCGCCGCCACCAAGGCTCATGGAAATAATGCTTGCGCCTGCTTCGGTACATTTCTCAGTTGCAAATGCTAAATCAGAAGAATATCCCCAACCTGCATCATTGAAAACTTTGATGATGTGTAAAGGGTTGCCAGGGGCCATACCTATAACACCAAAGCTATTATCTGCTGCGGCAACTGTACCGGCAACGTGAGTACCGTGTGCGCCACCATCTGTAAACCAATCGCCTGTTCCAGAGTCGCTGGTACCGCTGATGTTAGACCAGACAAAATCGTTGTTTAATCCGCCAACTTCGCCCTGTCCACCGGCGATACCGGCATCAATGATACAAACTGTTTTAGCACTACCCATATTCAGTGCTAACTGGTTTGCTTGTGCCTGATATACACCATAAGGTGTTATTTGCTGAGCCGTAGGGTCTCCAGCGTCATCATTCCAGATAGCGTTAAGATAACGCACATGATCTTCTTCAATTCTTACGACATTTTTATTGGATTTTAAACGAGCGAGGCTGGCATCAGATAATTCTACTGCTTCAATCTTACCCTTTTTTAATGAAAGCTTAACTTTTCCGCCTTCTTGTTGTACTGCGGCACGACCTTGAGAAGCCTGAGTGCTTTTATAAGTTACGATGTAACGTTTATGTTCTGGAGCTTCAGAAGCCATAGCACTGGCCGAAAGGCCTAATGCTAAACTTGTTGCTACTGCAATTGGAGAAAGTTTCATTCGTTTACCCTTTGTGTTATTTGGTTTGTAACCGTTGCTATGGTTACGATATTTATATCAGGTTAGTAAGCGACCAAATCTTAATGTCTGGTTAGTGCTTATTTATTTTATTTTTTAAACCTGAACTGCTGGTTGTGTATTCCTTACACGAGTTATCCTAGGTGCGTATAAGTACCGCATTTTTAAAAAAAGGTGTTATTAAATAGCCGACAAAGGTATAAAAAACACGACATTGCTAAAAATGTCACTTCGTAACCAATTGAAAATAAAGAAAAATTAAAAAAGTGTGAATATTACCAAAATGGAAATTAAATCTTGAATAGGAGAGATTTCCTATTGCACTGTAAAATCAGAGGGAAATTTGAACGAGTATGATTGATGATTTTTAACAGGATAGAAAGGAGAAAATATTTAAAACTTACCGATGAAATTTATGGTTATCAAGGAATGAGTATTAAAGAATGAGAATCATTGAACTATATTCTCGCAACTCGCAACTCGCAACTCGCAACTCGCAACTCGCAACTCGCAAAATTTTCCCAATAAAAAAGGCCCTGTAATTACAGGGCCTTTTAGTTGTTACCTTTTTCCTTTCAAATCATAAGATTATAGAGAAATAGGGTCTGAACAAGCAACAGTAGAACCTTCTTCACAAACTACGAAGCTAAATAAACCGCTGTTCTTATTGATGGTGAAAACAATTTCGCCATCGTTAGCAGTAGTATTGTTGAAGTTACCATTTACAAAGATATCAACATTTGCAGTCGTGGCTCCTGTCCAGTTAAGGGTAATGCTACGTCCGTTTCCTGCTCGGAAACCAGATACCTGGATATCAGCAGGAGGTGGTGCAGTACCATCATCAACATTTACCGTTTGAGAAGCATTAGAACTAGCACCTTCATTATCAGTGACTGTTAAGGTTACAGTATAGCTACCATTTGCAGCATAAGAGTGAGCTGCAGTAACACCAGAAGCAGTGCTGCTATCACCCAGAGTCCAACTATAAGAGGCTATAGTTCCATCTGAATCTGAGCTGGCACTAGCATCGAAGTTACAATCCAGTAGAGTACAGTTAGCAGAGAAAGCAGCGAATGGAGGGCTGTTTCCTGGAGGAGGAGGTGTTCCACCACAAGCCTGACCAGCAAGATAGTTGCTGGCATCAAGAGCTTTGACAATACCATGACCGTAGAAGTCATCACGTCCAGCAGCGCCTTGATCTTGAGCTGTTGCTTTCAGAGCATCACGTACTTCGGTACCTGTACAATTAGGATGTTGTGACCAAACCAGTGCAGCAACACCAGAGACGGTTGGTGTGGCCATTGAAGTACCGCTCATTGAGCCATAATCACCAGTACCAATATTAATAGTTGCATTTGAAGCGGCTTCTAATGCTGGTCCATCTTCCATAGTTGCACCAACAACAGGGATAGTAGTGTTGTTTGGATCACCTAATGTTCCAAATAACATACCAGGCTCATTGTTATAGATAATAGCACCGATACCACCACTGTTTTCACAGTTTAAAGTTTTATCGTGGAAACTGATGACACCACGCTGGATGATACAGATTTTTCCATTTGCGCCTGGATCTGTTGCTTCAGCTGTGCCCATGTTAAAGGTAGCACCACTGGAAGAACCAGAGTTTTCCATAGCTTGAGAAGCAAAACTGGCACCATCGGCAGTCATGGCAGATATTGTTGCTGCACCTGCTGGAAATGTCGAGAAAGTATCGACACCACCGGCTGATATTTCAACACCAGCAGTTGTAACCTGGAAAGGACCAGAGCGTACTGTCTCACTCTCTGGTGGGAACTGAGAGAATGAAGCAATGGTATCGTTCGCATCAACTGCGCCAACCATCATTACTGATTGATAACCAGCAGGGAAAGAAGTAACGTTGTTACCATCATTACCCGCCGCAGCAACAACCAACCCACCGTTAGCTGTGAAGTTGATGAAAGCATTTTCTTCAGTGGCGTTTGCACCACCACCACCAAGACTCATGGTGATGATATCAGCGCCTGCATCAGTACATCTGTCCGTTGCAAATGCTAAATCAGAAGAATATCCCCAACCAGCGTCATTAAATACTTTGATGATATGTAAAGGGTTACCAGGAGCCATACCTACAACACCGAAGCCGTTGTCTGCTGCTGCAACTGTACCGGCAACGTGAGTACCGTGTGCGCCACCATCTGTAAACCAGTCGCCAGTTCCTACATCGCTGGTACCGGTGATGTTAGACCATACAAAATCGTTATTTAGTCCGCCCACTTCACCCTGCCCACCGGCGATACCTGCATCAATAACACAAACTGTTTTTGCATTAGCCATATTCAGCGTTAAAAGATTTGCCTGTGCCTGATATACACCATAAGGTGTTATTTGTTGAGCCGTTGGGTCACCAGCGTCATCATTCCAGATAGCATTAGGATAACGTTTGTGATCGTCTTCGATTGAAGCAATATTTTTATCAGTTTTTAAACGAGCAAGGCTGGCATCATCTAAATACGCAGCTTCTACCTTACCTTTTTTTAATTTAAGAGCAGAACGTCCGCCCGCAGCTTGTACTGCTGCATGACCTTGTGAAGATAAGTTGTTTTTGTAAGTTATTATGTAACGCTGATCTTCGGCAGATGCCATGACGCTGACCGAAAGGCCTAACGCCAGGCTTGTCGCCACTGCGATTGGGGAAAGTTTCATACAATGTATCCTTTGATTCGTTTAGTTGGTTGATAGCCGTCGATTGGCTGGTTTTAGGTTTGTCAGGTAGAAGGGCACCTAGATCTTAACGCCTAGTTTGTGCCCATTTATTATTATTATTATTATTATTATTATTATTAAACCTGAAAACTTTCTTTTAATAGTCACGACTTGTTCCTGCCTGACAACATATAGATACCGCATTTTTAAAAAATGGTGTTATCAAATAGCCGTCACCACTATTAAAAATACGACATTTCATGTATGATCTACAGGTAACTCTTTGAGATTTAAAGCGAAAACAGACATTTTCGGAAAGTGTGAAAAACAAGGAATTAATAACATTTAACAATTTCTAATGAAGTTTCCTAATATAATCATGATGAAAAAATTGAGTAAAGTTGCATAGAGACTTAAAAAGACACCTAGAGACCTGAAAATGTCAGATTGGATCATAGAAAAACCTTTTAGCGGCACCAATAGAATCGTATTCTGGAGCAGTTTTTTACTGTTCTTGCTACTGGCCTCTACGTTTTGGTTACCCATTTATCCAGCTTGGGCGTCACTGGTTGTAGGAGAAGGTGGTGCAGCTGATATTATATTTTTATTATTATTACTCACGCATTGGTATTTATCGTCAAAAAGAACTGGTGCAAAAGGTTTTCGAATATTCTGGTTAGGTGTAGGTTTAAGCCTATTCGTTTTATTCGTAATTAGCCTGTCAGATTTAATTCCTTTAACAGTGTTAAGTTGGCAGTTAAGCTCGTATATATCCAGCTTCTGTTATTTTCTGGTTTATCTGCTTTATATAATAGTACTTGAACTACATGCCGAAGAAGGAGGTGAAGCTTTAAAGCGTCATCGAATATGGGGCTATTGGATTGGCGGTCCTACACTTATTTTTGGTTTTTTTATCTACTTTGTCGGCATACCCGCAGTATACCAACCCAGTTTATTTGAGTCCTGGCTTCCATCTATGGCTTTTTATATAGTATTAGATAGCTATATGATTATTCGTTTTTTAATGCGTTATAAAAATAGCCCGTCACAGTACTGGAAAGGTGTGTATTTTTGGCTGGCATTAATGGCTATGAGCTGGTTATTGGCTGATTTAATAGAAGGTGGTTATCATTTAAACCTATTTTCAAATGATAATTTGTATATTTACGAACCAATATGGTGGCTTGCATATCTACCACTGATGTTGGCAATTAAAAGGCGGCAGGGTGATTTTACTGAAGTGAGCTTAACCGCTTTGCCTCGAATTACACCATGGCAACAGCTTATATTGGTCACAATAAGTTGTCCATTGGTTCATGCTTTGGGGTATTCGACAGGACTATTTAATGCAATGGTTGAATCGGAGAGGTTATTTTTCGTTTCAATATGGCTTCTTTTTACTGCAACTTTGGCATGGAGCCAATTTCGTTCAATATTTAGAGAGAGAACATCTGCTGAAAATGTAGAAAACGGGAAATTGTTTTACCAGGGAGATGAACAACGAGAAATATCAGGAAAATCACAGGAGGTAGAAAGCCAGGAAAAATTTCTTGCCAGCTTAAACGATTTGATTCCGAATGTGCTAGATTCGCTGACTGAAAATAAGGAATCAGAAATAATTGACCAAACAGCCCCTTTAACAGAACAACAGGAATTTATTCAAAATCTTGACCAATTATTACCAGAATTGGTTACGAAACCTAAATTCAACCTGAAGCTATTTGCGAAAGCCTTAAAGATGAGTGAAAGGCAGTTACAGCGTAAATGCGCTCAATGGCTAGATGAAAATCCATCTCGAGTGATCAGGCGTTATCGCATAGAATTAGCTAAATCCCTGCTATTAGAGGGCGAGCAAGTTTCTGAAGTTTGCCATAATGTAGGCTATACTTCATTAAGTTATTTTGGACGCTGTTTTAAAGAAGATGTTGGTTCCACACCAAGCGATTATCAGAATTTAAACCAATTCAGGCATATTAATGATGAAGAACTGAAAACTAAAGAGTTAAAAAAATAAAATGAATTTAAAATATTATCAGGTTAACCCGGAAAGTTCTCTTGGTTTATTGTCCATAGAAGAGATGGAATGGTTAACGGATCAGTCTAAGGGAAGCCATATACATGAACTTCTAAGGCGATGTATTTTAGCTGTGCTAAATAGTGGTTCAGAAGAAGATAATGTTAAGAAAATACTAGCTAAATATAAGGGTTTTGATGTAAGGATCAGCTGGAAGAAAAAAGGTATCATTTTTGAATTAATCAACCCGCCTTCTGCGGCATTTGTAGATGGAGAAATGATACGAGGGATCAGAGGACAAATATCTGCAGTTGTTCGAGATTTGGTTTATAGCAAAACATTATTAGAGGAAGGTGGGGTTTCAAGTCTGAACGACAACGACATGATAACAGATTATGTTTTTAAAATGTTGCGGAATACACACTCAATTACACAAGGAAAAGTGCCTAATTTAGTGGTTTGTTGGGGTGGCCATTCCATCTCGGAAGAAGAATACCTGTATACCAAGGATGTTGGATATCAACTTGGATTAAGAAAACTGGATATCTGCACGGGTTGTGGTGCAGGTGCTATGAAAGGACCTATGAAGGGTGCTACCATCGGTCATGCTAAACAAAGAGTTGATGATGCGCTTTATCTTGGTATAACAGAGCCAGGTATTATTTCATCAGAATCACCCAATCCAATTGTTAATCATCTGGTGATAATGCCGGATATTGAAAAACGTCTAGAAGTTTTTTTAAGGCTGGCTCACGGTGTTATTATTTTCCCGGGGGGGGCAGGCACGGCAGAAGAATTATTATACTTACTCGGCGTATTTTCTCATCCAGATAACCATCATTTGCCATTACCTATTATTTTAACCGGCCCTGAAAGTAGCCGTATATATTTTGATAAACTAATGCAATTTATTAAAAATACTTTGGGTGAAAAAATGATTAGAAAAGTTGAGATGATCATTGGTGATCCTGCAACAGTCGCAAGGCGTATTCGTCAAGGTGTTGATGATGTTACGTTATCTCGTCTGGAAAA
Organism: Enterobacterales bacterium; assembly: GCA_041556195.1. Taxonomy (GTDB): domain Bacteria; phylum Pseudomonadota; class Gammaproteobacteria; order Enterobacterales; genus 21-14-all-40-8. Next base: position 28,150 of record JBFFIY010000022.1, read on the forward strand.
AGATGAAGCTTTCCATTTTAACTGGCGCATAACGATTGATAAAGAATGGCAGAAACCATTTGTACCCACGCATGAATCAATGGCAGCATTAAACTTATCAAAAAAGCAGCCTATACATATACTTGCTCTTCAGTTAAGAAAAGCCTTTTCTGGTATTGTTGCAGGTAACGTTAAACCTAGTGGGATTAAACTGATTGAAGAGCATGGCCCTTTTGTGATGAAAGGAGGGGCCGTTCTTAAACATCTCAATGAACTTCTGCAAGATTTTGTTAAACAAGATAGAATGTTACTTTCTAAAAAAAGCTATAAACCATGTTTTAAAATTGAAACTAGTTAAAAGCATCCGTCAGATTTAAGGGGTATCAGATTGAAAAAACCACTCATTATTTTTCTTACCATCTTTATTATTATTGTGCAAGCTGGTTTTAGTGCACAAGCCCAGGCAAAAAAGGAAGAAAAGCCGTTTGCAATTGCTATACACGGCGGTGCTGGAACTATGTCTAAGGCATATTTAACACCTGAAAAGGAAAAAGCCTATAAAGCAAAATTAAAACAAGCGGTGGATACTGGTTATATGGTATTAAAAAAAGGTGGATCCAGTGTTGATGCTGTGATTGCAGCCATTCGTATTTTAGAACACTCCCCCTTATTTAATGCGGGTAAAGGAGCAGTTTATACCTATGAGGAAACTCATGAACTCGATGCCTCAATAATGGAAGGTAAAACACTTAATGCAGGGGCTGTGGCTGGTGTTAGCAAAATTAAAAGCCCAATCCAACTGGCAAAACTGGTGATGGATAAATCAGAGCATGTCATGCTCTCAGGCCAGGGAGCTGAACAATTTGCCCAAAGCCAGGGGGTAAAATTGATAGATAATCATTGGTTTGATACAGAGTCGCGCTACAAATCTTTACAAGAGGCCAAGCAGATAATTTTACAAAAAGATGCAAGTTTGATGGAGCAGCCTGTTGATTATAAATTTGGTACAGTAGGTGCCGTGGCTTTAGATAGAAATGGTGATCTTGCCGCAGGAACCTCCACTGGAGGAATGTCGGCAAAACGTTTTGGTCGAATTGGTGACTCTCCAATCATTGGTGCTGGAACCTATGCCAATAACGATAGTTGTGCTGTTTCTGCGACCGGACATGGTGAGTATTTCATTCGTTATCATGTAGCGGCTGATATTTGCGCTCGTGTGCAATATCTAAAAAAATCTGTGCATGAAGCTGCTACAACAGTGATCCAGGAAGTATTAAAACCAGCGGGTGGAAATGGTGGAGTGATTGTGATTGATACACAGGGAGAAATTGCTACTGTATTTAATACTGAAGGTATGTACCGGGCAGTCAGGGCTTACAAACAAGATGCTAAAGTGGCTATTTATAAATAGTGGGTTAATTCTAAATTCCGCAGTTGAATCACCAATATCTGCGCAATCCCTTGATGCACCTGGAAAAGAGCCTGCCCCGCAAGCGTAGCGAGTGCTTTGGGTACTTAAAAACACTCTCTTCACCAATCAGGCTCTGGTAAAAAGCTTTTAAACAAAATTCAGGCTAATACAGAAAAAACAAAGAATAACCGTACACAGATAAAATCGAACTTCAATAATGCACAAAATGACCGTATCCCTCAACATATCCAGAGCCGAATACCTCAGGGTTTATTCAGGCTCTGCCAAAGCTGTAACAGCAAAAACAGTTGATGGACGTACCGTTAATTTTCCAGCAAATATCCTGCGTCCCTACGTCTCACAAGAAGGCATACACGGCACTTACACCATATTTTTTGATGATAATAATAAATATGTGGATATAAAAAAGATAAGGTAGTTACGAGCTACGAGCTACGAGAAAGGATAAATGAGAGACTGGCTCCTATTCTATCCTCGAAACTCGAAACTCGAAACTCGAAACTCGAAACTCGCAACTGATTTTCTATCCATGCTTCAAAATACGAGACTTTTGACGAGTCCACTCACGATCTTTTTCAGTGTTTCTTTTATCATGCACCTGTTTACCTTTACCAATGCCGATTTCAAGCTTAACCAGATTACGTTTCCAATATAAAGAAAGTCCTAGAATGGTATAACCTTTCTGACCTACAGCCTCGCCCAGTCGGCGAAGCTCACGAAAATTAAGGAGTAATTTTCGAGTACGGGTTGGATTTGGTGTGATATGGGTACAGGTAGTTGAAAGAGGGGAAAAATGTGCCCCTATTAACCAGGCCTCCCCATCTTTTAAAAACACATAACTATCAGACAAATTGCCTTTGCCTGCCCTTAAACTTTTAACTTCCCAACCTTCAAGCATAATACCGGCTTCGAGACGATCTTCGATATAGTAATCAAATTTAGCCTTACGATTGACCGCAATGGTAGAGGAAGGTTTTTTTTGTTTTTTTGCTTTACTCATAGGGCGATTATAACGATTGTTGACGTTAATGGGTATGTTATCTGGAGATAAATTCCAATGCGAATAAACCGTTGTGGTAAAATAGGGTATAGATAACTGCCCCTGATATTAAATGCCACAAGTAAATCGTAACGCGTTATTGCCCTACACCACCGACAAAATGTTTGAACTGGTCAACGATGTGACTAATTACCCATTGTTTGTTCCTAAGTGCACGGGTACAACCATTGTTTCAGAATCAACTGAATTAGTTGTTGCCACCTTGAAGCTAAACATGGGGCCCATGGTTAGCTCCTTCACCACACGCAACAAAATAGTGTATGGCAAAAGTGTTTGTATGACCCTGGAAAATGGTCCATTTCGATATCTTGAAGGACTCTGGTCCTTCACCGCTCTGGGTGAAGAAGGGTGCAAAATAACACTTTCACTTGATTTTGAGTTTTCAAATCAACTGGTAGGAGTCGCTTTTAATGGTATTTTCAAACGAACCACTGAAGATATGTTCGAAGCCTTTATAACCAGAGCTAATGAGGTGTGCGGTGAGTAATAGTGATCCTGAAAATAAAATTCAAGTCGAAGTTGTTTACCCGCTTCCTGATGAACAAAAAGTATTGCAGGTAAAAGTAGAGAAGGGGACATTTGCCAAAGATGCTGTCAGACAAAGTGGTCTTTTAAAGCTTTACCCGGAAATTAACCTTGATGAAGCCAGTATCGGGATCTACAGCCGACTTCTTAAAAGTGACGAAATCGTCTGTGACGGCGATCGCATAGAGATCTATCGCCCGTTACTTGCTGATCCGAAAGAAGTTAGAAAAAGAAGGGCTGAAGAAGCTAAAGCGGCTAAAGCGGCCAAATTGGCAGCAAAAAAATCTACCTCTTAATATCATCATGTAGTGGCCAAATGATGAATTTAGGATTATTGAAATTTAAAATAGAAAATAAGACATGAATCCATCCAGTCAATCCATAGAATCGCCTTGCGTTAGAAATTGTTGCTTAGATGATAAGGAGATCTGTATGGGATGTTTTAGAGATTTGGTGGAAATTACCCAATGGGCTGAAGCAGATGATAAGATCAGACTCGAAATACTATCCCATTGTGAGGCAAGAAAAAAAGCCCATGAAGCTAAATGGGGTGTTAGAAGATGAACCGCTGTTACTAATTTAAGCTTAAATTAGCTAATTGCCCGATATTTTATCTGTTTCGAAGTCACCAGAAACGGAGTGAAGTTTGTCTTCCTTAAAAATAACCACAAGATTTTTCTGATATTCTTCACCTCTTGAAGGTGTTAAATGATACGGGTATTCCCAGCGATCAGCATCAAAAGCATCTTTCACCATAGGTGTCCCTAAAACAAAGCTCACCTGTTCCTTACTCATACCCAATTTCAATTTATCGATTTGTTCCTGATCAATGATATTGCCCTGTTGAATGGTTAACTTATAAATTAAAGGATCCAGCACTGCCTCGAAAGGTGTGGCCAGAGTAGAACCAATGGGCTTTATATAACTACAGGCCGTAAGGGTAGAAATCAGCAAGAACAGGCTAAAAAATCTTGTCATTTGAGTACTCTTCTTAAAATGCTACTATCATGGGATCAACATCTGGCCAGCATTGTACCCAGATCCATGTATAATGTCAGCCCTGAGCAGACTTAAAGCGTTTAGTCTTGATCAAAGATCACCAGTTTGTCAGAGCAAAGAGGTATATACCTGTTAGCTTGCCCTGTTAAATAAGGCAATGAACCTGGCAAATAGTTCACGGCTTTATTTAAAAATAAGTTAAGAATAAGGAGAAATTGATTTGGAACATATCCAATTAAGAAAAGTAGGCCTCAAAGTTACCCTTCCACGGGTTAAGATCCTGAAAATACTAGAAAATTCAGCTTCTCGTCATATGAGCGCTGAAGATGTGTACAAATCATTGTTAGAAGCCGAAGAAGAAGTTGGTTTAGCTACAGTCTACCGGGTACTCACCCAATTTGAACAGGCTGGAATCGTCGTCAGACACCATTTCGAAGGTGGTCATTCAGTGTTTGAACTGGATAAAGGCGAACACCACGATCATATGGTGTGCTTACGTTGCGGAAGCGTAGAAGAGTTTGTTGATAATGTTATTGAAGATCGTCAACACCAAATTGCCGAAAAAGCCAATTTTCGCCTGGAAGAACACTCTATGTACCTTTATGGAGTTTGCTCCGACTGCCAATCACAGTCTTAAGAGATAGTTGCGAGCGGCGAGTTGCGAGTTACGAGAAAGAGATAAAAAATATAAACTTGACTGCAGATGGAAAATATAGACTTCTCGCACCTCGCACCTCGCACCTCGCACCTCGCACCTCGCACCTTACTGAGATTATTTGTCAGAAAACACACCAATTACCCACCCTCTACGTAACTACAGCCACCTTTATACCCGCATTTCCAGGTATCACGGGTACATACGTATTAATAGAGCCCATGAAGCTTTATGTACAAGCTGTAAGATTAGTATTTGTATACGAACAAGGGATAGAATAGCCTCCTCTTAAAATAAAAAAAGAGACTCTCCAGGTTTGACAAGATTGGGGGGCAAGAAACTTTCCAGAAATATTGAGAGAAAACCAGGTTAAATGAAGCAAAATATCGTGAGTTATGAAAAAAACAAGAGAGAGCTAAAGATATTACTGATGCAGATCCGCCAGGATCATCGCGTAGCTCAAGAAGAACATGAAAGCTTTGCAACCTATGCAGGACTCGATAAATCCCAAATTGAGATCCTGAATGTGTTTGAGACCCCTTCTTTTGATGAGACAGTATTACAAGGATATGATTCACTCTGGGTTGGTGGCGCGAGTGAAGCCAATGTACTTCACCCTGAATTATTTCCTTTTATCGCAGACTCTCAACGATTGCTGCTTTATTGTTGCCAACAGAATATTCCAGTATTTGCATCCTGTTTCGGTTTTCAGCTGGTGGTGCTTGCCCTGGGCGGAAAAATCGTCGATTCTGAAGCTGAATTTGAAATGGGCACGATCCCAATCACATTAACTGATTTAGCTAAAAACGACATCATATTAAAAGACACAGATAATAATTTTCTTGCGGTTTCCGTCCATAAACAAAAAGCCCTGGAACTCCCTGCGGGTTGTGAGCTACTTGCACAGACAGAAACCTGCCTGCATATCATTAAAGTTAAAAACAAACCGTTCTGGGCATTCCAGTTTCATCCCGAACTTGATAAATCGAAATTAATTGAACGACTGACGATTTATAAAGACAGCTATACCGATGGCAATGAGCACTTGGCCGAAGTATTCAGTGCAGCGCAAGAAACCCCCGAGTCGAATGTTTTAATGAAAAAATTTGTCGATCGGGTGTTATTGGGACAGTCTTATTGTCGGGCTAAATCCCGACCTACAGGCTAATATTGATGTTTTGTAGGTCGTCCTTCAGGGCGTCAAAAAATCTTCTCGGGCTAAAGCCCGACCCGTGGCAAGATGGGGCACCCATAAGTTGATATTTAGACGCTAATCAATTTCTAATTCTACGCCCCTTACCTTCACGAACATCAATGGTACGATTACTTTTTACTTTAAATTGTTCAACAATTCCTGATGGCCATGTGATGGTTAGTATTCCCTTTTTCTGTTTACCCATGCCAAAAATCGGCCAGGGAGTTTCTGAGGAAACAAAGCTACTGCCCGCTTGAACTTGACGTAATTGACGAAGACCATCACGAGTTCGCAATTCTAAAACGGCACCAATTCCCATACTATTGCTTTGTTTGCCGTGTAATCGAACTGTTAACGAGCGGTTATCATTGCCCTGATTTTGAATCAATACCGGTGCACCGTCACCAGAAAATAAAACCTCACCTGTGGCTGGATTAATGCGTTCAAACGCCGAGGTAGAAATGACAAGATCCATAAATCCATCATTATCATAATCTGCGCGGGAAACACCAGAAGTATAATCATTTTCCAAATTTAAACCGTGTGCTTCATTATTTTCCACAAAACCGCCAGCACCATCATTGAAAAACATTCGACCTGGATTGCCAAACCCTGGACCGCCAAAAACTGGTGCGGGAAAGTTTGGAAGAGAACCAGTAAAGAACAAATCTAACCAACCGTCATTATCCCAATCGGCAAAGGTTGCACCCCATGAAAATTCTGTCAACCCAATGTTATCCGGCGCTACATCAGTGTAAGTGCCATCTCCGTTATTTTGTAATAAAGCTTGTGTACCGGAACCGAAAATTGCGAATTTACCAAGATTAGTGGAGAAAATATCGAAGTCACCATCGTTGTCGAAATCCCCCATTGTGACCGACATCCAAAGACCAGGAATATCGAGTCCCGTGGCAGAGGCTACATCAGTAAATGTTCCATCCTGATTATTTTCATATAAATAAAAAGGCGTGAGAACCGGGGTGTTATCGTTACAAACAGCAACGATTATATCTTGCCAACCATCAGTATTATAATCACTAAAGCTAACCGCGCATGAGCCTAACATTCCTGCAACACCGGCATCATCGGTAACATCCGTAAAAGTCAAATTTCCATTGTTAATGTATAAGCGATCTGCATCATAAAAGGGAGGAGGAGTTAAAAATGCCGCATGTCCAGGTCCAGTGATAAATAAATCGATATAACCATCGTTATTAACATCGGCCATTGCCGCGCTCATTGTCGTAATACTACCCGGAACATTGGCTGTTTCACTTATATCAGTAAAGCCGCCCTTTCCATTGTTATGGTAAAGTCGGGTACCGGAACTGGTTGCGTTGTTAAAAATATTACCATCACCGGTAACAAATAGATCAGGATAACCATCATTATCAATATCACCAGCCACAGCAGCTAAATGTCCTGATTCCGTATGTAAACCAGTACTAAGAGTCACATCAGTAAATGAACCGTCCCCGTTATTACGAAACAAAGCATTGCTTGTGTTAAGGCCGCCTGTTAAAAATAAATCGAGATCTTTATCCCGATCGTAATCAAGCCAGGCAATCCCCGCTAAGCCATCAAGACCCTGGTTTTTAAATGGGGCTAATAATTCCGAAACATTTTCAAACGTGGTGCCGTGACTGATATTGTGATGATTATTACTCGCGTAAACAACTGTGGAAAAAATGGAACTAAGTAGTAATATAACGGTTAATGTTTTTTTATTAAACATAGTATTTCCTTTTATTTCAAACGTAAACAAAATAATTAATACCATTAAAAATCTTGAATAGGTTTGTTAGTAGTTGTTGTTTTAGAGATCTACTGCATCCCTACCATTTTGGTTCCTCAAATATCAAAAATATAAGTAAACAATATAAAATCCCTACAAAATTTTTATTGGGCCGATCACAGTAGCGAGATTTTTTAGATTCAGTAATCCCCTCCTAAGCTCTTTACAAAGAAATATTTTGATCCTGAATATACAGATATTTAAAGTTATACAGATTAACTATAAAATATTTTTCAAAATAGACCTTTGGAATATTAATGAAAGTTATGTAATTGTCAATAAAAGGTTACATTTATATGTTAATTATGTGAAGTGGTTAACAAAATGTTGCGTAATTGCCTGTGTATCAATTGATTTACAGTAATAAGTAAAAAATGAAGGGGATATTAATTGAGCAACTCTAAAGTAGCTCGGAAAATTCAAAACCAAGGCAAGATCAAGGCAAGATGGGACACCCATAAGTTGATAGTCGTGAAAGTAGTGGATTAAGATATGGATGTGCCTTGTTATTTCGAGATGCGAGGTGCGAGTGACGAGTAGTAGAACCCCGTAATAAATCGCTTTTTATCCTTTCTTTTATTTGGCGAAATAAAGCCTACTTCAACAATACTGTAAAAATCTGTTATTCTTGCTGAGGTATTCTTTTTTTCAATCGTAAGAAGGCTGTATGGAAAAAGAAAAATAATAATAAATATAGATTGAGGGAATAACACATGGCAGTACCAGATTACCAAACCTTAATGCGTCCATTACTAGCGATTCTTGAAGATGGAGAACAGCATTCTCTTTCTCAACTACATGATCAACTGAGTGTCGAATTTAATTTAACCGATGAGGATATCGCTGAGAAAATAAGCAGTGGTCGGCAAACAGTCATGCGCAATAGAGTAGGATGGGCGCGTACCTACATGCATAAAGCTGGTCTGCTTAGCCTTCCTGAACGCGGATTTTGCCAAATAACAGACGAGGGCAGAAAGGTTCTCTCGCAGCAAATAGAACGCATTAATATTCGTTTTCTGCGCCAATATCCCTCTTTTCAGGAATTCGTAAAGCCGAAAGAAAGCTCAAGCACACAGCAAACAGTCGAAGTTGAAAGCAATGCAACGCCAGAAGAACAGATGATGATGGCGCATAATGCGCTTAATCAATCACTATCTGAAGATCTACTTTCTGTAATAAAAGAAGGCTCACCGCAGTTTTTTGAACAATTGGTAGTCGATCTGATGTTAGCCATGGGTTACGGCGGAGCACGTAAAGAAGCAGGCAAAGCCACTCAGTATTCAAATGATGGCGGCATAGATGGCATAATCAACGAAGATGTATTAGGTTTAGACACCATCTACCTGCAAGCCAAAAAATACACAGAGGGCACCATTGGCCGACCAGACATCCAATCATTTGCTGGTGCGCTCGATATGCGAAAAGCCAAAAAAGGCGTGTTTATTACCACTTCCCAATTCAGTAAAGACGCTATAGAGTACGTGGGTTTAATCGAGAAGAGCATTGTTTTGATTGATGGCCAAAAATTAGCCGAATTAATGATTCAATATGATCTGGGTGTAGCGACCAAGCAAACGTACGCTATCAAACAAATTGATAGTGATTATTTTTCAGATGAATGAAACCAATAAAGAGAAACAGACTGAGTGAAAAACGAAGAACAAGAATTTCTAAATGGGCTGGAAAAAAAGCTCTGGACTGCTGCCGATAAGTTACGCTCAACGCTTGATGCCGCTCAGTACAAACATACGGTATTGGGTCTGGTATTTTTAAAGTATGTTTCTGATTCTTTCGACATTCGCCGTAAAGAGCTAAAAACCCAGTTTCAAACCCCCGAACATGATTATTTTTTAGATCCCGCCGATTTTGAAGGTGCCTATAGTGAAGAATATCAACAGGAAATCAGTGAAGAGTTAGAGCAACGTGATTATTATGTCGAGGCCAATGTATTTTGGGTGCCGCAAGTTTCGCGCTGGGAGTTTTTACAAAATCAGAATAAAGTGGTTATCAATGGTGTTTTCTGGATCAACAAACAAGGCGAAGTATTAGCAAGCCAACCAGAGGATGAGGCGGATAAAAGAAAATATAAACGCATTAGTTCGGTTGCGCAGCTAATTGATAACGCTTTAGAAGCCATTGCCAATGATAACGACAAATTAAAAAATGTGCTCGATCCTCGTTATGCACAACTGCAAATCGATCAGGCCAAACTGGGCGAGTTGATTGATCTTATTGCAACGGTTCCATTTAGTCACAACAGCTTAAGCAGTAAAGATATTCTCGGTCATGTGTACGAATATTTCCTTGGACAGTTTGCTTTAGCCGAAGGTAAAAAAGGTGGACAGTTCTATACCCCAAAATCTATCGTAAGCCTCATTGTACAAATGCTCGAACCCTTCAAGGGGCGAGTTTATGATCCGGCAATGGGTTCTGGTGGATTCTTTGTGCAGAGTGAACATTTTATCAGTGCACACAAAGGTCGTATTGGTGATGTCTCTATTTACGGGCAGGAATACAACCATACCACCTGGCAACTGGCCGCCATGAACATGGCCATCCGTGGTATTGATTTTAACTTTGGTAAAGAACCCGCCAACACCTACACCAACGACCAACACCCCGATCTACGCGCCGACTTTGTTATGGCGAATCCACCATTCAATATGAAAGAATGGGATACTGGCGTTGATGATAATGACCCACGTTGGGTTTATGGCAAACCGCCATCTGGTAATGCTAACTTCGCCTGGTTGCAACACATGCTCTACCATCTGGCACCCAATGGCAGTATGGGGTTGTTATTAGCCAACGGTTCCATGAGTTCTAATACCAGTGGTGAAGGGGTTATTCGTAAAGCTCTAATTGAAAATGATTTAGTGGAATGTATGGTGGCCTTACCCGGCCAACTCTTTACCAACACCCAAATTCCTGCCTGCATCTGGTTTTTAACCAAAAACAAAAATGAAAGAACCGCAGCCAGTGGTCGTAAACTTCGCAATCGCCAGAATGAAATATTGTTTATTGATGCGCGTAATCTCGGTTATATGAAAGATCGCGTATTGCGCGATTTCACTCTGGATGATTTAAACCAGATCACAGACAGTTATCATCAGTGGCAGTCTGTCATCCCGAGCGAAGCCGAGGGAATTTATAAAGATGTTCCAGGCTTTTGCGCCAGCATAAAACTTGAGGGAATCAAAAAACATGATTATGTTTTAACCCCCGGTCGTTATGTTGGAGCTGTTGCCGAAGAAGACGATGGAGAACCCTTTGCCGAGAAAATGGCGCGTTTAACCGGCCAATTAAAAACGCAGTTTGAAGAATCGGATCGCTTAGAAGCCGAGATTAAAAAGAACTTGGCGGGGTTGGGTTTCAATGTCTAAGTTAACAACAAATTCAGAATACAAAGATTGGATCGCCAGCCTAAAGGAGAAATTCCGTAGTACTCAGTTAAAAGCCGCTATAAAAGTGAATAGTGCTTTGTTGATGTTTTATTGGGAGTTAGGGCAAGAAATTGTTGAACGACAAAAACGATCAAGTTGGGGCGATGCTTTTCTCAATCAGTTGAGCCAGGATCTCAAAGTTGAATTTCCAGACGTAAAAGGTTTTTCAGAGCGTAATTTAAAGTATATACGCCAATGGTTTTATTTTTATTCTGATGAAAACCCAATTGGGCAACAAGCTGTTGCCCAATTGACTCAGATCCCTTGGGGGCATAATTTAAAGATCATTTCAAAGTGTAAAACAATAGAAGAAGCCCTGTACTATGTGAGCAACATCCAAAATTTGAGAGAGTTGGGTTATGAGCGTTGATATTGACACGTTAGAATCGATGTGTGAGCTAATTGTTGATTGTCCTCACTCCACGCCAAAATGGACTGTTCAAGGAATAATAGTTCTTAGAAATCAAAATATCAAAAATGGAGTTTTGAATCTTAGCTCTCCAAGCTTTACAAATGAAGAGGATTATAATAAACGAATTAAACGGGCAACTCCGAAAGCTGGTGATATAGTATTTACTCGCGAAGCTCCAATGGGGGAGGTTTGTGTTATTCCTGAAGGACTCAAGTGTTGTCTTGGGCAGCGTCAAGTTTTACTTCGTCCTAAAGATGATGTTTGTGGTGAATACCTATTCTGGGCTTTGCAATCACCTCTTGTTCAGCATCAGATTTCATGGAATGAAGGAACAGGCTCAACAGTAAGTAACGTTCGTATTCCAGTTTTAAAGGCATTAAATATTCCAAGGCATCATTCAAAAGAAGCCGAAATTGCGAATGTGTTGTCTGCTCTAGCTAAAAAAATCAACCTCAACCGCCAAACCAACCAAACCCTCGAACAAATCGCCCAGGCCATTTTTAAAAGCTGGTTTGTTGATTTTGAACCCACCCGCGCTAAAATCGCTGTCAAACAAAACGGACAAGATCCAGAATGCGCTGCGATGTGCGCCATTAGCGGTAAGTCGTTAAATGAACTGGAACAAATTAGTGATGAAGTGTTAGAACAACTTAAAACAACTGCGGCTTTGTTTCCTGATGCTCTGGTTGATAGTGAGTTGGGGGAGATACCTGAAGGGTGGGGTATTCAAATACTCGAAGATGTGATTGAACTCGTTTACGGAAAGCCACTTAAGAAAACTGTCAGGATTGAAGGTGATTTTCCAGTCTATGGGTCCGGTGGCTTGACGGGAACACATAATATACCGCTCGTGGAAGGGCCAGGAATTATTGTTGGCAGAAAGGGTACTGTTGGTGCTTTGTATTGGGAAGATAAATCTTTTTTCCCAATAGACACTGTCTTTTATGTCAAATGTAAAAAAAATGTGTCGTTGGCTTATTCATATTATTTACTTCAAACGCTAGGTCTTGAAGATATGAATACTGATGCTGCAGTCCCTGGCTTAAATAGAAGCAACGCTTATAGGCTAGAGATAACAGCAGTGCCTGAAAGTCTAGTTAATGCATTTACAGTTCTAGCCGAGTCTATAAGAGCTAAGGTTTTCATAAACATTGAAGAATCAAAATATTTAGAAACGATGCGTGATAGTTTGCTGCCAAAACTACTTACTGGTGAAATAGAAATAGGTGAGGTTGCGACACAAAATCATGGATAATTACGACTTCGAAAAAATCCCATTATGGAATGGCGATGCAGAACAAAGTTTTGATATTTTAGCTGATAATGTAAATGGGCGTATTCCTGTGACGCGCCTTGAGCGATGGCAAGAGTTCTCCGAATTATTAGAAAGTAATTTCTTCAATCGCCCAAAAGTACAATCGGTGTTTCGAGGTCATCGTCGTTATGATTGGGGTCTAGATCCAACGCTGGCTCGCATTCCAGAATCGGGGATTATCGATAAAGAATTAGCCGAGGTTCAGCTTGAGTATTTTCGTCGAGCTGTTCGAGGAAGGCTTCATGATAATGCTTTGGTACATGAAGATGAAGAAGACGAGTTGTGGGCAGTAGGGCAGCATCATGGTCTTATGACACCATTGTTAGATTGGACTTTTTCTCCCTATGTTGCCCTGTTTTTTGCATTCTCAAAAGAAGATAATGATGAAGAAAGAGATAACCCATATCGTACAATTTATGTGTTAAATAAAACTTTTGTTTCTGACAATAAGCTGTGTCCCGACATTCGAATGTTCGAACCTCGCAAAGATGATCATGGTCGGCTAGTTAATCAGGCAGGACTTTTTACTTTTTCTCCTTATGATTCAACCATAGAAAATACTTTAGCAAATACCTTAAGCAGCGAAGATTTTTCTGATGATGAGCTAAGAAGTGCGTCAGAAGATGAACAGGCTGGAATTATTGCTAAGTATATATGTAAAATTTATGTTAAAAATGAAGACAGAGAAGGTTGCATGCGGCAACTAAGGCGCATGAATGTTCATCACGCGAGCCTTTTCCCTGATTTAATCGGTGCCTCGGAATATTGTAATTTAGTGGTGGCGGAAGAACGAAGAGTGTATGAGTTAGAACAATCAGCTGAAAGATTTGAGAAAGATAAACAAGTTGCTGAAAAAATCGCTATTGACGAACCAAGTCATGTGTATGTTACCAGTAACGATGATGCCGCAATAATTGCAACGCTCTTAGATTCTCGTGGAGAGAGTCAAGTTGAACCGGGTAGAATTCAATTGATTGCTGAAAAGCTTGCTAAAGATATTACCGAAATGAAAACCGTCGATTGGGAAAAGAGAGATACAATTCAATCAAAAATGCGATCAAATATGCGAATAACTATGCGTAAATACGGTTATCCAGAGAACAGGAGAGATGATGCGGTAGGCGCCATTATGAACTACCTGATTATTGAAGAAGAAAAAGGCAAGAGTTAATGTTTGCAGCTCCGGTTAGATTGATTTAAATTTATTGCAAAAATGGTTAAAGTGAGTTTATTTAAAATATAAATATGAAAATAACCAAAGCATATTGCGAACAAGCTGATAGAATCGTTAATATTTATCAAGCTAGAATATTGTTCTCTGAACAGACGCCTAATGCTTGTGGTGAACGTAAACGCCTGGATTTTTTGTGTTCCGATGAGCAGTGTAGGAGTTTAATTATTCCACCAAAAATAACTGGGACAAATTATACTGTTTCGTTTGAAAAAGAGGATAAATTTATAGCGCCACATTACAAGATTAATTCCAAGTATAAACACCACCCAATGTGTGACTGGCTAATAAAAGAGCAAGAAGAAACTTTAGTCGAAGAAGCTTTGTTGGCTGGCGCAGTTGATGAAGGTTTATTACCTAATCGTTATAAACGCGTAGCGAAAGGTAAAGTGCATGATGTTATCGATCAGTTTTGGTTGGATGATTCTGTCTGTGATGAAGAAACTTTGGTTGTGATTCCTAAAGAATCAGTTGAAAGAGTGAAAACTAACTCACGACTAAGAACAGTTAAAGCTAGTAATCAAAACAATAAAAATGCTATTAAAGTTGCTTCGTTAAAAAGCAACGTCTTGCATGAGTTAGTCTCTTGTTTTCTTGGTTTAACTGTCGAAGAAAGAAAAAAAACATCACTCAAAATTGGAAAAAATGGAAAAAAGCGGAGTTATTATCAATGCTTTCATTCTATTAAGAATTTGGCAAGTCACTCATGGTTGGAAAATATTATTTTTTATGGAGGAGTGGTGATTACAAAAAGATATGGTAATGCTAGTGCTCCCAAGGGATATATCTTACAATTTTATGATGAAATAACTATAAAGGTTGGTGTCGCTGATTCAAAAAGCACTAGAGATGTTAAGGTGTCTTTATATCTGAAAGCTGATGACATAAGAGAACTACCTTTCGGCAATCAGTATATAGAAATATTAAATACCGTATATGAAAATGAAAAAACGCATTATATTAAATGTTTTCTTTTCTTGCCGAATAATCCAAGATATAACTACACTGATAAATATGAGTGGAAAGTAGATGTTATTTTGCCATCACTAAAATATGTCGATTTTATTCCAGCTTTAAAAGGGACGAGAGGGAATTAATATGATCGAAATCTCAACCATAGAAGGTATCGAAGCACTCAGAGAATCATTCGATGTTGAATGCAAACTTTTACAAGGTCTAGATGGCAAAGGTGCATTTCCTAATAATGTTTGGGAAACCTATAGTGCTTTTGCTAATACACTCGGCGGTGATATTTTTCTTGGATTGAAAGAAAAGAAATAACAAAAAGAGAGAAAAGAAAAGACAAAGGAAATTTAAAGTTGGTATGCCAGATAGCAAAAAGCCCCGATGTATTCACCGAGGCTAGAAGCCGACTGGGTATTCCCAATCCTTAATGAGATTATGAGACTAGTTTTATCAAAATTCAACTAAAAATTAGCTAAAACTGGTAAATAGTGTTGTTGATTTTGCATAATTGTTATGTAACTCGATGATAAATATATGGTTTATCCCTTAAGCAGGAAAGCTGATACAAATGATCACAGAAGACCAACTTGAACAACTCTGCATCGACTGGTTTAAAGGTCTGGGTTACGACTATGTCTGCGGTTATGACATTGCCCCTGATGGAGAAAACCCTGAACGTAGCGACTATCGCCAAATTATTTTACATGACCGCCTGTTAAGCTGTTTAGAGAAAATTAACCCCCATATCCCACTGGCAACCTTGGAACAGGTCGTTTTACAAATCGCCAAACCTGAAACGCCTGTTCTGATTAAAAATAACAAAGCCTTTCATCAGTTGTTATTAGAAGGGGTAAAGGTTGAATATGAAGATAATATCTCTTCAGGTGAAACAGAATCAAAAACCGATCATGTGCAGTTAGTTGATTTCACCTCTGTTTTTAATAACCAATTTTTAGTGGTGAACCAATACACCATTAGCGGCAGCAAGGGCAACCGCCGCCCGGATGTGATGGTGTTTGTTAATGGCTTGCCCCTTGCTGTCATTGAATTGAAAAATCCTGCTGATCACAATGCCGATATTTGGTCAGCCTACCAACAGTTGCAAACTTATAAGAATGAAATACCCGATTTGTTTATGTTTAATGAAGCACTGGTTATTAGTGACGGGCTTCGTGCGCGAGTTGGCGCTTTAACTGCCAGTAAAGAGCGTTTTATGCCTTGGCGAACTGTGACAAATGAAAATGATAGACCATTGTTTGAATACTTTTTGGAAACCCTGGTTAAGGGGTTTTTTAAACCTGAATTATTTTTAGATTATATCCGCTACTTTGTATTGTTTGAACAAGACGGTGATGTAACTATTAAAAAAATTGCTGCGTACCATCAGTTCCACGCGGTAAGAGAAGCCGTAAGGGCAACGGTTATAGCAGCACAAAGAAATGAGACTAACATGGTGATAGAGGCGCGTGCTCGTTATGCAGACAAGGTTGTTCCCGGCTCGGGTAA
>JBFFIY010000023.1:0-43389 GCA_041556195.1 Enterobacterales bacterium
ACCATCAAAACGACTTTCCCCCAGATCGATTAAAGCGACCCTGTCACAAAGTTTATCAATTTCGTGTAAATGATGGGTTGAAAAAATAACAGGTATACCCTGTTCCTTATAAGATTGGATAAAATCTAACACCGTTCTGGCGGCAATAACATCAAGGCCCGAAGTTGGCTCATCAAAAACAACCACAGCTGGATTATGGATCACAGCTCTTGCAATAGAGGTTTTTTGTCTCATACCTGTCGAAAGATTTTCTGCTCGTTTGTCTGCAAAAGAATGCATATCTAGTAAAGTAAACAATGAATCAATTCTTAATTGAAGCTCTTTTTCTTCTACACTGTGTAATCGGCCGAAATATTCTACATTTTCTTTCACCGTTAAACGTCGATAAAGACCTGTAGTACCGGATAGGAATCCTAATTTTTTTCTTGCATCAATAGGGTTGACTACCGCATTAATCCCCTCAATCATAATGTTACCAGCATCAGCCTGTAGTGCAGTTGATAACATTCTTAAAGTGGTAGTTTTACCTGCACCATTAGGCCCCAGCAAACCTAAAACTTCTCCTTTATTACAATGAAAACTCACATCACGAACGGCATTAAACCATCCGCCATCTAGCCGGGGATCCTGTTGTTGCTCATGAAATTTAGAGTCTGTTTTTTTCTTCTCTACTCGAAATCTTTTCTTTAATCCTTCTACGCTTATCATTAGCGAATCTCCTTAAAACACAATATTTCAAACCTGGCCACAATACAGGATCCAGTATATAACATTAATTTTTTAGCTTAGACTATCAGGTTAGAAGTTTAGTTTGAATTCAGGGTAGCATTTATTTTATATTTTTATCACTGATGGGGGTATTATGAACTATCAATTTAGATCAGTACAGTTTTTATAGACCATAAAAAACCCGGGGTTACCGGGTTTTTTTCGATGATATCTTAATTATCTTTTAGATCTTTGCATCTTCTGGTTAATAATAGATTTCCATTGATTAGCTCTTCGTTTAAATGACTTTATTTTTCCAGCCTGAGCCATGGCTGCTAATGCTCCCTGAAAATTATTCTGGTTAAATCTTGCTATACCAAGGTTATAATAAGCTGCTCCTTGTTGCTTAGTTTTAGGAAGCCCTTTCTTCAAAGCTTTTTGTAAGGCCTTTTCAGCTTCAGACCAGTTTTCATAACTTGTTAATAGACTTCCTGCATCGGCATAAAACTTACCATTATCATCAAGTTCCGCTGCTTTAAAATAGGCTTTGACAGATTTATTGATTTCTTGAGCATATTGCCAGTTAACTGCAACGGCATTCCATTGTTTTACTTCGGCTTCAATAATATTCTGATTGAGCCCTTTTTCCATAGTTTCAGCTGCTTTATAAGGAACTTCTAAATAAGCATAACCTGACGCTAATGATCTAACTTCATTACTTTTTTCAAGTAAGTTTAGCACTTCAGCCAGGGCCAAAACAGATGTTGAACTCACATCATCGTTTAGTTCTACATAAGCACTGGAAAGATTTAGCCAAAGCTGTTTATCTTCAGGGTAATGATGTAGGGCTTCTTTTATGACAGCCACCGAACCATGTAGATCTTTTAGTTGCCAGTGCTGACGGAATAAAGCCGAATACCAGATTTTTTTAGGATGGATAGCTGGTTCTTTAGGTTCAGTTGGCTGAGGTTCTCCTTCCTCTAACTTAATTTTTCCTGACTGAATATCAACTAATTTTTGACGATATTCGGCAATGTCTACTTTGTATTTGGCTATATTTTTAACATTTTCATCAAACCAACCATCTAGTGCCAGATAAATAGGACACACTGAATCTTCGAGTCGATTTGCTTGAGCATAGGCCTGTCCCAGATATTCATAATTTCGTACCTTAGGTTTAACTGCATGTTCAAACCACCTTTCCATATACTTTATCGTTTCATCATTATGTTCAAGATATTGCTGTAAAGAAGCAATTCTGAACAATAATGCTTGTTCAACTCTGTATGGAAATATTTTTGCCTCGTAAGCCTTGATACTATATTTTAATGCCTCTTCATTTTTTTCCATAGAGCCATAAACATAACTCAACATCTGATGGATCTGTGCCAGAGAAGCAGGATTTTTATTATTTTTGCTCTCCAGAGTTTTCAATAGTTCCAGAGCTTCTGTATAACGTTTTTCACCCAAGTGCTCCTGGGCTCGGTTTAATCGTTTAAAGAGTAAAGGAGGCGTCGCTCGAAAAGGTCTTCTATTGGCTTTTTTATAAGCATCCCATTCTTCTTGAGAAATACCCATAGGCTTACAATTTTTAGTATATTTTGTAGATATACCCGTACCTAAAGCCATTGCCTGAGTGGATAGCAAAGAAGCCAGAAACAATGAAATAAACAATGAGAATTTTAGAGGTGTTTTATTTAATAACTTCATAGATTTATTGCCCTATTCTTCAAGCTTGAATTCCATAGTGAAAAACATGTTGGATTGTTCAACATTCACTCCGTCGACTT
This sequence comes from Enterobacterales bacterium, assembly GCA_041556195.1. GTDB lineage: Bacteria > Pseudomonadota > Gammaproteobacteria > Enterobacterales > 21-14-all-40-8. The sequence goes on from JBFFIY010000023.1 coordinate 2,499, forward strand.
TTCGAGGGCGGAATTTCCACTTATAAATGGCTCTTAAAGCACTTTTATTAAACAGTCGACGTGGGTTTGATTCAACAATAACAGCATCTCTGGGTGTACCATCTGATTGAACGGTAAACCTTAAACGTACAAAACCTGAAGTTCCGTCCATTAAAGCTTGTCTGGGATAGGCTGGTCTAAACATAAGCGTAGGTATTGCATCACCATCCCCCATGCCATCATCCGTACCAACATTACCCAGATACATACCTGAGCCATCAATTCCTAAATCCATCTTAGGTAAATCCAGATTCACCATATTTCTTGTGGGTTTACTTTTATCTTTAACTTCAGCAGCCTGTGGTGGTGGTGGCTGTTTAGGAGGCTGTGGTTTTTTAGGTGGACGTCTATCTTTCACCCGGTCTTTCTCATCAGGTTCCACAATCGAAAACTCTAAGACTGGAGACTTTTCTTGACTTAAATTACGTGTGTTTGACTGAATCAAATAAGACATGAATACAAAAAGAAAGAAAGTTACGACGACACTTAATAGAATACCTACACCAAGTCTTTTCATAATTATTCCTTCCTCGCTGCAATAGAAACATCAGCAACACCCGCCGCTTTTACCTGGTCTAAGACCTGAAGCACAATGCCAGATTTAGACTCTTCATCAGCCTGAATAACGATGGAGCCTTCTGGATTATCATGTCTTAGCTTGGCAACTTCTGCACGCACTGCTTCAACTTTAATTTTCTTTTTAGCAATCCAGATATCGCCTGTTTTAGTCACACCAATAAATAAACTGGCATTAGCTTTTCGTACTGCACTACCTGCCAAAGGGCTTTGAACGGTCACGCCCGCTTCTCTTACAAATGAAGTGGTAACAATGAAGAAAATCAGCATGATAAACACCACATCCAACATGGGTGTCATATCTATTTCTGCATCAGTTTGTTTCTGTTTACTGCGTCTTGCCATAATAGTTTTGATTTCCGTTATTTTTTAGCGGTTTATTTAAGCCGCTTTACTTTAAAATTTAAGTAATACGGCCTAAGTTAAACGATTTAATGATGTGGCATGTTATCTATAAGATGGTCAATCTTAGTTTTAGCATTACTTTCTAACTGTGAACTAAAAAATAGTCCTGAAAGCGCCGCTACCATACCTGCCATTGTAGGAATCGTTGCCATGGATATACCATCTGCCATCAATCTCGGATTACTGGTACCAGCTACCGCCATCGTCTCAAACACATTAATCATACCCAATACAGTACCCATGAGTCCAACTAATGGACAAATAGCCACTAAAGTTTTGATAGCAATCATAAACTGATTAGCACGACCAGAAGCCTGAGAAATCCAGGCTTCTCTGATACGATGAGCATACCAGGATTTGGTATCAGCTCTTGCATCCCATTGCGCAACCAACCGTCTGGTTTCACGCGGAAATATGGAGCCAAGGAAAATGAATCGTTCTAAAATCATTGACCACATCAAAAACAGTACCGCCGCAATTACCCATAGAACCGGGCCGCCAATTCCCATGAAATTGTCGACCACTTCCATAAGCTCTGAGAGCCATAGCATGATCTAACCCTCTTTCTCTGCGTGTTGAGCAATCAAACCGGCACTTTGTTCTTCCAAAATATGCACCAGTCCTTTACTTTGACCCGATACAATAGAGTGTAGGAATATGAGTGGAATGGCAGATACCAGACCTAATACAGTAGTAACCAATGCTGTAGAAATACCACCAGCCATCATCTTGGGATCACTTGTTCCAAATAATGTAATCGCCTGGAAGGTTCCAATCATACCTGTAACTGTACCCAGAAGACCTAATAATGGAGATAATGCAGCGATAACTTTGATAGTAGTGATCCAGCTCTCCAGTTTAGGCGTTTCTTTTAGAATAGCCTCATCAAGTTTCAACTCAAGATTTTCAACATCAACATCTCTGTTATCAAGATAAACTTTCATGATGCGTCCAAGAGGATTGTTTCCTGGAGTGCTACTTTTCATTTGTGAACGAATTTTACCGCCAGTTATTGTTAGACCCAGAACACGGATTAGAACGATAAATAGTGCAAACAAAAATAGACCTGTGATGACATAACCTACGATACCGCCCTGATGATAGTATTGAGGTATAGTCTTCTTCTGAATTAGCAGGCTTAATAAAACACCTTTACTTCTATCCAGTGCAATTGAGTGATAACCACTACTTTGACTGGTAAAAGGTTTAACTAAAGAAGTAAATTCACTGTCTGGTTGTCTCTGCAAAGCTTGGACTTCATCATCTTTATATAGCAAAAATGCATCATCAGATAACAGGTTGAAAGCTCCAACACGAGTAATATTTTGCGGCGATCGACTACCGTCACTGGCAATTACATCAGTAGTGAAATTAACTATTTGGGCTTGTTGTGTCATTTCAGTTAACAAGGCGACCCATAAAGAACGTAAACCAGGAATTTCAGGGAGTTTCTTATTGGCGGCTAATTCATCCATTAATTTGTTACGTCCCGGGAACTGAGCGCTAATAATAGAGTTGCTGAATCTTGCAGAAGCATCGCCTGCCACTTGACGTACAACACCATTCATTAGACCAATATTGCCACTTTTTACGCGTAAATCGTTGGTAAGAACTTCTAAAGATTTTTCATTATCGGTAAATTGCTTAACGAGTCGTTTACTTTTCGCATCTTCATAAGCAAGCTGTTCTTTGGCATCTTTGAGTAACTGAGCCTGTCTGTTCTTAGCAGCCCGAAATGTCCTTTCACGTTTTTGATTTTGAGCGGAATTTTTAGTCCCCTCTTTTTTGACCTGTTCCAACAGTCCTTCAAGTGTGATGGCTTTATTCGCATCAGCGGCCATTAAGTTAGCTGATAAAAACGTCAGGGCCAGTAGAGATAAAAAGCGTTTCATTATTGAGCACTCCCTGCAGCTTTAGCAGCGTTAATTGGCAAGACAATTAAATCATCATTGGCATGACGGTTAGCAATTTTAATGGCTTTTCTCAGATGAATACGATAGTCATCATCAAGAGCAACCCAATTTTTGTTATTAGCATCCCAATAAGCAGCGGATGTTTCATCTAGTGATTGCCAAACGAGTGCGATCCGACCGAAAAGCAGGTAGTTCACTTTAAGTTCCTGCCCATTGACAGTGGCTTTTCCAGGATAGGACTCCAGCACTTCACCATATTGCATTTCTACCTGGTAAGCGCCCAAAATTTGACGATACTTTTCACTATTGTTCAAATCTGCACGAAACATGTTATCGCGTAATCTCTGAACACGTGCCTTACGTTCTTCAGCATGAAATGGAATATCTGCTTCGATAAAACTTTCAAGCGTATCAATCATGTCATTCATCAACGGAACAACACCCTTCTCAGTATCATCAATTTTTGACATCTGATCCTGGATAGAAGCCATTTCTTCTTCTTGATTTCTAATTTGGGCTTCATACTGGCGATTGTACTCACGCAAGTTATCAACACGTTGCATGGTTATTTTATAATCTTGAGAAAGATCCATAGTTGCATCAGCCAGCTTGGTGATCCGCTTCTGGGAAGCTGCTGCCGAACGGATAATTTTTTTCTCAATCTTGAGAGATTCATCTAAAGGATCAGCCGCATTTGCTGTTCCGGAGAATAATATTAAGGTACTTGCTGCTATTGCTGCCAAAATACCTGTTTGTCTTTTTTGCATAAGCATAATACTTCCTGAGAGAAGGTTGAACTAAACCGATTGCAGTCCAATTGTTGTTTATAGTTTAAATTTATCCGACCTGATGTGAGCCAGCAACAATTTAAACAAGAAACTTGCCATTGACACATTTTGAATCTAAATATTGAATATATCACTCAATAAGTAAAATCCAAGACTTGATGGATTCGGGAGAATATAATCATTCTATCCGCTAGAGTCAACGGTATTCAACACAGTTAGGGCTTTTAATGTGCCCTTTAGCCACTCCTCGTACCAATTTTAGCAATATGTAACAATTTATTGCAAAGAGAAATTTATTTTGAAAAAAAGAAAAATCGCCGTAATTACAACCTCCAGAGCCGATTATGGGCATTTATTTTGGACACTAAAAGCCATTTCAGCCCATAAACAACTAATTTTAGATTTAATTGTCTGCGGAAGTCATTTAAATCATGATTTTGGCTATAGTATCCAACAAATTAGAGATGATGGATTTTTAATTTCTGCTGAATTCGATACATTAGTAGAAAAAGATACCGATCAAGCGATGGCCCAGACCATTTCCAATACCATTTCTGAGTTAAGCCGATATCTGGCTGATTCACGTCCTGATTTGTTATTGGTAATTGCTGATCGTTATGAAATGTTAGCCCCTGCATCCGTCGCACTTTGCTTGAGAATACCCATTGCTCATGTTGAGGGAGGTGATATCAGTCAGGGGGCAATAGATGATCAGGTAAGAAATGCTTTAACCAAGATGAGCCATCTGCATTTTGTTCCCTCAAAGCAGGCTCATCACCGCGTTATCGCCATGGGTGAAGCACCCTGGCGAGTACATACTGTGGGCGCTTTAAGCCTGGATCACCTACGTGAAAGCCAAATACCCTCCAAAAAGGCCTTAGAGCTGCGTTTAGGTATAACTTTAACTTCTGCCCCAATTTTGGTAACCATGCACCCTTTGACGCTCTGTAAAGACCCAGCAGCCGAGCTAACACCTGTACTTGAAGCGCTGTCACTGTTTACAGATAGAATGGCTGACAAATTGAATGTTGTAGTGGCAGAAGAGATCCCTGTCATATTCTGTTTTCCTAATGCAGACACTGGGTACTTATCATTAGTTGCAGAAGTAACGCAATTTTGCCACAAACATAAAAATTGTCATTTATTGGTTAACCTTGAACACACTTACTTTTGGCGTCTGCTAATGGAAACCCATTTAATGATTGGCAACTCATCATCCGGCATTATGGAAACTGGTTCATTAGCACTCCCCACCATTAATGTTGGAGACAGGCAAAAAGGCAGGCTACAGGGTAAAAATATCATTAACTGTAGAGCCGAGATCTCTGAACTTACTCAAGCATTAAATAAGGCATCAGGTTCAACTTTTAAAAAATCTCTTAAATCCTGCATAAATCCTTATGATGCAGGCAAAAACGCTTCTGAATTGATAGTAAATGTTTTAGCAACGGTGCCTTTGGGATTAGAGTTACTCAGAAAGGAATATTATGAAGTGACAGATAGTGCACCGTATTTTTTCAAGCTCGATTCAAGATAAAGACAAAAAATATTTTATTCACGCTCCTGTGCTTACCTTCAGGGATGGAGAGTATGCAGTAGCAATGCCGGGAGCATTGCCTGTCCTGCCCACGCGAAATAAGTGCATCCATGCACAAAACCAACGAAGAGTAAGAAGATTTATTCTTATAATCACAAAAATAGCATTATTTAACCTCAATTTGAGATAAGATAAAAACTAAAAATATTCGCCATTAAGGAGAGTGTCTGCCCGGCGAGTGTAACGAGTGTTTTGGGTACGAAGATGTTAACAATTACAATGAAATTACTAGAAACTGTTCAAACTGTATGCAACACTTCATGACTATTATCATTTATGCTGCTATTTTCTATCTTTCTTCGTGTTCTTCGTGCTCTTCGTGGTAAAAATGCACTTCAGGTGAATAAGGCACTTTGCAGATAGTCGACAATGGGTTGGTTGGCCGCTGGAAAGGAAAGAGTGTCAATTTTATCTATTGCTATCCATTGCCAGAGTTGCCCTTCACGGCCTTCAGGCGTTCCCTCAATTTCATCAACCAGCCAAATATCCAGACCGACTAATTTGTCGGAATAGTCATGTCGAATACAGAATAATGGTTTGATTCTAACAGGAGCAATGCCCAGTTCTTCTTCAAGCTCTCTGGATAACGCCTGTTCCACTGATTCATTAACTTCGACTTTCCCCCCGGGAAATTCCCACAAGCCTCCCTGATGGGCATTCTTGCCCCTTTGGCTCACCAAAACTTTATGATTAATATAGATCACACCCACAGCAACATGAATAAGTGCATTAGAAGGCATGGGGTATTATCTCATTATTCTAAAATTCTGGTCGGTAGCACACAAAATGAGCCTGAAATTGAATTAACTCAATTGACCGTGACAGCGCTTATATTTTTTTCCAGAACCACAGGGGCAATTTTCATTTCTACCAATTTTTCTTCCATCACGAACAAATGGAGTATGATCTTCAGCTACTTGTTCTTCTCCATCTGCAGTGGCTCCTTCCATTGCTTGAGCTTGAGCATGTTGGAAATTCATTTCAGCTGCCGCCGCCGCTCTTCTTTGAGCTTCTACCTCTTCGACATCTTCTTGTCGCTGAACCTGTACTTTCGATAAAATCATAACCACTTCATGTTTTAAACTCTCTAACATCTGCGAAAACAATTCAAAGGCTTCACGTTTGAATTCCTGCTTAGGGTTCTTTTGGGCATACCCACGTAAATGGATCCCCTGTCTCAAATAATCCATGGCTGCAAGATGTTCTTTCCATGAACTGTCCAGATTCTGTAAAAGTACTTGTTTTTCAAAATGTTGCATAATTTCATCGCCAACTGTTTGCTGTTTGGCTTTATGCTCATCCATTGCAGCATTGAGAATTTTTTCTCGCAAAGTCTCTTCATGCAATTCGTCATCTTTTTCTAACCATCTCTGGATGGGTAGTTGTAATAAAAAGTCATTTGCCAGGCGTTTTTCCAGACCTGGTACATCCCACATTTCCTCAACACTATTAGGGGGGATATAACTATCGATGGTTTGAGCAACCACATCAGCTCGAAAATCATCAATGACATCAGAAACATTCTCTGTAGACATTATCCCATTTCGTTGTTCATAAATCACTCGGCGCTGATCATTGGCAACATCATCATATTCCAATAATTGCTTACGGATATCGAAGTTACGACCTTCTACTTTTCTTTGAGCATTTTCAATGGCTCGGCTAACCCATTTATGCTCAATTGCCTCACCTTCTTCCCAGCCCAATTTCTGCATCATATTTGCCATTCGATCTGAAGCAAAAATACGCATTAAATTATCTTCCAGTGACAAGTAAAAACGACTGCTACCAGCATCACCCTGACGACCAGCACGTCCACGAAGCTGGTTGTCAATACGGCGGGATTCGTGACGTTCTGTACCAATAATGGCCAAACCACCACACTCAATCACCTGATTATGGCGTTGCTGCCAATCTTGCGTAGCTTCTTCAATCTGGGCTTCTGTCAATTCTGGATTATTCTGCTTAAGTGCTTCTAATTCAGCTTTTAAGTTACCGCCAAGTACAATATCTGTTCCACGACCAGCCATGTTGGTCGCAATAGTAACGTGACCAGGTTGACCTGCCTGGGCAATAATTTCTGCTTCTTTTTCATGAAATTTAGCGTTTAGAACCTGATGCTCAATATTTTCTTTTTTAAGATAATCCGACATGAATTCAGATGATTCAATAGATGCGGTACCCACTAACACTGGACGTTTTTGTTCGATGCAAATCTTGATATCTTCAACAATGGCTTCAAATTTTTCCTGCTGCGTCAAAAACACTAAATCCCCCATATCATTACGAACCATGGGTTGATTAGTAGGAATGACCAATACTTCTAAACCATAAATATGTTGTAATTCAAAGGCTTCGGTATCTGCCGTACCCGTCATACCTGATAGTTTGTTGTAAAGTCTGAAATAGTTCTGAAAAGTAATTGAAGCCAGAGTTTGACTCTCAGACTGGATCTTCACTTTTTCTTTGGCCTCAACTGCCTGATGTAATCCTTCTGACCAACGTCGTCCCGCCATGGTACGGCCTGTGTGCTCATCAACAATGATAATCTCATCATTTTGAACAATATAATCGACATCTCTTTGAAAAAGCGTATTGGCTCTAAGGGCGGCATAAACATGATGAATTAAAGCGATACTGCTGGAATCAAACAAACTCGCATACTCATCAAGTAAGCCTGCATCCTTAAGCAGTTGCTCTACTTTTTCTTGTCCAACTTCAGTCAAATATACCTGTTTATTTTTTTCATCAACTGAATAGTCACCTTCCTCTTTAACAATAGGCTGGCCTTTTTCGTCTTCGCCTTCTTCTATTTGTGCCTTTAATTGAGGAATAACCTTATTGATACTGGTGTAAAGATCGGTGCTATCATCAACGGCACCTGAAATAATAAGCGGTGTTCTGGCTTCATCAATCAAAATCGAATCAACCTCATCTATCACTGCAAAATGTAAATCTCTTTGCACTTTATCTTCAAGACTAAATGCCATGTTATCTCTAAGATAATCAAAACCAAATTCATTGTTAGTTCCATAAGTAATATCTGCGGCATAAGCTGAACGTTTTTCTTCTGTATTTTGACCACTCAGGATCACACCAACCGTTAAACCTAAAAATTCGTAAACTGGACGCATCCAGTCAGCATCTCGCCTGGCAAGATAATCGTTAACTGTAATAACATGTACACCTTTTCCCAATAGTGCATTGAGATATACAGGCAGAGTAGCCACCAGAGTTTTACCCTCTCCGGTTCTCATTTCGGCAATTTTACCTTTATCCAGCACCATGCCGCCGATCAGCTGTACGTCAAAGTGACGCAGTCCTAAGACCCGAACACTGGTTTCTCGAACGACAGCAAAAGCTTCGGGTAATAACCTATCTAAACTCTCACCATCGGCCAGGCGTTCTTTAAATTCAACCGTTTTTTGCTTAAGTTCATCGTCTGAACAAGCTTGACAGGTTTTCTCTAAGCCATTAATGATATTGACATTTTTTTGTAATTCTCGCAGTACTCGCTCGTTGCGACTTCCGAAAATTTTTCTGACTATTTTGCCTAACATGCATTTGCTACCGATTTTTAAGGTATTAAACTTGCTCAATACCGATCAACAATGAAATATCAGGGAGTGTGTGAGAAACGACTGGAAAATCACCACCTTATTCACCTGAAACTTATTTTTATTATTTTGTAACTATTCAGCTTACAAAATTAATTTGGTGATTCGTTGAATAGTTACATCATTTTTTACTCTTATCCAGACTCTCTCTCACAATGTTATATAGGAAATTGTCATAAATCTGAGTAAATTGAAGAAATAAATATGGGGGCTAGGATACAGGAATCAAGGTGGGCTTGCTAATTTTTGTTGGTATTAGCAATACCTGTTGAACCATATTCGAATGACTCAAATATAGATTGAGAAAAACCCATTACTTCCCTTTACGCCAAACATATTTTTTAGGATTAACCGGCCTGTCCTTTTTTAACACTTCATAATGCACGTGTGGACCAGTAGAGCGGCCTGATGAGCCCATTTTTGCTATGGTGTTTCCTTTTTCTACCACCGTCCCGACCTCTACCAATATTTGTTTATTGTGACCGTAACGAGTCTTAATGTTATTTCCATGATTAATTTCAACCGTTAATCCATATCCAGACTTCATTCCCACAAAGCTAACCACCCCTGCTGCAGTGGCCACAATAGGATCGCCTTCTTTTCCAGCAAAATCCATACCTTCATGCCAGGCAGGATGTCCAGAAAACGGATCGATACGTTTACCAAAAACAGATGAGTTCCAGCCACGCGTAACAGGGCGACCAGAAATATAGCTGGCAATATCCATTTCTTTATTTAATAAAACTGATTCCAGTATCGCCAATTGGTTTTTCTTTTGTTGAAGTTGTTCTTCTATATTATCGAGTGGCAGAGTTAAGTTATCAGAATGAATTAAACTAGAGCCAATTGAACCGAGTTTAGCTGAATTGATATTAATTTGACTGGTAGTGCTGACCTCCGGGCCGCCCACCGATGGCACCACATCAAAATCAAACTCATTAGTTTCAATACCAGCCATTGATAGTAAACGCTTACCCACAGCATTAATACGCATGATTTCGGCCTGCAATACTCCAACTCGCCTGGTAACTTCATCTAATTGTAATTGAGTCTGTTTACGGGCTTGATTGACTTCTTGTTTGGCCTTTACCAGAGATTGTTCCATAGAGGCCAGAGCTGCTTGAGTATGAGAAAAATCAACTTTTGGTGTAGAAAGGTAGTAACGACTGATTAAAATACTTGAAAAGGAAACTGCGGCTACAATAAAAATTCCTAATGACAAAACACCTACTCCGCTAATAGAATAGCGATTCATGCCTTGATGGGTATGGTGTAATACAGTAAATTTCATCTGGTACTCCGAGCCTGTTTATTCTTTACTTGAATAAGGTTATCTTGAAAACAGTCCCTTTGTAACAAATTAAGCTTTTTATTCAAACGAGCAATTAATTCTTCTAACAACTATTTCTATACCCGTGATACCTGGAAATGCGGGATTTCAGAGTCTCAGCGGTAAGTCAGGTCAAGGCGTCGCTCATAGAGAATGACTGGTCATTTTCAAGAGCGACAACGAAGGACTGGCTTACCACTGAAGCTCCCAGAGGGCAAGCCAATAAGCGCCCATCTTCTTTGTTTTGAAAACTAGATTTAGAATAACTAATACTGCACTTTCAATCCTCGAATATGGATGCTTCTTGACTTGCTGAAACCTGCATTTCCAGGTATCACGGGTATATAAACTATGGTCTAATAGCTATGACTTCAAACAACCATGTTTTCAAATAACTATGTATTCAAATAACTATGTATTCAAATAACTATGTATTCAAATAACTATGATTTATGGCGATTATGACTTCTGACAATCAAAACAATATCGACATCGAAGCAATTGCTCGTTCAGTTATTGCCCATAAAAAATCTGCTCAAAAAAGAGCAAACTATTCTCTTAACTCAGTACGAAATGTACTGAACCAACCAAGAGAAGAACTAAAAACCTTAATGGATCATATAGATAAAGATACCACAATTTCAAAAAATGTGCTTTCTTGTATCGCTAATCAATTTCATAAATCTATTACAGGATGCCATTTGAAGCAGAATAGACTGACTATTTTAGTCTCAAATGGTGCTGCAGCAACCCAGTTAAGGTTTTCTAAAACAGCTATCCTGACATGCTTAAGACAACAGGGATTATGGGAAATTGCCACTATAGAAATCAAAGTAAAACCGTTTTCAAAGCAGGATTAACTAAATAACCACTTTTTTACACTGCAAGAATTGGGTTAACTTTATAAGAAATTGGTGCATTATCCGCATCTTCATAAGATACGAGTTCCCAAGCTTCCTGATCAGCAACCAGGGTGCGAATAAGCTGATTATTAAGCTTATGGCCTGATTTGTAACCTTCAAATGCTCCAATAAGGCTTTTACCTAACAGATAAAGATCGCCAATTGAATCCAGAATTTTGTGCCGCACAAATTCATTGTCATATCTCAAACCATCTTCATTCAGAACACGGTAATCATCTAACACAATAGCGTTATCCATTGATCCGCCTAATGCCAGATTATTATTTCTGAGGAATTCAATATCTTTTACAAATCCAAATGTTCTGGCTCGACTGACTTCTTTAACAAAAGAGGTAGAAGAAAAGTCTACAACGGCTTTCTGGCGTTCACCCACAAAAAGAGGATGTTTAAAATCAATGCCAAAACTCACTTTAAAACCATCATAAGGTTCAAAAGCGGCAAATTTATCATCTTCTCTAACTTCAACACGCTTTTTTATACGAATAAATTGCTTGGGTTTATTTTGTTCTTCAACACCAGCTGATTGTAATAAGAAAACAAAGGGGCCTGCACTACCATCCATAATAGGCACCTCAGGGGCACTAACATCAATATAAGCGTTATCTATACCTAAACCAGCCATCGCTGACAATAAATGTTCAACGGTAGAAATACGAACGTCATCTTTAACAAGACAAGTAGAAAGAGTTGTGTCTCCAACATTTTCCGGGCGGGCATCTATCTCAACAACAGGATCAAGATCGACACGTCTAAAAATAATACCACTATCAACAGGTGCCGGACGCAAAGTCAGATAAACTTTGTCTCCTGTATGAAGTCCTACACCTGTTGCACGTATAATTGTTTTTAATGTGCGTTGTCTAATCATCTGCTACTCGCTCCAATTCTTTTTGGAAACATATTGGAAAATATGCACTAAAAAGGGACTTTTATCATCCATAATCCAATGTATCAGCTAAATTCATTAGCCAACTTTACAAAACTGTACGAAATTTGGTCGCAATTCTAACACAAACTTATCCCTGTTTGGAAAGTATCAATAGACATTTCTGACACTTTAGTGACAAAATGGCTCTGATTTAACACGTTTTTATGGAATATCATTCACTTTTTAGTTTCAAAAAGTTAATTTTAGTTATTTTGCCTCCTTAAGAAGGCTGGTATGTCCAGATAGTCCATATCACTGTCCTTAGTAGATTGTATTGGGTTTTGCTTGCGGATAATTGTCGGAGTATCCAGATCCTGATAATTCGGACCATTCACAACCATACTTGCAGGTTCTACCAAACGTACAGGTTCTTCCTGAATAACTTCCTGCCCCAATTCTTGTCCCTGTACGCGACCTAACCCTGTTGCAACCACAGTAACTCTTAACTCCTCAGATAATTCATTATCAATTGAGGTGCCAATAACCACTGTTGCCTCTTCCGACGCAAACTCACTAATAATGTTACCAACCTCTGCATATTCATCCAGCCCCAGATCTTCTCCAGCAGTAATATTGATCAGAATTCCGCGAGCTCCCGACAAATCAACATCTTCAAGAAATGGGCTTGCGATAGCCAGTTCAGCTGCTTCTCTGGATCTATTTTCACCACTTCCAATGCCACTTCCCATCATTGCCATACCTTTTTCCGACATCACTGTTCGAACATCGGCAAAATCCACATTGATAAGACCTGGACTGGTAATGAGTTCAGCAATTCCTTGAACAGCACCATGTAAAACGCCATTTGCTGCTCTAAACGCTTCTGTCAATTTTGCACCTTTTAAGTTTTCCAACAACTTATCATTAGGAACAATAATTAAACTATCCACATGTTTTCGCAGTTCCTCAATACCCTGCTCTGCCACCTGCATGCGTTTTTTCATTTCAAAGAAAAAAGGTTTGGTGACAACGGCTACTGTAAGAATTCCAAGAGAGCGAGCAATTTCTGCCACTACAGGTGCCGCACCTGTGCCGGTTCCCCCTCCCATCCCAGCGGTAATAAATACCATGTCAGTACCATGGAGGACTTCTTCGATTCTGTCCCGGTCTTCCAAAGCCGCCTGTTTTCCTACTTCTGGATTAGCGCCGGCTCCTAAACCCTTGGTGATACTGCCACCTAACTGAATAGTCGTTCGAGCACTGGAGGCTGTTAATGCCTGAGCATCAGTATTAGCACAGATAAAATCAACTTTATCTATGTTAACTTCAAGCATATGCTCTAAGGCGTTCCCACCGCCACCACCAACACCAATGACCTTAATACAGGCCTGTGATGCAGGACTATCTACAAATTGAAACATGTTATTGGACATGTGCTTTCTCCTCTTTTAAGATCTAATTTTCCAGATCTGTTGTTTTTTAATTAATCTTTAAAATCCACCAAACCAACCCTTCATGCGCTGCCATAGATTGGTAAAACTTCTTGAATTGTTTAAATTCAAACTTAAATGCATTTGCTGTTGTTGTTTGCCATAAAGCAACAAACCTACTCCAGTACTATAAATTGGGTTTTGTACAACATCCGACAAGCCGGAAACTCTTTGAGGCAAACCTAATCTCACAGGGATATGAAATACTTCCTCGGCCAGTTCAACCAATCCTTCCATTTTGGAAGCGCCACCGGTGAGAATGATGCCTGCAGCGATGACTTCTTCATAACCACTACTTCTAAGTTCTGCCTGAATAAGGTTAAATAATTCTTCATATCGGGGTTCAACTACACCAGCCAAAGTTTGTCGGGATAATCTACGGGCCGGTCTATCCCCTACACCTTGAACTTCTATGGTCTCATCAAGATTAGTTAACTGCCTTAAAGCACAGGCATATTTCAACTTTAAATCTTCAGCATGTTGCGTAGGTGTTCTTAATGCCACTGCAATATCATTTGTCACCTGATCTCCAGCGATTGGGATCACAGCAGTATGCCTGATAGCTCCTTCCGTAAAAATGGCTATATCTGTCGTACCACCACCGATATCAATGAGACAAACTCCCAGTTCTTTTTCATCTTCAGTTAAAATGGCATAACTTGACGCAAGCTGTTCCAGAATCACATCATCCACTTCCAGACCACAGCGGTTTACACATTTGATAATATTCTGTGCAGCACTAACAGCACCAGTTACCATATGCACCTTGGCCTCAAGTCGAACACCAGACATACCAATTGGTTCCCTGATCCCTTCCTGAGCATCGATAATAAATTCCTGTGGCAAAATATGTAAAATGCGTTGATCAGCAGGAATTGCTACAGCTCTGGCGGCATCAATAACTCTTTCAACATCTTGTGGATTAACCTCACCATCACGTATTGCCACTACACCAGAAGAATTTAAGCTTTTAATATGGCTACCTGCGATGCCTGTAAAAACTGAATGGATCTGACAACCAGCCATTAACTCTGCTTCTTCGATGGCTCTTTGAATAGACTGCACGGTAGATTCAATGTTTACCACTACGCCTTTTTTCAATCCTGTAGAAGCATGAGAACCAAGTCCAATAATATGAATGCCATCTTCATTGGTAATTTCTCCAACAATGGCAACCACTTTGGATGTTCCGATATCCAGCCCCACTATCAAATTTCTTTCCATTTCTTTTTTAGACATTTTTTTGTCCTAATCTAAAGTGTTATTTAGCCATTTTGTTCAAACCTTACCGCCGCACCATTTGCGTAACGTAGATCAATATTTTCAGGTTTTCCTCTAGCCAGAATTTCTGGATATGCTTTCAATAAAACTTCAATCTTATTTGACATATTCTTCCTTCCAAACTGAACTTTTATACCTTCATTCGTTGTTAACAACCAACTACCCAAACTATCCAATTTTAATTCAGTCAACACAATCTGTAGAGATGACAATGAAGGCACTATTTTTTCAAGCATAGCCATAGAAGACTCAATCAATTTTTCAGGACAATGCAATACAGGCAAAGAAGAAAATTGTTTAATATTTTCTGGAAAAAACAACTCTCCCTTTTGACTGATCAGGCCCTGTTTTTTCCAGCGCACCAAAGGTCTTCTCTCGATCACAAACACTTCCACTGTATCAAGTGAGATCCGCTTAACTTTGGCTTGTTCAACCCAGGGCAAATTTTCTACAGAAACTCTCACATCAACAATTTCATTAGACAAATAACCTGATTCAATTTTTTTCACTACAGCCTGTTGAATATCTTCTTTTGTCAAATAATATATTTCACCCGTTAACTTCACTCGACGAATTGGATTAGCGTTTTCATCAGAACTAGAAGTCCAGTCTGTTACCAACTGTTTTATCTGTCCATAATCCACCTGTGTATAAACACCACCCGCTAAAACAATTAAACTAACAGCTAACCACACTGGCCAAAAACCTCTAAGCGCAGAAAAGAACTCAGCAACCTTTCCCACTCCAGGTTGCTGTTTTTTTCTGTTAGAGGCCATTTTTTTCTTTGCCAATTTGATTAGCCTTGTTTTATTTTCAATGTTAAATGTAAAATCTTAACGACCAATTCTGAAAAAGTTAAACCTGCCGCTCTTGCTGCCATTGGCACTAAACTTTTCATCGTCATTCCGGGTACAGTATTCACTTCTAACAAAAACCATTCACCCGATTTACCCCTCATTAAATCTACTCGTCCCCAACCTTCACAACCTAAGGAGCGATAAGCCTGCAATGACAACTGTGCAATTTCTTCTTCTTCCGCGTCATTCAAACCACTTGGACAAAAATATTCTGTGGATTGTGATTGATACTTGGCTTCATAATCATAAAAATCTCGTGGTGTTTGTAGACGAATACTGGGTAGTGCCTGATCATCAACAATTGCCACCGTATACTCTTCACCATCGATCCAACGTTCCACCAACACCGAACACTGATAAGTTTTTGCTATCTTAACGGCTTTAATTAACTCATCTACGTTTGAAGCCTTACTCATACCAACACTAGAACCTTCTAAAGCTGGTTTAATAAATACCACAGGCCCTATATCAGCCAGGATCTGTTCCGCATCTAACTTGTTTAACTCAACTTCTGCCTCTAAATAAATACTGGCAGGGGTCGGCAAATTAATTCCATTCCATAATTGTTTAGTTCGCTGCTTATCCATGGCCAGGGCTGAAGCCATAATGCCACTCCCGGTATAAGGAATTGAGGCAGCGGTAAGCGCACCTTGAATTACCCCATCCTCTCCTCCACGCCCATGAAGTGCCACAAAAACTCGATCATAATTACCTTTTAATATTGGACCTATTAAATCTCTATCTAACACCAGTTTATGGGCATCAACCTTTGCTTCAATTAACCCCTGATAAATAGCTTCACCCGACAATAAAGAAATTTCTCTTTCAGCTGAGTAACCGCCCATAACTACGGCCACTTTGCCTGGATTATTATTTTCAAACATTGTCACGCCTGTTTTTCCTGTTCAGAACCTTGTATCAATCTATTTGCTATTAATCCAACATTTCCTGCTCCTTGAGTAACTAATATATCGCCCTCTTTTAACTGTTTTTTTAAAATCTCCTGTATGGCATCCAACCCATCAACATAAACAGGTTCGACTTCTCCACGCTGTCTTAAACTACGACATAACGAACGACTATCAGCACCGGCTATTGGTGTTTCTCCTGCAGGGTAAACTTCGAGCAATAACAAACAATCAACCTCTGATAATACTTGTACAAAATCTTCGTACAAATCACGTGTTCGACTATATCGATGGGGTTGAAACAACAAGACTAAACGCTGCTTTGGAAAAGCATCTCTTACTGCAACTAAAGTCGCTTCAACTTCACTGGGGTGATGCCCATAATCATCTATTAAAGTCACATTATGGGTGGCAATATTACGTACACCATAATTTTGAAAACGTCGACCTATACCTGCAAAATTTGCTAATGCTTTTTGAATATCAGAAAAATTTATACCTTCCTCTCTAGCAACTGCAATTGCTGCTAATGCATTCAACACATTGTGTCGACCAGGCATATTTAAAGTAACTTCTACTGGTTCATCTGTTGATTTAGAACAAACCGTAAATTCACTTATGGTTCCTTTTTGTACAAAATTACTAGCCTGATAATCAGCCTCATCATTGAATCCATAAGTTTTAATTAAACGAGGAATTTCTGGAATTAATGCTTCCACCACAGGATCATCAATACAACAAACCGCTAATCCATAAAAAGGTAAGTTATGTAAAAATTCGATAAAAGTTTGCCGAAGTTTCTCAAAGTCCCCTTCATAGGTTTCCATATGATCTGCTTCTATATTGGTAACCACAGAAATCAAAGGTTGTAGATGCAGAAACGAAGCATCGCTTTCATCGGCCTCAGCAATTAAATACCCGCCTTTTCCAAGCCTTGCATTAGTTCCTGCCGAATTGAGTAGTCCTCCAATAATAAAGGTAGGATCTTTTTTTGCCTCGGCAAATATACTCGCTATCAAACTTGTTGTCGTTGTTTTACCATGTGTGCCGCAAACGGCAATTCCTTCATTAAACCTCATTAATTCCGCTAACATTTCAGCACGGGGCAAAACAGGGATCCGATGATTTCTGGCATATTGAATTTCATCATTACTTTCTTCAATTGCAGTTGATTGGATCAGGACATCAACGTCACTTAAATTGTCTACTGAATGTCCGATAAAAACCCTGGCGCCTAATGAGCGTAAATGTTCCACAACTCTGTTCTCTGCAATATCGGAACCACTGACGTTAAAACCAAGATTAATTAAAACCTCGGCTATACCACCCATGCCCGCACCACCGATCCCTACAAAATGTATATTATGAATAGAGCGCCTTCGGGCAAAATCTATCATGGTTCGGCTTACAGGTTTCATGACTGATCAGCCTCCTGTTTTTGTTCTCTTTGTGGCGCACATAGTTGTTCGCATAGTTGCACCATGGTATTGGTTGCATTTCGTTGATTTTCATCTAATGCATTCATAGCCATATTTGTAATTTTTTTATGATTTAATTGTTTTAACCAATCAGCCATACCCTCTGCTGTCAGATCAGATTGTTGTATAATTTCAGCGGCGCCCTTATTTTTCATAATAAGCGCATTGAATGTTTGATGATCATCAACGGCATGAGGATAAGGTACAAATAATGCACCTAAACCTACGGTCATTAATTCTGAAACCGTTAATGCACCTGCTCTACAAATAACCAGATCGGCCCATGAAAAAGCCTGGCTCATATCTTCAATAAAATCGGAAACCGTCACTTGATGCCCGCAGCTTTGCGCTTGTATATAAAGTTTCTCAACATGTAATTCATTCCCTCGCCCGGTCTGATGTCTTATGTGCATTGTTTTATCAATATATGCCAGGGCTTTAGGTACTGTTTCATTAAGGATCTGAGCACCGCGACTACCACCCACTACCAGGATCCTTAAAGCACCTGCCCGTTCATTTAAACGGTTCTGAGGTTTATCTAAAGAACAAATCATTTCTCTTACTGGATTGCCCACTATTTTCACTTTCTCTGTTTTCTTAAATGCACCTTCAAATGCACTGGCAACAACTGTCGCAATTTTTGACAATAATCGATTGGTATAACCTGCTACAGCATTTTGTTCATGAATAACCAACGGAAGCCTGGATAACCAGGCAGCAACTCCCCCTGGACCACTGGCAAACCCCCCCATTCCCATCACCACATTTGGTTGAACATTTTTTATGACTTTCCTGGCTTGAATAATGGCTGCACAAATAATTAATGGTGAAAATAATTTTCGAACAATCCCTTTACCTCGTATACCCGATACACTCAATAATGTCATGGGGATGTTGTATTTTGGGATCAAATCGACTTCCATACCATTTTCAGAGCCTAGCCAATGAATATTCCATCCTTTTTGTTGTAATTTTTGTGCAACGGCTAATCCCGGAAAGATGTGACCTCCGGTACCTCCAGCCATTACCATCAAAGTAGGTGCTTTATTCATTGTTAACACCTTTATTCGCACCTTTTACTTTTTTCGTCACTTTTTTAGTACGAGTTTCAAAGTCAATTCTTAGTAGCAATACAATCATCATAAAGCTAATGATCAAACTACTACCACCATAACTTACCAGGGGAAGAGTTAGTCCTTTGGTGGGCAAAATACCCGAAGCTACACCCAGATTAACCATGGCCTGTACAAATAAAATAAACCCTAATCCATAAGCCATGTAACCTGAAAAAGGCTCACCGCTTTGTAATGCTTTTTTACCAATAGCCAGAGCTCTAAACAGTATGATAGAGAATAAAAATACGATAAAAACAACTCCAATAAATCCTAATTCTTCAGCAATAATAGCCACCACAAAATCTGTATGCGCTTCTGGTAAATAATTCAGTTTTTGCACACTATTCCCCAGGCCCTCACCCCACAATCCACCTCGACCAAATGCAATTAACGATTGTGTTAACTGATAACCTGAACCATATGGATCTGTCCAGGGATCAAGAAAACTTTTCAGGCGCATCATTCTATAACCCTGATTCATGGCGGCTAATGCCAATGCACCAGCTATGGTTAAAGCTAATATAATAAATTGCCATAGTTTTGCTCCAGCCAGAAACATCATAGCAAGCACAGTGACAACTATTACCGCAGAAGTTCCAAAATCTGGCTCTAGTAATAAAAATCCAGTCACTAAAAACATGATAAATAATGGCCGTAAGAACCCTTCAATCTGGGTTCTTAATACATCTCCAAATCTCACCAGATAACCCGCCAAATAAACCACTACAAATAATTTCACCAGTTCAGAAACCTGAATGGTAAAAAATCCCAAATTTAACCAGCGCTTGGATCCATTAACTTCTTTACCTACTACCAGAACCAGCATCAGTAGAAATAATCCACCAATCAATAGCCAGGGCCCCAATGTTTGCCAATGTTTAATTTTCACTTGAGAAACCGCTGCGCCCAGAATTAATGCCAACATCAAATAAATACCATGGCGTATCATAAAATAAAAAGCGTTACCAGTCAGGCGGTTTGCAACAGGGACGGAACTGGATGCGACCATAATAAATCCCAACAGCAATAATGTCATAGCGGCACCAAGTAACCAGGCATCATAGTCCAGAGACAGCTTTCCTGCTCCCTGTTTAGATAAATCAGCAGTTTGTGAAAAATGCCGGGCTGAAATTTTTAGAGTTGAAGCTTGACTGTTCATGCAGCAAGTCCCTCCACAGCTTTACAAAATGCTCTTCCTCTATCTTCAAAATTAACATACATATCCAAACTGGCGCAGGCTGGTGATAATAAAACAATACCGCCATTAGCTAACACATCATCACCAGCTAACATCTCTAAAGCAGCTTCAACTGCTTCTTGCATATTCTCAACAGAAACAGAAGGCAAAGATTGTTCCGCTAATGCCTGAATTTTGTCACCGTCTTTACCCAGAGTAATAAGCCCCGCCAATAATTTATTAATTGGTTGGCTCAGGCAAGACAGATCTGCTCCTTTTGCATCACCACCCGCAATTAAAACTATTCGATGTGAATAGTCATTTTTAAATCCATTAAGAGCAGCTTGTGTAGAACCAGGATTAGTCGCTTTAGAATCATTGATCCAGAGAATACCCTGTTTTTGTGCAACCAATTCACATCGATGAGACAACCCTTTGTAATTTTTCAGCCCTTCTTTTATTAAGTCATCAAGAGGAATTTCCAATACTGATAACAGGGTTAAAACCGCTAAGATATTCAGCCAGTTATGTTGACCAAAAATTTGTAATTCAGAACAAGCCAACCAGGGCTCATTATCAATCAATATCCAATCTTTCTGTTTATACTGAGTAATATTTAAATTTAAGGTTTTCTCAAAGCCAAATTCAACAATGTTTTTTTCTTTATCTAACCCCCATTGATTATTGGTTGGCACCACACAATTTTCAGAATGTCTAAATACTGATAATTTTGCATCACGATACTCATTCATTGATTGATATCGATCCATATGATCTGGACTAATATTCAAAACAACTGCTACTTTGGGAGCTAACGTTTGTGTTGTTTCTAATTGAAAGGAGGAAAGCTCTAACACATAATAATCAGGTATTTTTTTCTGCAATAGCTCTAATGCCGGGATCCCAATATTGCCACCCATTTCAACCTTCTTTCCCGCACAAACCAACAGTTGCGTTAACAGATCTGTTACAGTGCTTTTACCATTTGAACCGGTAATAGCAATCACCTCTGCTTCAGCATATTTCGCAAATATTTCAATATCACCAATAACTTCTACACCTTTTTCTATTGCATTTTGAATTACATCGGTTTTAAGGCTTACTCCTGGACTCACAACAAGCGTTCCCGCTTTTTCAAAAAATTGCTGTTCAAATTCACCTAATTGAATTTTTTCACTTGCAATCAGTTTTTTTGCTTCTTGCAAACAAGGCGGTGTTCTTCTTGTATCTACTACAAAAGGTTCATAACCTTTACTTATTAAAAAACGTAAACATGCCAGGCCGGTCTTTCCCAAACCAACAATGACAATAGGCTTACGTAAACTTTGCATTTTCTCTTATTCCTACCTGACCTTTAAAGTTGCTAAACCAATCAACACTAAAATAAGTGTAATGATCCAGAAACGTACAATGACTCTTGGCTCCGGCCATCCTTTTAATTCAAAGTGATGATGTAATGGCGCCATATTAAAAATTCGTTTGCCTGTTAATTTAAAAGAAGCTACTTGTAAAATGACCGACACTGTTTCCATAACAAAAACGCCGCCCATAATAAAAAATACGATTTCCTGTCTAACCATGATGGCAATAACACCCAGCGCGGCACCTAATCCCAACGAACCCACATCTCCCATAAAGACCTGCGCAGGATAGGTGTTAAACCATAAAAATCCTAATCCCGCCCCGGCAATGGCACCACAGATCACCACTAATTCACCGCTACCCGTGATGTATGGAATAGACAAATATGCTGCGAATTTTATGTTCCCGGTCAAATAAGCAAATACACCCAGGGCGCCAGCCACCATTACGGTAGGCATAATGGCAAGCCCATCCAGGCCATCGGTGAGATTCACGGCATTACTTGAACCAACAATCACAAAATAACCTAAAATTATATAACCCAGGCCCAGAGGGATCGCTACGTCTTTAAAAAATGGCACTATCAGCTCCGTCTCGACTGGTGCATCGGCTGTATAAAACAAATAGATTGCCGCCGCCAAACCGAAAAGCGATTGCCATAAAATTTTCCATTTAGCCGCTAAGCCCTTTGGATTTTTATGAACCAACTTTCGATAATCATCAACCCAGCCTATCCATCCAAAAGCTAAAGTTGTAAGCAAAGCTACCCATACATATCGATTAGTTAAATCGCTCCATAACAATACACTGAGGGAAATGGATAATAATATTAACGCTCCCCCCATTGTTGGCGTGCCGGCTTTACTCAAATGACTTTTAGGGCCATCATCTCGAATCGTTTGTCCTATTTGATAATGGCTTAAACGCCTTATCATCCAGGGACCAAAAAAGAGTGACATCATAAGTGCAGTCAACACACCTAAAATCGCTCTCAATGTCAGGTATTGAAAAACGCCAAATGCGGTATAATATTGAGACAAGTAATCAGTGAGCCATAACAGCATCAGTGGTACTCCTTTGAGTCTGAAAATTCATTATTTTTTTCATTTGTATTTTTTTCATTATTTCTCAATAACTCCGTTATCACCTCTTCCATTTTTGCAGAGCGCGAGCCCTTAATGAGTATAATTGTCTCTGCTTTTAGTTCACTTTGTAATGTTTTAACCAGATCTGATTTTTCTCGATAATGTCGTGAATTCTCACCAAATACTAAACTGGCCTGTTCACTTAAAACACCCAGTGTATATAGCTGGTTAATATTATTTCCTTTAGCATATAAACCACATTGACGATGTAGTTGTTGGGTATTTTCACCAAGCTCAGCCATATCACCTAATACCAGTATTGTTCGTTCATTTTTTGAAGATAAATAATCAATAGCGGCATTTACCGAGGCAGGATTTGCATTATAACTATCATCAATAATGACAGTACCTGTTGCTAAACGATGCCTCACCATTCGTCCATTAATATCTTTCATCTGCTCCAAATTTTTAGATAATGCTTTCACATCAAACCCTAAAGCATTAACTCCAGCTAAGGCTAACAAGGCATTCATTACATTGTGCCGACCAGCCAGAGCTAAATTAACGACAAAACGCCCTGATAAACCACAACAGGTAAACCTGGTACCAGCATCATTAAGGTTTATATCTTCAGCCCATATATCAGCTTTTGAATTTGTTTCAGAAACTGTTAATTTACGACAATGTGATGCGCTTTGCTCCATGTCAGAAACACAGTCAGAATCTATATTGATAATGGCAATGCCATCTTTATCAAGAGCTTCAAACAACTCACATTTTGCTTTTGAAACACCTTTTATTGTGCCAAAACCTGACAAGTGTGCAGACGCTATTTGGGTAATGATGCCAACCTGAGGTTTAGAGATCTGACATAGTTGCGAAATTTCACCCGGCGCATTAGCACCTAATTCTAAAACAGCAACTTCATCATCAATATTTTCTTTAAACAGGGTTAAGGGTAAACCAATAGCATTATTAAAATTCCCCTGAGTCACACAGGTTTTAACCTTTGCAGATAACATTTCAGCCAACATTTCTTTTACAGTTGTTTTACCAACACTACCGGTAATGGCTATTGTTTTAGATTCACATTGCTCATGCCAGTAAGCCGCAATTTTGCCGAGAGCTTGCAGAGTATCGTTAACTTTTAATATGGAAACAGAGGCCTCACCTGAACTATGAGTCAAGTCTTCACCCGAACTATTATTTAAGTTTTCATCTGAAGTAGAATTCAAGCCTTCATCCTGACTCAATACTATTCCGGCAACGCCTTTATCTTGTGCCTGCCGGATAAAATCATGTCCATCAAAATCTTCCCCTTTAAGTGCTACAAATAAATCTCCATGACCACAACTTCTGCTATCAGTACTAACACTTTCTATCCAACAGTTTTCACCCTGCAAGTTAGTATCAAGCACCTGAGCAATTGTCGATAACTGTAACTTCATGATGCCAACTCAGTTAATTGTTGCAGAACAAATTCACTATCAGAGTGAGGTAATTTGTTACCACGTACCAACTGATAACTCTCATGCCCTTTACCAGCCACTAAAATAATATCTCCGCTTTTAGCATTTTTAATAGATTGTTCAATGGCTGCGGCACGATCACGCTCAACGATGGCATCACCTGCTCTACTTAAACCACTCAACACATCAGAAATAATTAGATTGCCATCTTCATTTCTCGGGTTATCATCGGTGATGATCAATTGATCAGAAAACTTTTCAGCAGCAGCGGCCATTAATGGACGCTTACCTGGATCTCTATCTCCACCACAACCAAATACACACCATAAATTTCCCTGACAATGTGCTCGTAATGCCGTTAACGCTTTGGTAAGTGCGTCGGGTGTATGTGCATAATCAACTACTACCAGAGGTTGATTATTTCCGCCAAATCTCTCCATTCTTCCAGAAACTGATTTCACGGTTTCTATTTGCTGTTGGATCTCATCCCATGAAAAACCCAGACAGCCTAAAATTGAAATAACAGCCAGGGTATTCGATAAATTAAACTCACCCAAAAGTGATAGTTTTATATTTCCCTGTCCCCAAGGTGTAGTAACCACACATTTTTGCCCAATAGGACAAAATTTTATATTCCTGGCACGAACAATCCCTTCAATTCCCTGTGCTGAAATTTCAGTATCCTTCAAACTAAAAGCAATTTTTTTAGCTTTAATTTCTGGATCAGCGAGTAATTTTCGTCCCATTTCATCATCAGCATTTATCACGGCATATTCTAATGACTCATTTAAAAACAAACGTCTTTTTGATTCAGCATAAGCTTCCATATCCGGGTGATAATCAAGGTGGTCACGAGTCAAATTAGTAAAAACAGCCACCTTAAATTTCAAACCATTAACTCGGCCTTGTTCCAGGGCATGGGAAGAGACTTCCATCACCGTATGGCGAGCCCCAGCTTTTAAAATTTTATTTAAATTCTTGTGAATGGTAATAGGTTCTGAAGTCGTATTAATAGTTTCCTTTAGTCGATTTACCAAACCATTACCAAGGGTACCCATATGACCACATTCACCTGCTAACGTTTTTATAATTTCAGCACTCATTTGGCAAATAGATGTTTTTCCATTGGTTCCGGTAATACCTACAAGATTTAATTTATTTGCAGGATGCCCTTCTAACTCTGCAGCTAATACACCAATCTGCTGTCTGAGATTTTTCACCAAAATCCATGGCACTTTTAATTGATTTAAAAGTTGTTGTTGTGATGTCGTTAAATTTTCAGATTCAGCAATAATCGCAGATGCACCAACATCTATGGCTTTTTGAATATAATTTCTTCCATCCACCAGAGTACCGGGTACAGCAATAAAAGCATATCCAGCTGTTGCATCACAACTACTCAACCCTAAGCCTGAAATAACAACACTCAGATCCCCATGAGTCTGTTTATCAATCAGAACTTGCTCAAAGTGAGACAAAGATAATGATTTTGTCATCGTCTACTCCCTCCCTCTCTATTCACTAAGCTATTATTTAAAGATGAAGAGTTCAAAGATGATGATTTTACAGGTAAAGAATTGGCAATCATCATTGGTAACTCGATTTTATCCGGAGATACATCTAACCAACGTAAACTACGTTCCATTATATTTGAGAAAATAGGAGCGGCTAAATCACCACCGTAATATTCATCACCTTTTGGATTATCGACCATGACAACAATGGCTAATTTAGGATTTGTTAACGGAGCAACGCCAGCAAAAATCGCAACATAGTCATCACCATAACCACCAGAATTTGATTTTATTGCAGTGCCTGTTTTACCAGCAACACGATAACCTTCAATACTGGCTCGAGTTCCGGTTCCGCCTTTTTCAACTACCTTTTCCATCATCAGTAAAATTTTTTTTGTGATGCTTTTAGAAAAAAGTCTTTCGCCAACAACTACCTCATCCTGACGTAAAAAGGTAACCGGACGAATGACTCCACCACTACCTAAAACCGCATAAGCCCTGGCTAATTGCAAGGCAGTTACACTGATACCATAACCATAAGAAAGAGTAGCCTTTTCAATGTCAGACCAGCGCCTCTTTTCTCGAAAAACACCCATGCTTTCACCAGGAAATCCTGAACCGGTATCCGTACCAAATCCTAACTGATAAAACATATTAAGAAAGTCATCTGTTGGTAAAGATAACGCCATTTTAGACACACCTACATTACTCGATTTTTTTATGACATCACTTACCGATAGCAGACCATAGTTATGGGCTCTTCCCACCCAATAACCGTTCAATTTAATCGCATTAGTATCAATCATGGTATTTGGCAAATATTGGCCACTTTGTAGCGCAGCCAATGCAGTAAAGGGTTTCAAGGTTGAACCAGGCTCAAACACATCGGTTGCGGCTCGATTACGAACGGCATTAACATCCAACGAAACACGATTATTCGGATTAAATGATGGTTGATTCACCATCGCCAATACTTCACCTGACTGTACATCCAATACCACTACCGTTGCTGAGTCAGCCTTCACATGTTGGAAAACTTTCTTTAATTCTACATAGGCAATGGTTTGTATTCGAGCATCCAGACTCAATGCCACCTCATGACCACTTTCTGGTGCTTTTAAAACCTTTTTTCTCTCAATTACATTCCCCAGAAGATCGCGCCTGACTAGAACCTGACCAGGTTCACCACTTAACCATTTATCAAAAGTACGCTCAAAACCTTCTAACCCTTTTCCACTTGTATTAGTAAATCCGGTAACATGAGCAGCAACCTCTGCAGCCGGATAAAAACGACGTGGTTCTGCCAGCAAATGGATCCCCGGCAATTTCAGAGCTTTAATCACATTGGCCTGGTTTTGATTTAAATGACGTTTGAGATAAACAAAACGTTTTTTACTGCGATTATTGATCCAATCAACCAATACTTCCTGTTTCATTCCCGCCAATTCGCTTAACTGTTTCCAGCCTTCACTTTTAAACAATCCGGGGTATTCACCCAATGAGGACAACACCTGTACCGGATCAACCCATAGTGATTCTGATGGAATGCTAATCGCCAACTCTTCACCATTTCGATCGGTAATACTCGCTCTTGGTGCCTCAAGCTTACTTAAACGAACACTTCTTGCATCACCCTGATCTCTTAAAAAATCAGAAGAAATCATCTGTATATAAGCAGCCATCACCAACACAGAACAGGTTAAAACAGCTAATATCGTTACCATAAAAATAAAACGCCCGCGCAAAAATCCAGAGGGTGTTTTCTCCTTTTTATCGCGGGTTCGTTGTTTGCGAACCATGGTTTGTGCCAGTCTTTGGGTGTCCTCAAAGCGACTCATCTGATAACCGTCTCTTTATCTGCCGTAACCGGATGCATATTGAGCTTCTCTCTAGCCAGTTGCTCAATTCTTGAATGTTCTGCCAAAGCTCGGTATTCCAACCGAAGTTTTCTCCAATCAACACTCGCTGTTGATCTATCTTCAATTAAACTTGATAACTCAGCATTCATTTCTCTATTTTTTTGAGTACTCCATGTCACAGCCACAGAACTCACTGTGGTCAGAATGATCAATAACACTAATAGCCAACGCTCAAATAGAAGATCCTTAACAATTACCTTGATTAAATTCGGTGATTGTTCGGCTTTCTTTTTTGTTTCAGATTTAGCTTTCATCTTTTTTCTGCAACCCTGAGCACCGCGCTTCTTGCTCTGGCGTTATGGGTAATCTCTAATTCTGTAGGCTTAATCGCCTTTCCTATCGCCTTTAATGGCCCGACATATTCCTCAAATATAGGAATTTCTCTTGGAACTGGTTTGCCTTTACTAAAATCTCTGATAAAACGCTTAACTAATCGATCCTCAAGCGAATGAAAACTGATAACACTCAACCTACCTTCACTAGCGAGACAAGGTATTGAAGCTTTAAGTACTTGTTCCACTTCTGCCAACTCATTATTGACATAAATTCGAATGGCTTGAAAACTTCGAGTTGCCGGATGCTTTTTTTTCTCACGTCTCGATACTGTTTTTTCAATAAGTGAAGCCAGATCCCAGGTTGTTTCAAGTACCCCGGTTTGTCGATACTCAACAATGGCTTTGGCAATTCTTCGACTAAATCTTTCTTCACCGAATTGATAAATAACATCCGCTATTTTTTCTTCCTTTTCAGTCGCTAACCAATCTTTTGCACTGATCCCTGAACCAGGATCCATACGCATATCTAAAGGACCATTGCGAATAAAACTAAAACCCCGCTCCCCATCATCCAACTGCGGTGACGAAACACCCAGATCCAATAAAATGCCATCAATTTTTCCTGTTAACCCCAAACTTTCAACAAGCTGTTCTAAAGCTGAAAATGAAGAATGAAATATTTGAAACCTTGCATCATCAGCAAAACGTTCTCGACCATAGGCTACCGCTGAAGGATCTCGATCAATGGCTATTAAACGCCCCTGCTCACCAAGCAACTGCAGTATGTAAGCACTATGACCACCTCTACCAAAGGTGCCATCAATATAAATACCAGATGGTTTGATCTGTAACGCTTCAACCGCTTGTTCAAGTAAAACGGATTCATGTAAAGCCATGTTGCTCATCCCTAAAACGGTAGATCAGGAAGTTGCTCAGAGTCCAAAGACGACTCAACCAGCAATGCTTTGTCTTCCTCAATTTGAGTACGCCACAGAGTTTCGTCCCAAATTTGAAAAGATTTTCCATCACCCACCAGAAAAATATGCTTTTCCAGACCAACAATTTCTCTGAGAAATGCTGGAACCATCAAACGCCCATTTTTAATATCAACATCAGTGGCATGACCTAATAAAATTCTTTTGATTGCACGGTTGTTTTGATTGGTAGAAGATAACCCGGCCAGTTTAGTCTCTAACTCTTCCCAGGCAGGAAGAGGAAATAATAATAAACAGTTGTCAATCAAATGTTTGGTTATGACCATAGCACCGTCGCAATCATCCGCTAACCGATCACGATAACGTGCCGGCATAGCGATGCGACCTTTGGCATCCAAATTAATTGAGTGAGCTCCTCGAAACACTGGCTAACTATCTCCCAATAGTAGTTTTATGGTCTAATCTGGTAAAAAGAACTCTTGGTAAGAGTTTTTGATCCATTTTATGACACTTTTATACACTATATGACACTATAGGTACTCAGACCAACAATTGTCAAGAAATTAGCCACTTAAATCAGTAATTTCTTGCTTATAACACAATGACTTATGAGATTTTTTTATAGTTACAAATCGTGATAAGGGGGTTGTAATTATTAAATCACGGGGTTAGCGTCAGAAGTTAAAGTAGATTCTTAAGTTTGAATGGGATTTGGGGGTATTTAAGCAAAGTTAAATAAAATTGGAGTTGACCATAAGCCGGATTCTGTCGAGAACAGTCATTCATCTAGGGAATTCGTCACCAAATTCCTCGAGCAACCTACCCGGATCCGTCGCGGGTCACGACAAAGGATCCCTATTTGGTCTTGCTTCAGGTGGGGTTTACCCTGCCACTGATGTTGCCACCAGCGCGGTGCGCTCTTACCGCACCATTTCACCCTTACCAAATAAGTTAGACTTACCTGGCGGTATATTTTCTGTGGCACTTTCCATAGGCTCGCGCCCTCCAGGCGTTACCTGGCACCTTACCCTGTGAAGTCCGGACTTTCCTCTCCCCTGAGACAAAAATGCGTATTTCTACACATAATTTGAACAAGGCAGCGACTGCTCGGCCAACTCCGTGGGCAAGGTTAATTGTATTGCAGGTCAATTGCAAGAACTATGCTATTAAGAACGATACAACAGAGAACATAACCAATTTGTTTTCTCAAATTGGCCTGACTTAACTGTTCTTTAATTGCATTGCATGAAATTTATTCAATTGTTAGTATCTCGGCCTCAAATAACTCGTTTTGGCAGGATTAGACCAAAAAAAGTCTGATTCAGGACAAACATTTTCAACTACTTTTGTTAAAGTTCACTGGAACAAACAAATGTTGTTCTTTTTTTCGTCAATTTTTAAGGGAAATATGATGAAAGACTTCAATAGTGTGCTTATATCTTTGCTGATAAACGCCGTCAATAATAGTCTTCCTAATTATTTTATTCAGATAAAACTAAAGCTGACCGTTTAAGATCTGGTTTAGGGTTTCTTATTCACCCTGAGAAATATTTGATATTAATAAATACAATTAATGAACAGGTTATAATTGTTGTTCATAAGAGAGGCTGCTCATAATTATTAAACACTTAAGTTTTTTGATGATACTTGTCTATAGCTCGTGTTTGCAGGCGATTGATTCTACTGTTATCAGGTTTAACTCGCTCAACACTGATGATGGTTTAGCCGACACGTCAGTGACTGATATCATCCAGGATAAGCAGGGTTATATCTGGATTGCCACTACAAGTGGACTCTCCAGATTTGATGGCAGCAAGTTTAAAAATTACTTGCCCAATGTTGATAATGCCTTATCAGGATCTTTTATCCTGGATTTAACCTTTGATTATGATGATACGCTATGGGTAGCAGCTTTTGAAAATGGTCTTAATAAGTACCTACCGAAAACAGACAGCTTCACTTCATATAAAACCAGCAATAGTGGTTTGAGTTCAAATGAAATCTATACAGTTGTTGCTGATAAACAGCATAATCTGTGGATTGGCACGGCAAAAGGACTTGATCGATATGATCTTGAGCATAATGTTTTTTCAAACTTTAGTCATGATCCTGTAGATCCCACATCTCTTCCACATTCAAGAGTTAAAACACTGTTATTAGCTCGTAATGAAGATCTCTGGATTGGCACAAGCCAGGGATTAGCTGTCCTAGAAAAAAACACTCAAAACATAAAAAATATTAAATTACCCGACACTCAGCAACCTCCCATTCGAACTCTTGCAGAAGGTAAAACAGGCAATATCTGGATAGGAACCACTCAGGGTTTGTATTTCTACCATACAAAAAGTCAGACCATTAGTAGACATAACAAGGTAATTCAAAATCAGGATATTTTATCTTTGCTAACGGATCAATCGGGAAATCTCTGGGTGGGAACATTAGAAAATGGCCTATATAAAATTAATAATAATGGAGACTATACCCATTATATTAAAGATAAAGGTGATACTAAATCTCTTAGAAGTAATACTGTATTAAGCCTGTTTCAGGCTGATTCAGGTATGATCTGGATGGGTACTCGCGCAGGTATTCACTGGTATGATCCAACCAATCTTACCCTGGGAGCACATAATAATAGCTTAAACTCGCTTTCCTGTTTACCTTCTAATACGATATATTCTGCATTATCCATTAGTGAAGAAAGACTTTTTATAGGCACAGAATCAGGGTTTTCTCAAGTTAACTTAAAAAACAATCAATGTCAGAATTTTTCTCATTCCACATCAGATAACAACACTATTTCTCATAATATTGTTACAGCTTTTTTTAAAGACTCTACCGATAAATTCTGGGTGGGTACCGCCAAAGGATTAGATCGGGTAGACATGCACACTTCTTCTGTAACTCGATATAGTGAGCAGCTATCTAATAGAATTGTAAATATAATCAAAGAAAGCCCTGACAATAGATTAATACTGGGAATGCACTCAGGTATTTATATCAGTAATCAGGAAAAAAAACAGTTCGTCTTAATCCCGTCAGATAAACAGTTACAAAAAGCTCGTATTTATGCCATGGAATGGGATGCCTCGGGTAACTTATGGGTAGGCTCTGATAAAGGATTATTATTGTTCAATCAGCAGTTGAATAAAGTAGAACTGTTCTATAAGGACCCTGAAATTGATTTTGTGACCCATATAAAATCTCTTTATATTAAAGACAATAACACCCTTATAATGTCCATTGACCAGCGTGGATTATTTGAATTTAATATAAAAAATAAATCATTAAGCTCAATTAACAATAAACATAATATTCCACCTCTATCGGATTATTCTGGATTGATACAAGATAGTGAGGGTTATCTCTGGTTAATGACGCAAAATGATGGACTCTATCGGTTTCATCCAGACCAACCAGGTTCAAAACATTACCAATCTAGCGATGGTTTAGCCAGTAATAACATCATGATTCGTTCAGCTACATCCCTGTACGATGGCCGTTTATTTTTTGGTAGCAAAAATGGATTTTCCCTGTTTGACCCCAAAAAAATCAAAAAAAATACTACCCCAGCCAAAGTAGCCATCAGTAATATTTTTTTACAGGGTACCCAAGTTAAACCCCTAACCAATTATAATGGCTTTAGCCTTGAGCAGCCTGTGTCCGAGTTAAAACCCATGGTGCTTAATCATGATAATAACACACTGGGTTTCGAATTAACCGCCCTTCATTATGCCGCACCCAAGGAAAATAAATTAACCTATCAACTCGAAGGCGTTAATAATAACTGGATTACCGTCAATACGAATAGTACTGAAATCACCTATGATGATTTATCGGCAGGTGATTATCTCTTCCGAGTAAAAGCTGCCAGTAAAAATGATGTGTGGAGTAAAGAAAAAACTCTTGCTATTACCATATTACCAGCTCCTTGGTTAACATGGTGGGCTTTTACTCTGTATGCTTTAACCGCTGTTTTTGCTGTTTTTCATATAATTAAAAAACGCACTAAAATATTAACCGAACGAGCCCATGCATTGGAAAATACCGTAAAGCTAAGAACCTCTGAATTGCAGGATGAAAAACATAAACTTGCATCAGAAAAAAACAAAGTCGAACAGCTTCTATCTAAAAAGAATGAAGAATTCGCTAATGTTTCCCATGAATTCAGAACCCCCTTAACTTTGATCCTTGGCCCTCTTGCGCAAGTATTAAAAACCAGTAAGAGTCAAGAAGAAACTACTCGATTAAATATGGTACAAAGAAATGGCTATCGTTTACTGCGCATGGTTGATCAACTGTTAAATCTTGAAACCTTCCGCATTAAAGCCATTACTCAAAAATCCCCTCAGGCTACAGGCAAAATTATTCGTCTGCTTACTGAAGCTTTTGCGGATTTAGCCGAAGAGAAAAACATCCAGCTCAATATTAAAAATATTGAGCTGGTGAACTTTGAGTTTACCAACGATGCTCTGGAAAAAATTGTACTCAATCTTCTTTCCAATGCCATTAAATACAGCAAAGCTGGAGATAAAATCAGTGTTGAAACTACGCGAACTTCAGATAATGAATTAAGCATTCAGGTTATTGATACAGGCATAGGTATACCAACGGATAAACTTGATACCATTTTTGAGCGTTATAACCGTGTACTGGATGAAAATAGTGAACAGGTTACTGGTGCTGGTATAGGTCTGGCTCTGGTGAAAAGTTTGGTTGAAGCGCATCAGGGTCGTATTGATATTCAAAGTGAACTGGGCAAAGGTACGCAAATCACGATTTATTTACCCATTATTGGTGAAGTGGATGATAGTCAGGTGAGTTTGCATGCTAATGATGAAATAGTCGCTATGGAGTTAATGGGGTTAACCAATCAAGGGGCCAGTTCTTCAGTCGAACAAGTCCAAACTGAACAAAGCGACCATCTTCATCAGGAGAGTCAAAAAACCAGCGTACTTGTCATTGAAGATAATGCAGATATGCGAAATTATATTGTTTCCAGCATCGAAGATGATTATCAAATTCTAACCGCAAAAGATGGTAAAGACGGGCTTGAAATTGCCATCTCTGAAGTCCCTGATTTAATCATTAGTGATGTGATGATGCCTAGAATGGACGGGTATGAAACGACACATAACCTTAGAAGCAACGAAATTACCAATCATATCCCTATTATTTTGCTGACAGCAAGGGGCGATAGAGAAAGCCGTTTAAAAGGCTGGCAAAACAAGGCAGATGAATATTTAACCAAACCCTTCGATGTTGAAGAGTTAAAAATTCGCTTAAAGAACCTTTTAGAAATCAGGAATATCCTAAAAAACCGTTTTGGTGAAATTGCTTTTCAACCGGAAAAACAAGAACAAAGACAACATGAAAAAGAACTCGAAACGTCCGGTACGGAAGACAATATCAGCTTGCAACAAGAGAAGTTTATTGCAAAGTTAAATGATATTCTGGAACCGATTTATGCTGAACCCTCAATCTCAATTGCCATGATAGCCTCTAAAATTGCTATGAGTGAAAGACAGTTTTTCAGGAAGTTAAAAAGTATTCTTAATATTACCCCCTCAGAATACCTGAGACGTTACCGGCTGGAAAAATCAAAAGTCATTTTAGATGAGGGCCATAGCATTCAATATGCAGCCATGGAGGTTGGTTTTGGAACTCAAAGTCATTTTGGACGATGTTTTAAGGCACAGTTTGGATGTTCACCCAAGGAATACAAAGATAGTCTTAAATAGCCCTTGGTAAATTTGATATTTGCCAGTAAGGCCATGTAGTGCTCTATCTCTTACAAAAAAGAAATTAAAACTTAATTTTGGTACGAAATGCAGGATAAAACTAATATTTTGATAAATAATACGACAATAATTTCACAAATCACCTTAGATAATCACCAATTGTGAATTATTACCATGATTTTTAGAGCTGATCTCTATAGAATAGGGCCTGTTCAAAAAACAGTCTATTTTCATCAGGGAAAAGATGCTAAATAAGAAACAAATTTTCAACCTGTCTACCAAGGAACCTTACAAAACATGACCAAATTCAATTTATGGGCAAAAATACTGCCTTTATCAGCAGTTCTGGCAACATCTTTAGCTATTGCCAGTTCTCCAACACCGAAAGAATTAAATATTGCCGCTCCACATGATCCAGTCATTGCCAATCATGAGAGAATTATCTACTGGTTAAAAAAACGAGGTGAGCTCTCTGTATCGGCTTCCGAAATAGAAACAAAAGCTGCTCTTAACAACTATCTAAAGAGAGCCGCAAACCAACCATCTCCTACACTTTCAGTGATGAAACTTGCTATGACTAAGTTAAACAAGGCTTCTGCTAAGGTTAAAGGCATCCAATCTACCACTTTCTCCAAGGTAGACAAAACTGTCAAAGTCCTGGCTGTTTTAGTTGATTTCCCTGATTTACCTTTTGATAACAACAGGTTAACCAGTAGCGATACAGGTATGTTTTATAGCAACTATACGGTTGAACATTATAATCAATTAATGTTTTCTACAGATACCTATCCAGGGCCTTCCAATCAAGCCTTGATGACGGCTCATAAGTATTACCAAAAAGAGTCTGGTGGTGGTTTATTCTTCACAGGTACCACTGTTGGTTGGGTTACTGCCGATAGTAATGCAGCCACCTACGGTGCATATGATGACGAAAATGATAGAAAAGACATAGACCCTGAAGAATTAGTTAAACAAGCCGTCATAAAAGCGGTTGCTTCGGGTAATATTAACCTTGCAGATTTTGATTTAGAAGATCCCTTTGACAGAGATGGAGATGGAAATATCACCGAGCCTGATGGATTTATCGATCATTTAATCATCTTTCATTCAAGTATGGGTGAAGAAACCGGTGGTGGTGTGCTGGGTGATGACGCGATTTGGTCACATAGATTTTTCGTTAACTGGACCGGTAGTTTTAATACCATGGGTTTCAGTATCCCAGGTTCACCAATCAAAGGTTTTGGCTACACCATACAACCCATTGATGCTGCAATTGGCGTAGTGGTTCATGAATTCGGTCATGATTTGGGACTGAAGGATGAGTATGATACTAATAATTCAGATGCAGGAGCACCTACTGGACTTTGGTCTGTGATGGCTGGCGGTAGCTGGGTCGGTTCTATTCCAGGCACACAGCCAACTTCCTTTAGCCCCCACTCTAAAGACTTTTTACAGCAGATTCACGGTACTAACTGGGTTAACCAGCAGATCATTGATTTATCAGACTTTGCGGGAAGTGAGCAAACCATTGACATCGTAGAGAATGTTAATCACCAGGGAGATGTTAACCAATTAAAAATTAACTTACCCGTCCCCCAATCGGCATTTTTCCCTCCTTTCACAGGAAGTTACCAATACTACTCTGGTGATGGAGATGAAAAGTCCAATCGTATGAGTTTTAATACACAGCTCCCTGCCGGACAAGAGCTCCAGTTAAAAATGAAAGCTCACTGGAATATTGAGGAAGATTTTGATTACGTTCAAGTTCTGGCTAATGGTGTCGTCCTGACAGGTAGTCACACTCGAGCTGATAATAGCCAATTTGCAAGCGTTCATAATTTTATTACCAACATTTCAAAAGATTTACCCAACGCGCAAGGCACAGAAGGTTGGCAGGACATTAGCTTTGACTTAAGCGCTTTCAGCAATCAAAGTGTAGAAATTACCTTTCAATATATTACCGATCAGTCCGTAGGCGGTTATGGTTTCGTCGCTGATGACATTAATATCATGGTTGATAATAATCAGACTTTCACTGATGGAGCCGAGCAAGCAGGCACAGCTCAACTTAATGGATTTAACAGGATCCAGGATACCGTAGACGGAAAACCTCAAAATTACTATGTGCAATTACGTAGCCACAATGACATCGAAAATGGCATGAACCTACGTGGTTATAAAACAGGTATGTTAGTTTGGTTTGCCGATGAAGCATTTGAAGATAATCATGTTGACGAACACCCTGGACACGGCTTTATTGGTGTAGTTGATGCCAATCAAAACACAGTGATGAACGGTAACAGTCCATCTCCAACAACTGTACAAATCAGAGATGCAACCTTTGGACTATTCTCTCAAAATACCAGTGCTGAGTTTGATGATAGTGCCGATTACTCATCACCAGCACAACCACAGTCAGGATTAATTTTACCTCAAAATGGTTTAAAAATTACTGTATTGGAACAAACAGCCACCTCAACTTCTGCCACAATCAGAGTTTCTGCCCCATCTACGGGTTCGGTAGCTTTATCAGCAGATTTCACTTCAGCATCCCCTGATTTTAGAGTTATTCAATTCACCAATACCAGTAATGGCGGCACAGGAACTTTATCTTACAACTGGGACTTTGGTGATGGTTCTAGCAGTACATTAGAAAACCCTTCTCATACCTATGCAGCAAGTGGTGACTTTGAAGTGACTCTAACAGTTACCGATGAAGACAATACTCAACAAAACAGTGTTCAGACAATTTCAATAGCTGAAATATTAGTTGCTCAAATTGATGATACGATTCCTTCGGCTGGAAGTACCATTACTTTATCTGCAAGTAGTGTGGGTGGTGTCAACGTTAGTTATTTATGGGATTTTGGAGATAATACAGATGCTGTTACAGGTGCTCAAGCCACTCACACCTATTCTTTAAGTGGTGATTACACTGTCACTTTAACGGTTTCTAGCGCTGATAATCAACAAGTGGTACAGACGCTAGAAGTCAGTCAGACAGTTCCCATGAATGTGGAGATTTTTGCAGATATTGACGATTTGTCTGTCACTTTAAGTATGACAGCTACAGGCGGAGATGGTAACTTTACCCATGGATGGCTCTTCGGTGACAATACTGATCCAAGTAATGAGCTATCTCCCGTTCATACCTATGCCGTTGCTGGAACTTACACCATAGAACTTCAAATAACTGACGGACAAGGTCAAATTAGAATTGTCACTATGGATGTCACCGTGAGCAGTGCATCGGTAGCTCAGCCCCCTCCTCCAGCATCTTCTGGTGGTGGTGGCGGTTCAACTGGTTTTGGATTCATTCTGCTTGGATTATTAGCTGCAGCCAGAAAGCGAGCCAGATAGTTAGAATGGTGTTTTTTAACTAGCACTTATAAATAACACTTAAAAAGCCAGCATTAATTGCTGGCTTTTTTATGCTTGAAGTTTGCTGAAAATAAAAATCAGTTTTTTAAAGCTCATTTGTTATCATGTTTATCAACCAACTCCATTCAATCATCAAAACCCGTTATGAAAGACATAAAACTCACCGAATATAGTCATGGCGCCGGCTGCGGTTGCAAAATTTCTCCTGAAGTTCTGGATAAAATTGTTAAGCATTCATTTCCTCAAGTTCCTGATCCAAAATTATTAGTTGGAAATCAAAGTAAAGATGATGCAGCCGTTTACGATTTAGGTGATGGACGTGGCGTTATTAGCACCACCGATTTTTTCATGCCTATAGTCGATGATCCCTTTGATTTTGGTCGTATTGCAGCTACCAATGCCATCAGTGATGTATATGCCATGGGAGGAAAACCACTCATGGCCATTGCCATTCTGGGTTGGCCAATAGATAAATTAGCCCCGGAAGTAGCCGCTAAAGTCATTCAG
The DNA here is from genome assembly GCA_041556195.1 of Enterobacterales bacterium. Lineage (GTDB taxonomy): Bacteria > Pseudomonadota > Gammaproteobacteria > Enterobacterales > 21-14-all-40-8. The sequence goes on from JBFFIY010000023.1 coordinate 41,049, forward strand.
GGTGGCAGACATGCCTGTAGCGAAGCCGGGATCCCGTTAGCAGGTGGACACAGCATTGATTCCCCGGAACCCATATTTGGATTAGCAGTCACAGGCGAAGTTCAAATTACCGAATTAAAGCAAAATAACAAAGCTACTCATGGCGCTAAACTCTACCTCACCAAACCGCTGGGTATTGGGATCATGACCACCTCACAAAAGAAAAAATTACTACAACCAGAACACCAACACATAGCAAGAGATCTCATGTGCCAGATGAACAAAATAGGTACTGAACTAGCCAAAATTTCTGGTGTGTGTGCACTCACTGACGTTACAGGTTTTGGTTTACTTGGACATTTATTAGAGTTATCTCAGGGTAGCGGTTTAAAAGCTACCATCAAAATGGATAATTTACCCCTGATTAAAGAGGCAGAAAGCTATCGTCTACAGGGTTGTATACCTGGTGGAACAGAGCGCAACTTTCAAAGCTATGGTGCTCATGTTAGTGAACTAACCGAACGAGAAAAACATTATTTATGCGATCCTCAAACCAGTGGTGGTTTGTTAATTGCCGTTAAACCAGAAGCAGCTGAATCAGTGGAAGAATTGCTAAGTGAGAATGATATACAAACTCTATCCATTGGCCAGCTAGACTCCTATAGATCAGGAAAGCATATTTTTGTTGAATAATTTCAAATTATGGCGTTAACTCAGTATGTTGCTCATTAAAAAGGAGATAAAGCATGAGATTAATTAAAAGCACAATCAGTCGCTTCAGTATCCTGCTATTTCTAACAACCATACTTGGAGCATGTGCTTCAAGTCAGGTTTCCATTTCAAAAAAAGAACTGGATGTTCAAACAAGAACCAGCACGGCTATATTTGTAGAACCCGTTACACGAGATAAACGCACCGTCTACCTTGAAGTAAAAAGTGGGGTCATAGAATTCGACCGTGACTCATTCAAAACTTTGATTCGAGACCAACTCAGCAAAAACGGCTACCTGGTAATGGATGATCCTGAAACCGCACAATTCCAAATGCTCATCTACGTACTTAACCTTGAAAAAGCCTCTCCTACCGCAGCAGAATCAGCTCTAGGTCAAGGATACCTTGGAAGTTCAGTCATATTGGGTGCCGCTATAGGCTCTTCGATCAGCTCTAATCATTCAGGTCGAGGCGCAGTGATTGGAGGTATAATTGTTGGAGCTGCTGAACTCATCTCAAGCAGCATGACCAAAGATGTCACCTACATGCTCGTTGCCGACGTCCAAATCAGAGAAAAAGCAGCACATGGCGCAATCGTGACAAAAGATACCCAAATAGACATAAAAACCTCCGATAGCAGCACTAGCAGACAAACCGCATCGGAAGTTTCAAATAGAAAAGAATATCAAACACGAATTGTCACCACCGCCAACAAAGTTAACCTGAAACTTGAAGAAGCTGCACCATTAATGTTCCAAAAAACCGCCTATGCCATGGCTGGATTCTTCTAGTTTAACAAATGGTTAGTTTCTCCTAACGTAACAAATAGTTACAACAAAGCCTGTTTTAAGGCTTCTTTTATCAATATAAATAGTTATAATGGACTACTGGCTAAAAGAAATTTTTAGTTCACCGTTTGGGGACGACATGGCTTCGACGCGGATTACAAAACTTTTAGTGCATGCCGAGGGGCAAACCACCTCGTAACAATAGTTGCAAACCTTTTAGTTGCCAACGACGACAACTACGCACTAGCTGCTTAATACCCAGCTTAGAGCCTTCTGCCCGGTGTGTGCTTATGCGCCCGGATCACAGGAGTCATTCCACATAAGATCGTGATGAAATACGTTCGGGATGGATTCACTAAAACTTAACCGAAATCGCCACTTGTATTCCCTGCCTGTCGGGTTGCAAACTGGTTAAACTCAAAGACAGAATAAGCATGTAGATCTGAAAGCGGCGGATTTGCGGACGCGGGTTCGATCCCCGCCGTCTCCACCAAAGCAAGGTTTTAAGAGAACCATCAAAGACCCTGAAAGCCAATGAAATAGCGGTTTTCAGGGTTTTTTTATGCCTATGGCGTCCATTAAGAGTTAGTAACATCCGAATTTTTTAGTAACATAGGTAGTAACACAAGCCGAAGTGTTACTACATTGATGTTACTACGAGGGTGTAAATAGTGAGCTTACGGCAGCATAGCTTGACGCTCGTAGTTGAATGAAGAAAGAGAGAGTTGCTTTTTTAAAGCGAACTCTCGACATTATTTTTCTGATAATTCCAAGGTAGGTAATGTTCAGGATCGGCCACCACATTTTCATTTTCCCGCTGCAACCAGTTGAAATACTCAAATACATTGATGTTGGCGCAACTC
>JBFFIY010000024.1:0-43317 GCA_041556195.1 Enterobacterales bacterium
GAAGATCGTCAGCCACTTCGGCCACAAAGGCCCGGTGGGAATTCGGGTTCAGCCCGAATTTCTCCAATGGCTGACGGATCCGGTTTTGAACGGAGGCGGAGCGTCGGCGGATTTCGGGTGTTATGGTGCCAACATCATTATATCCAGCAGAAACCAACAAACCCTAGATGAATTGGCTATGGATATCAAAAGAGAAGGGGGACAGGTATCAGCCATTGCTTGCCATATTGGCCACCCTGATTCTGTTAATAACCTGATTGACAAAATCACAGGACAATTTGGAAAGATTGATATTCTGGTGAATAACGCAGCTACCAATCCTTTCTTTGGTGAGTTACTTGACACCCCTGACTCTATGATTGAAAAAACCATTGATGTTAATATCAAAGGTTACCTGATGATGAGTCAACAGGTAGGCAAAATCATGCGAGAAAACGATGGTGGAAGCATTATCAATACTGCCTCTGTTAACGGTGTCATTCCCGGCCTCATGCAAGGTATTTACTCCATAACTAAAGCGGCTGTTATTTCTATGACCGCCGCATTAGCTAAAGAAACCGCTAGATATGGGATCCGTGTTAATGCAATCTTACCCGGTTTAACAGACACTCAATTCGCTTCTGCCCTTACTAAAAACGAAGTTATGTTAAAGAGCATTTTACCTCTGATCCCAATGGCTAGAATGGCTCAACCTGAAGAAATTGCACCGGCATTTTTGTTTTTAGCTTCAGATGCTTCTTCCTATGTGACAGGTATTAACCTTCCAGTTGATGGTGGTTTACTCTGTTGAACCTGTAAAAATCTGTTAAATCGTTCAACTTAAACAATAATGAGTGTTTAACTTTAAAATATGCCATATAAAGCAAAAATCGTTCTATAATTTGAATTAACTCACAAATTCTCGCTTTCGAACTTGACTTTATCTTTAATTTCAATTAAAAGCAGTTTCTTCTGTGATTTTTTCAGCACATTAGCCACATATACCCTGACTTTTAAGGGTAACTAATATCGGCTTACTGAAAAAGACCTACCCAGATCAATCAAAACTACCTCTACCCAACACATTCTAAGGAGAGATATTTATGCGGGCTCTATTATTCCTTAAGTTTGCATTTTTTACATTGCCGTTAATATTCTCTTGTCTTTTTTATTCGGGAATAACACAAGCACAGAACAACGCAAACAGCTCAAATTTTATTTTTAACCCGATCCTGGATCCCAGGGGGCACAGCATAAATAATATCAGGCGTTTATTGCAAGATGATAGAGGATTTCTATGGATTGGTGGTGACGACGGAGTTTTCAGGTTTGACGGGCATGCTCTTATACAAGTAAATGAGAATCCTACACGTGAAATTTTTATTGATTCAACAGGTATGATTTGGTCAGCAGGTACAACGACTCTTATGAGTCTTGATCCTGAATCCTATCAACCAACCTATTATCCTCACCTTAGCAATAAAGAGGACAAGCCTAAAATAGAAATTATTCATGACATGATAGAAACTCAGTCGAAACGACATTTTTTTGGAACTGATGAGGGTATAAGTGAATATATAAGGAAAAATAATAGCTTCTTAAACTATCAATTAACACTCAACAATATGGCCAGCCAAACCATTTCAGTCATTAGTTTTTATCAACTTGAAAATGGTAAACTCATGCTAGGCACCAGTCTGGGTTTGTTTATTGTTTCTGAAGAAATTTTTAATACGGATTTTAAAATTGAATTAAGCAAGTCTATTATCTCAGGAGTTAAAATCAAAGATATTACAAAAAACAAAAATAATCAATATGTCATTGGTAGCGACAACGGTTTATACATTATCAATGATCATTTTGAAATAATAAAACATCATCCTACAGCCATCTATACAAATCTGCCAAGTGGTTCATATACCTTTAGTGTTAAGGCAAAAGATTTAACTAGTAACTGGGGACAAGAAGGTTATCATTTCATCATCACATCCTCCCCGGCGTGGTCCTGGTGGGCTTTGTCAATCTATGGGTTAATCGCCTATTTTGTTATTTTTGTTCTAGTTCGATTTCGTACTCGTCAACTTGCGAAACAAAGTAAATATTTAGAACGAAAGATCACTGAAAGAACAACGGAGCTTGATCAGAACAAAAATAAGGTAGAGCTTCTCATGCGAGAGAAAGAAAAACTAATTGAAAATATCTATCATCAAACTAAAACACCTATGCAATTAATGTTAGGAAATATTAGTCTTCTTAAAAGCAATAAAATAGCTCTATCGGATTATTGTTCAAAGCAAATTCATGAAATATTCAAACTTTCTAAATTAACAGAAAAAGTACTTAATATTACACAAAACGATTACACTCCAAAACTTAAGAAACAACTGCATAACATCTCAGAAATTGCACGTCCTATTTTGTTAAGTTTCAAAGATATCGCCAATATAAAAAATATTAGTTTTGACTGGGAAACCGATTCAAAGATAGTAACCAGTTGCCATGCAACTGATTTTGAAAAATTATTAGAAAACATCATTGAAAATGGAATTAAATATACTAATAATGGCTGGGTAAAATTAAGACTCTATCAACTTCACCGGCATATTATCATTGATTGCTCTGATTCTGGAATAGGTATACCTGATGTCGATCAGAAAAATATTTTTAATCGATATTATAGAGCATCAAACTCCGAAAAAATTGAAGGTGCTGGCATTGGTTTAGCTATGGTTTCAGAAATTGTTGAATCTTATCAGGGAAATATTTTTTTGCAAAGCCAGGTTAATTCTGGAACCAAGATACGTATCAAATTACCCATAAATAATAACCAATCTTCAATAGATGCTACACCAGCCAAAATACCATTGGTGCAACCCATGCAAAACGATGCTGTACACGAATTTGTAAAAGATGCATCATTAACTCCAACAGCTGACAAAAAACCTTGCATACTCATTGTAGAAGACAACCTTGAGTTATCAGTCTATCTTAAAAGTATTCTTGAAACTCAATACCAGGTTGCTGTAAGCCTAGATGGAGAAAATGGCTTAGCCAAGGCCATAAGCCTGGTGCCTGATTTAATTATTAGTGATATCATGATGGGAGAAATGGATGGTTATAAGTTCACTCGACAAATTCGTGAAAATAGAATAACCAATCATATTCCCTTACTTTTGATCACTGCCAAAAGTGACACCGAGAGTCGCTACAAAGGATTTTCAGTAGGAGCCAATGACTTTATTACCAAACCATTCAATGAAACTGTGCTACTGGACAGGATCCAAAACCAACTAAGTCACGTTTCTAAAATCCAACGTGCATTTATTGATAACACGCAACTGCACGGTTCTCAATCTGATGATAAAATCATCACTGCCTACCTTAAATTTGTCTCTCAGAATTTCTCAAATTGCGAATTGATGATCAAGGATATCTGTGAAGAACTTCATATCTCTACTCGTCAACTAGAACGAAAAATCAAACACTTTCTTGATATCTCGCCCAATGAGTATCTAAATGAATACCGTCTTGCAAGAGCACAGGAACTCGTAAAAAACGGAGAAACCATTAAGACCATTTATGCTAATTGTGGCTTTTCGTCCCAGAGTTATTTTTCTAAACGCTACAAGCAAAAATTTGGAGTAAAACCTTCTGATGATCGCATAAACACGACCACCTGAAACCCAACAAAATACAACAATATCAAATATATACTCTCCATCTACTGACACATACACGACTTTATCAGGCTACTTGCTGGGGCTTTTATCATGAGTCAACCGTAGTCGAGCAGCCAGGCGAACCAGGTTAATCTTTTTCGTCAAAAATACAGGGTGTTATCCTTTTCATCCTGTATTTTCAAATCTTAAGCACTGATTCTCTTTTTTCTAAGCGATACAGCTGTTTCGTCCATTATCCTAGATTCCGCAGTTGAGCGCGAATAAGATGTGTAAGCCATTGGTGTGCATAGGGAACTTAAATCACCTGATTGGTGAAGAGAGTGTTTTTAAGTTTTCTAGGTGCATCAAGGGATTGCGCAGATGTTTGTGATTCAACTGCGGAATTTAGGATTATTATTTGTCAACGGTTATTGCTGAAAAGTCTCAATTATATTGCAGCTCTCGGACAATCACAGGTCACACCTTTATCCACACCAAAAACAACCAAAATATCAATTCAATCAATAAGTTATAAGCCTGCAAATTTTAGCCGTGTGTAGTTTCCAATAAAGTTAATATTTAATTTAGAGATAAGCTATTTTTCATATTCATTTTATGGAATTCAAATGTTTTATCCTGTTTAATGCTTTGTCGAATTATATCCTCTCATTTGTACTACACTATTGTTATTGATATGTCTAAATACCTTAACTGTCATGTTAGAACCTAAAGCAGTATCACTCGATTTCATCGAACAACTGGTAGCCCACAACGGTTCAATTTCTCCCGTAAGTGATCTTGATATCCTTACCACGATCATTAATAGTCATAAAATTCCAACAGAAATTGGCAAGAATATCATTAAAGAATTCAAGAGTAATAAAGCACCAAATCTGCACCACATTCTGCACAAAATGGGCCATTTATCAGCTAAACAACTGGTTTTAGTTGATTGTGCCCGCTTAGGAGTCCCTTATATTTCACTGAAAGATTTCACCCCTGATACATCTGTTTTACATATTCTCAATCAGGAGACCGCCATAAGATATAATTTGCTTCCTCTGGCAGTAAGTGGAGGGAAATTGGTTGTAGCATTTACGGATCCCACCGACCAAATTGCATTTAATGCTGCTCAATTTGGGGTTAGCTATCCTATCATCATGGTTGTGGCTGAAAAGTCTCAATTATACCGCGCCATAGAAAAACATTACACAAGTACAGAAATTGATGATCTGGTTAAAGCTGTTGCTTCAGATATTGATATCAAAAGTAATACATCTCATATTAATAAAGAACAACTCGAAAGACTGGCCAACCAGCAGCCAATGGTACAGCTGGTTAATAATATTATTTTCACTGGGATTAAAGACCGAGCATCAGATATCAACATTCGTCCGACCAAAGATGAAACGATTATCTTTTATCGCATTGATGGTCAAATGATCGAGTATAACCGTTTGAACGCCGAACTTCTTAATCCCATGGTGGCGCGTATTAAAATTGTGACCCACATGGACGTAGTTGAACATCGTATTCCTCAAGATGGTCATGCTCATTTAAATTATCTTGACAGAAAAATAGATTTACGAATTTCAATCATGCCTACCGTGTTGGGTGAAAGTGTGGTTATTCGCATATTGGATTCCAAAATCAGCCAGTTTAATATTGATGAGCTAGGCATGCTAGATCAACAACTCAATACTGTTGAAAGCATAAACAAGAGAAATAATGGCATTTTTTTACTCACTGGCCCCACTGGTTCAGGAAAATCAACAACGCTCTATTCTCTTCTCAACCAACGCAAGGCTAGCCCCCGACACATAATCACTGTAGAAGATCCGGTTGAATACCAGATAGAGGGAATCGAACAAATCAATATCAATACCAAAATCGGTTATACCTTTCAACGTGCGTTAAGAAATATTTTAAGACATGATCCTGACGATATATTAATTGGAGAAATGCGTGACTTTGAAACAGCTGAAATTGCCATAAGCGCCTCGTTAACCGGCCATTTTGTGATGAGCACCTTACATACCAATGATGCACCAAGCTCAGTCACTCGTCTGATTGAAATGGGAGTAGAACCTTATTTGGTATCATCAAGCTTACTGGGTGTTCTAGCACAGAGGTTGATACGTCGTTTATGCGAAAAATGTAAAATTAAAACCAAAGGTGATCCAAAATTGATGGCTGAGTTCGGTATTGATGAAGATCTTGAAATATACAAGGCTGGTCACTGCTCTCATTGCCATCAGACAGGATTTAAGGGGCGGTTAATGATTTGCGAAATCTTAGAAATTACCCCCACGATCCGTGACATGATTACTCAGAACATTGCCGCACAGCAGATAAGGGAAGCAGCTCAATCAGAAAGTATGCTGCCTATGATTGCCCATGCAGCAGAACTTGTTAAACAAGGAATAACAACTCTCAACGAAGCACTTATAGCAAAAATTGAAGTTTAAACAGAAAGGGTATCCTATGAAAATTTCACATTACTTACAATTGATGATAGAAAATAACGCATCTGACTTGTTTTTTAGCCCGGGCTCTCCAGTTTTAATGAAAATTGAAGGTGTTAGTTGCCCAGTTTCAGAAAACCATCATTTAACACCATCTGAAGCCAAAGAGTTAGCTTATTCTTTGATGAATGACAATAGTTTGAAGGCTTTCGAAGAAAATTGGGAAGTCAATATGGGTGTTTCAGTTAAAGGGCTGGGACGATTCCGGGTCAATGTCATGCGACAACGAAGTGAGGTTGCCATGGTGATTCGTAATGTGAAAACCGATCCTCCAACGATTGAAGAAATCCATGTCCCAATTTACCTTAAACAACTGGTCATGGAAAAGAGAGGTCTTATATTGGTGGCTGGTGCTACCGGCTCTGGTAAATCAACAACACTGGCTGCCATGATCAATCATCGCAACTCAACTTCTCATGGACATATATTAACTATAGAGGATCCTATTGAATTTTTGCACCAATATAAAAAATCTGTTGTTAATCAAAGAGAAGTAGGCACGGACACGAAAAGCTATGGAGAAGCATTAAAAAATGCTATGCGAGAAGCCCCCGATGTTATTTTAATTGGTGAAATTCGTGATGAACAAACTATGCGAAATGCCATCAATTATTCTGAAACAGGCCATCTATGTTTGGCAACTATTCATGCTAGTAATGCCGTTGAAACACTCGACCGGGCCATTAACTTTTTTCCTCAAGTTAACCACAAGCAACTCTTAGTGGACTTATCTCACAATCTTAAAGCGATTATCTGTCAGAGATTGATTCTTGGCATAAATGGCAAAAGATGGCCTGCAGTTGAAATTTTGAAGGATAGTCCCTTCATTACAGAGTTAATCCAAAAAGGGCAGATAGATCTAATCAGGGATGCTTTTGAAAGAAACCTGGAGAAAGAAGTCGTCACATTCGATCAAGCAATTTTCAGTCTCTATGAAAATAATAAAATCAGCAGAGCTGAAGCTATTGCTCACGCAGATTCAAAGCATAATATGACTGTAAAAATACGATTAAAAAATGAAGAGAAAATCGATACTTCCAAAATTGATGCTTTACAAATTGACAGGTGATTACTTGAAGCACAGAAATCCACCACAATACATAAAAATATAGCCTGTTCCTCTATTTTTACATCTAATATTTCTAAACAAACTGTGGAATAGATGGATCAGCAAAGATTAAAAATCAGGAATCAATTCAAACCTTACAATTTATCTATTTACTTATATCTAACTATTGATTACTTTAGAAGGTAAGATGAATCAGGTTGGATACTGGAATGAAAAAAATTAAAAATGAAGCCCTACTCGTTAAAAAAGCCATTGAAGTAGGAGAAAAATATGCCCAGAGTCGTGGTTATAAAAGATTTGGTGCCACTGATTCTTCAAAAGAGAAAATTGAAGCGCTTTATCGTCTATTGGTGAATGACAAACTAATTGTGCCAGTCCCTAAAATACATGAAGACCAACCCAATATGAAACATAAACTCGCTATTTGGATCTCTAAGCAATTACCTGAGGGACATTCACTATTGCAATAATGATAATTATCGCTATTGTTCACCTAACTCACACCTCGTAGTATTATCTCAAGCCGTATGCCATCTGGGTACAAGCAAGGTGTAATCTAATTCTAAGACGATATCTTTGTGAAAAGTTTTCCTGCCATCTTGTATGCTAGTTGGTTTATCTATTGTTTCTGAAGGGGTATTTTTTACACCCCAGGTTTTGACTCGTAATGCGCCAAAATCTTCATGCTCAGGCAATTGCCAACGATCAACAATGCTTGAAAAAGCATAGATAGTATCGCCGCCAAAGGTTGGTGCTGCATGAGTACCACCATTTATGGCAGCTATTAATAATCCATTTCCCAATCCGTTGTAACTGAGGGCTCGGCAAATTGAGATAACATGACCACCATACATTAAACGACGCTTAAACTTCGAATCATTCATATAGATTTGATCAAAATGCACCCGAGCCGTATTTTGGTAGAGTTTGGTGGCCAATGTATGATCGCTATCATCAATGGTCATGCCATCTCTATGATCGATTCGTTCTCCAATTTCAAAATCATCCCACAAATAAGGACTTCCGCTAGAATAGGGATCAAATTCCTCCATATTAAGTTGTTGCGGAATGGGTAGCTCATCAATACTAACAAATTCTGACAGTTCAGGTATGTAGTCAGCTGATATCTCGGCATTAAGATCTGATTTTTTCACCATGACCCATCTTTTCCATGACAGCACAGTGATATGGTCTTGATTCATCGCCATAGAATGTACATAAACAATACCCGATTTTTTGTTTTTATTTTCACGCAGCCCAATCACTTTTGAGGTCACGCTTAAAGTATCGCCAATATAAACGGGCTCCTCAAAACGCACATCTGCATAACCCAGATTTGCAATGGCATTGAGAGAAATATCTGCCACAGTTTTGCCAAAAGCTATATGAAAAGCCAACAAATTATCCACAATCAGATCATTAAAGCCGAAAGTTTTCGCGGCTTCAGCAGAACTTTGTAATAAGAATCGACTACCCGTTAATGCGATATAGAGTGACACATCACCTTCGGTGATGGTGCGTGGGGTAGCATGAATGATTTCTTCATTAAGTTCAAAGTCTTCAAAGAAATTACCAGCATTAGCCTTGCTACTCATTTTTTTCTCCTTAACTTACAACACCCTTCATCACCAACTGCAAATGCCCAAACCATTGCCCTTAAACGATAGGATTTTAATTGAATAAATTGGACAACTCAGGTTAGTTTTTTCATCTGTTCAGCAATATTAATAACTCTTAGCGCCCAAATATGTAGTGAGGGTTCAATTAATTGATCATCAATAATCGCAACACTTCTACCTTTGTTTTCAGCTTCTTCCAAAGCTACCAGGATCTGCTTGGCTCGGGCAACATCTTGAACTCTTGGTGTAAAGGCATCGTTATTATAAGTCAATTGAACCGGGTGGATCACCGTTTTACCATCAAAACCTAAATCTCTGGCTTGTCGGCAGGAATACTCACAAGCCTGAATATTTTTCATGTCTAAGTGAGGACCATCAACAACACACAGATTATGTGCCCTGGCTGCCAAAACAACCATGGATAAACTTGTGATCAGCCCAATACGATCTGTGGTTAAATTCAATTTTAACTCATTAGCCAAATCAGTGGTTCCCATCACAATCGCATCTATACGGCTTGAACTGGCGGCAATTTCCTCCGCTCTGAGTACGCCTAAAGGACTCTCTATATTCACGACAATGCGTTTGTCATTTCCACCGACAGCATCAAGATCTGCAATACATTGATGCACTTCTACCGCAGATTCAATGCGCGGGAACATGATGGCATCAACATCCATCGTAGCCGCTACAACCAAATCGTCTTTACCCAACTGGGTTTGGAGGGGATTAATACGAATAACTTTTTCTGAATAACCAAAGTCTGAATCCTCAAAACACTGGGTCAATACCTTTCTGGCCTTTTCTTTTTCTGAAGCTGGAACTGACTCTTGCAGATCAAAAATGATGGAATCTGTGGGAAGAATCCGTGATTTCTCAATATGCTTTTTAATGTGTGCGGGAACATACAACATGGTTCTTCGTGGACGGTATGATTGAATCATAATGAGGTTCCTATCAGCTTGAGCTTTTTTTTGTGTTTAGCATAAGTTGCTTACGGATAATTTTTCCATTTTTAGTTCTTGGAAAATTATCCATGAAATGAATGATTTTAGGCGCCTTATATTTCGCCAGATTTTTTGAAGCATAATCGAGTAATTCCTGCTCACTAACACTCGCTTCTGGAAAGAGAATAACGCACAAACTCACCAGTACCTTTTCAGGGCCAATTTCTTCACCCAATGCAACACAGTCGGCTATCGCTGGATGTATTTTCATCACTCGTTCTATTTCATGAGGAGAAACTCGGTAACCAAAGGTATTAATAATGTCGTCACGTCGTCCTAAAAACCAGATGTATCCATCTTCATCGCGGCTAGCGTAGTCCCCAGTAAAAAACCAGCCATTATTTCTAGCTTCGAGAGTCTCTTGTTCTTTGTCCCAGTATTCTAAAAATAATCCAGGATCAGACTCTGGAATACAAATCATACCTTCTTCGCCCACATCGACTTCTTGCAGATTTTCGTCGAGTAAATGAACTTCATGACCGGGTTGAGGAAACCCGGCTGAACCTGGCCTGATAGGATGAAGTTTATTTTGAGAAATATAATAGGACAATTCAGACATGCCGATGGCTTCATAAACATCCATTCCAAAGCGGTCACGCCAGGATCCTAACATTTCATCTGACAGATGCTCTCCAGCACTCATACAATGTCTTAAACTGGGCACGTCTTTCGCAGAAAAATCCGTTTTTTGAATAATTTGCCGATAAATGGTTGGCACACCAATAAAAATAGTACAAGCATGTTGTTTGATTAATCTTGGCCAAAGATTGGCATCATTTGCACCTTCATGAACAATGACTGTTTTGCCTTGAAATAGCGGATCCATCAAAGCGGAGCCTAATACATAGGTCCAATTAAATTTACCTGAATGAAGTATTCGATCTTGTTCAGAACTCTCATTCTCAGCATATTGAAACCAATACTCACTGGCAGGCAAACGCCCATAAAGAGATCTATGACCATGTAAAACACCCTTTGGAAAGCCTGTAGTGCCTGAAGTATAAACCAAATAGGCAGCATCTTGCGGTGTGGTTTGAGCAAATTTTTCAATAGGAGAAGTTTGCCGGAGTAAAAGATCCAAATCCACTATCTCGATGGCTTTTGGGATCTCATCAGGCAATGCTCCAACTCCTGTCAGTAAGATCAGCTTTAATTGATTACTTTCACTCAAGTTGTGCTTCATTTCTTCCCACATAGACTTATCCGTCACCAATACTCTGGCACCGGAGTCTTCTGCTAAATATTGCACTTCAGATCCTGCCAGCAAAGTACTGGTAGGAACCGCTATAGCTCCCATTTTCATGGTGCCAAAAAATGCTGTGGGGTAGCTGAGTGAATTGGGTAACCGTATAAGGACTCGATCACCTGTTTGTACATCATTCTGCTTTAAAACCTGAGCAAAACGGCTACTGGCGTCCGCAAGTTGTTTATAGCTGTATTGACTGGTTCCCAGGGTATCATCTTCAACTATCATTGCCAGCTGATCCCCCTTGCCCTGTTCGACAATACGATCAGTACAGGCAACTCCTATATTCAGGTTATCGGGTAATTGCCATGACCATGGTGCAATAGCGGGAAATCGTTTACTCATGGATTCAGTTTCCTGTACTGTATCAGTACTAATAGCGATAGTAATGCCGATGAAATTAATAGGTTCATTGCCTAGATCACACCATAAGGCCAGTTTTCACGGATAACCTGAACTGGCAACATTTTTAATACATCCATGGCAAAAGCTTTATCCCTGGTTGCTAATGCTCTAAGTGAATTGGCCCTGAGTAAGGTTTGTAACGCTTTACCAAACATGGGCGGGTCGAGCATTTCGTCTTCAAACTTAATAGCGCCACCTTGTAAAGCATCGGCAGCTATGGCTGCTTTTAATATTTTGACATTACGTGCTATCTGGATCGGTGATGGCGTAAAAGCCACTTTACAAAGATGAATATGATTAGGATGAATCACCTGTTTACCGGTAATTCCCATTTGAGCTTCTTCCACCGCATGTTTATGAACAATTCTTGACTCATTTTCACCATGTAAATCAAGCCAACGACGTACATCATCTGGTTCAATAAATTCTTCTGGCATGGGGGTTTTGTTAATTAGTACTTCAACACCGCCAATAACACCTTTACCGGCAATTCGAGCTTCAAGCAATATCATGTGTAGGTAGGTACGAAGTTCGTGGATCCAGTTTTCAGGGGTCAAGTGAATAGCCATGGCTTTTGAAAAATCGTGGATCCCGAAAACAACATGTTTTACTGTATCATATTGCATGATATCTGCGGCTAATTTAAGCGATCTGGGATGCTCAAAAATCGGCTGAATAGTGATTTTAGGATTAATACCTACCAACCAGGCAGAAAGATCACGAATTTCAGCGGCTCCATAGACTTCTCCAGCTTTAGCTAAAATGATGACATCAATATAATCTGCCAAATCCTGGATCATCTCTAAGTCTTTTTCATATTCATCGGTAAGAAAAGGATTAATTCTAACCGCTATTTGAAATTTTCGGTTCTCGTCGAAACTTGGCAATTCCTGCCTTAACAGTTCACGGCTCATCTCTTTTTGACGACAACCGTCCTCTAAATCAAAAAGTAAAGTATTGGCTGGAGTATTATGGGCATGGCGACGCAATCTATCTGCAGCCTGTTCCATAGTCTCATAGACACCATCTTTTGGAGAATATTTTACAGGAGGGTAGTACAGTTGAATACCTGGCCAGTCGCCACCTAAAACCTGATCTTCATCGACTGATGTGAGGAAATCGTGCTTATACATATTATCTAAGAACCCCTTGAGTGGTGTTTTCTGGCCAAAAATAACTCAAAACTGAGTATTTACCTCATCCGACCAGATGTGTATCATATTCAAACGCTTGTTTTAAATCAATCACTCTATTTAAAAATTTGAATTTAAGTGTATATTTAAACCTAAAATAATCAGTTGAGCGCGGAAAAGATGTGTAATCCACTGGTGTACATAGGAAACTTAAAAATACCATATTCACCTTATTGGTGAGTTGCGTATTTTTAAGTTTTCCAGGTGCGCCAAGGGGTTACGCAGACTTTCGTGATTCAACTGATTAATTTAGGTTAAACCTCTGTTAACCTGAAATTTATAACTATACTTGTATTATAGATATAATAGACCAATAGGAGCATAAAGTGACCGAATCTGTTCATCCTAATGATGCATTATTTTCTGGCGAAAAACCTTTTCCGGTGATCCCGAGCTGTGAACATTTCGCAGGCAGTGAAAAACTAATCAGTAAGGCTTTGGAATTACAGCAAAAACTCGGTCCAATCTTTGATATCACCTGTGATTGTGAAGATGGTGCCGCCGCTGGACAAGAGCAAGAACATGCCAATATGGTAGTAAAACTTTTATCCAGTGATTTGAATAAACACAATATGGCAGGTGTCAGGATCCATGATTATAGCCACCATCACTGGAAAAAAGATCTCGATATATTAATTCCAGCCATTGGTGACCGAGTCGCTTATATTACTCTGCCTAAACCAACCAATGCGGCACAGGTTGAGGAAATGATTGGTTATATTAAAACCCAGGCAATGATGGCCGGGTTAAAACGAGAAATACCAATACATGTGTTAATTGAAACCCATGGCGCTTTAAAAGATGTATGGGAAATTGCCAAACTCGATTGGATCCAGGTATTAGATTTTGGCATGATGGATTTTGTTTCTGGCCATCATGGAGCTATACCGGCTTCGGCTATGCGTAGTCCCGGTCAGTTTGAGCATCAGCTGTTACAAAGAGCCAAATCTGAAATGGTTGCAGCCGCCTTAACATATGGAGTGGTGCCTGCTCATAACGTGACCTTAGATTTAAAAAGCCCCTATCAAACCTTTGAAGATGCTTCTCGAGCCAGAAATGAATTTGGTTTCTTACGCATGTGGAGTATTTATCCCACTCAAATCGCAGCGATTGTTGATGCCATGAAGCCTGATTATTCTGAAATAGTTGATGGTGCCAACATCCTGTTAGCCGCTCAAGCGAACGCTTGGGGACCTATCCAGTATCAGGGTGAGTTACATGATAGAGCAACTTACCGATATTATTGGGAATTACTACAAAAAGCTAAATTAACCAATGTGAAAATGCCAGAAGAGGCTGAAAAGGCTTTTTTTAGTTAATCTCAAAGCTGGGATAAGAAAAAAAAGATATTTTCTTCACCAGGGCCTGTCCCATTAGCGTAGCAAATACTTGGGTATGAAGGACAAGTTACGCTCACGGGGCAGGCTCTGACTTGCCCTTTTCAAATACTACAAAGCTTATAAGTCCTGCTGGCTTATCCCGAGCTGAGGTTAGTTAAATGTTTGAATGATAATTAGAGGATAATACTGGTCTCAGTATCATTATCTGATTCAGGTTTTGCTATTTGTTCTTCAGGCCAGATATCACGATAACTTGTATAATAGCTTGCCAAAAATAATGGGCTCACAAACAAAATAATAACCTTAAAAGTTAACATCAGTATAATCAAAACCAATCCGATCAAACCGTAGATCAAAAATGGTATGAAATTAGCAGTACAAGCTTTGAAACTTAACAATAATGCAGGTAAAGGACGCATGTTTTTATCAAGAATCAATACTGGAGCAAACCAACCAGCCATAGCAACAGGTAGAGAAAGTGCCATAGCTATTAATAAATTAAGGGTAATTTGTTGAACCAATTGCGGATCTGAAAGTAGTTCTATCAGGGGTTGTTTATTACTAGTTTCGGCAACTTGCAGCATAATTTTATTCAGCTCACTAAAATCAATGAATTCTCCCAACGAACTTATTAACCATGTAGCAATGAGGAAATTGGCAAATAGAATGACCGAGCCCAAAATTAACAAATTAACCACGTGACGTTTGAAGGGTTCAAATAAAACCACAGGCGTCCAATCTAATCTGTTCGAAGCTGCTGCACCGGCTAAAAAAATTCCTGCCCAGAAAACAGGGTTCATAGCTGAAAAAAGAATAATCACACCCGGTAATATACTGGCAAGAATGGCCATACCCACATAAGTAATCGTTAAAAACAGCCAGCGAACATATTGTCCCTGCATGAGTTTTGTCGCATTAACAAACCAGTCTGCTCCCGATTTTGCAGGACAAACTCTGTAATGAGGGATATTTTGTTCAGACTGATTGTTCGGGTTACCATTCAAACTTTTATTTCCATTAACAATGTATTAAAGAGACATATTACCATGTTATCTTGATTGAAGACTTGCAAACCAATGCCCCATTTCAAATTTCTTTTCTCCTCTTAACCCTTGCAAACCACCAGAATGTATCACTGCTATTTTTGAATTTTCGGGGAAAAAACCTTTCCCGATCAAATCTTCAATAGCCCAGAGTAATTTTCCGGTATAGATATGCTCTAAAACAATGCCTGTCTGCTGATAGAAATTCTTTATATAACCGACCAGGTTTTGATTGAGTTTTGCATAACCGCCTTGTTGGAAGCCATCGATTAACTGCCAATTGTTTTGTTGGAACTTATGCAGATGTTTATCGTAGGATTGAGCTTCTTTAAGTAGTAAATTAATTTTCTGTGTTAAAGCGCTAACACCATTTACAACAGGAATTCCGATAATTTTCGGCTGTTTTTGGTTTAAACCTAAATGGCTTGAACCAAAATGAGCTCTAGAATCGAAAGCTTTAACCAAACCAGCCATGGTACCTACCGATCCCACAGCTACACAAATATAATCAAAATCATTGCCTATTTCTTGTGCAAGCTCAGCCAATCCCTCCAATGCTAAAACATTACTACCTCCTTCTGGAATTATAATACTTTCAGAATATTTTTCTTGAAGCTGCGCCAACCAAGTGGGATCATCTCTTAAGCGATAGGTTTTTCTGTCCATCCAATGAATATTTGTTCCCCATGATTGAAGATCCTGGATCATGGCTGATGGATATTTACCGAACTCACCTCGAACCTGCGCATCAAAGCCTAAATTCAACTCTTTACAACACCAACCCAGTGCATGAAGATGATTTGACCAGGCTCCTCCAAAACTGACCACAGCCAATGGTGGTTTATTCTGACTTTGTTCATGCTCAAGCAAATGCAACAAGTTATATTTTAATTTTCTCCACTTATTACCACTCACAATAGGATGAATGAGATCGTCTCTTTTAATAAATAATCTGATATTGGATGAGTTGGTAGATTTTAAGCGAAGTTGCTCTAACGGTGATGGACTAGATAAACCTAGAGTTTTTTCAAGATTGATTTGATCAGCCACAAGCAATAACTCTAAATTTAAGCCTATTTATTGAAATAATAATATCTAAAAAAGGGGAAAAACAGGGGAAAACGATTCGATGAGTGTCTATTAAATGACCTCTTTTAAATAACCGACATCTTGCCTCTGAGAGCAATTTGCCAGAAACTATTTGTCAGAGACTAACAACCATGAAGAATTAGCTTGTCGACGATCAGGTCTGATCCTTCTATCTAACCCAAACATTTTAAGCATTTTTTCAAACTCTGGCTCTTTAGTCTCTCGACGCTCAATTCTGCGATCAACTCCAACATAATAAGGCATAGGGGTTGGTCTAATTGGCGTTTTTTGAGTTTGCATGCATCACCCTAAAATAAAATCTGGAAACACTGTTCCTTGACAATTTTGGCGAATTTAACAGTAATTGGTTGATTATTCAACAACAAAATGACAAGCGGTCGTTTAATATTGACAAAATAAGCAGTATTATCACTGTAGCTATTCACCCATAGGATGTCTAAACCACCTTGAAATGCATTCCAGATGATTCGTGTATAGACGTTTAACCATGACAAAAATTACAAACTCGGTTTATATTATAATTTTCAATAAGTTAACAATTACTCTATTCAACTTGCCAGACTATAAAAGGTTACCGTATATTACTCTTATTCCATCATCTAACATTTAGCAAAATCTATCCAATGATTCAGACATTAGCCAAATTTTTTACCGGAATTATGCAACGCTGGCTACCTGATGCCTTTCTATTTGCGGTTTTACTCACTTTAGTGGTGTTTGTCTCAGGCGTCCTCTTTGAACAACAATCTATAATGGAAATGACTCAGTATTGGGGCAATGGTTTATGGGATCTACTCGCTTTTTCCATGCAGATGATTTTTATTTTGGTGACTGGTCATGCCCTGGCAAATTCAAATGTGATTAAAAATCTCCTCCATCAAATTGCAAAATTAGCGACAACACCTACTAAAGCGGTTGTACTAACAACACTGGTAGCGACAATTGCCAGCTGGTTAAATTGGGGATTCGGATTGGTGGTAGGGGGCATTATTGCCAGACATATCGCCCAAAATAACTCTAAAGTTCACTACCCCTTGTTAGTAGCTGCCGCCTATTCAGGATTTTTAGTCTGGCATGCTGGCCTCTCTGGCTCTATACCATTAAAAATTGCCACCCCCGGGCAAGATGCTTTAGGTTCTTTGATAGCTAACCAGGCCATTCCCGTATCAGAAACTTTGTTTTCCTGGCCTGTAATCATTATTGTGCTATTTTTATTAGTTACTTTGCCATTGCTAAACCTGTTGATGATGCCAAACCAGGATGAAGTTCAACCGATTCAACTGAAACAAAACAATGCATCAACAGCGAAAGAAACCGCACAAAAAAATTCAACTAAACAGACTCCAGCAGAAAAGATGGAAACAAGCCCTGTCATTTCTATGCTACTAGCGGGCTTAGGTATACTCTTCTTGATCAATCATTTCAGAGAAGGTGGTGGACTGGGACTTAATACCATTAACTTACTCTTACTCAGCTTAGGATTAATTTTTCACGTTAATACACGTAACTACTTGCAGGCTTTACAAGAGGCAATACAAAGTGTCACAGGTATTGTTCTACAATTTCCGTTATATGCCGGCATCATGGGTATGATGATACATTCAGGTCTGGCATCCAGTCTCTCGCAGTGGTTCATCAATCATTCCACCGCTGAAACCTTCTCTTTGCTGACTTTTATCAGTGCAGGCATCGTTAATTTTTTTGTGCCTTCAGGCGGTGGTCAATGGGCCTTACAGGCACCAATTGTAATACCAGCAGCACAAAGTTTAGGAGTACCGCTTAATCAGGTTGCTATGGCGGTTGCTTTTGGTGATGCCTGGACCAATATGATCCAGCCTTTTTGGGCCTTACCCTTGTTGGGGATCGCCGGCCTAAAAATCAAAGATATTATGGGTTATTGTACTGTTACCCTGCTCTGGTCAGGGCTGGTTATAGGACTTGGGATCTTCTTTTTGTTTTAACCTTTTTACTTCAATCTACTCGCCTTCATAAGGTTGAAAGTAATGATGAGCCTCAGGCATCTGTTTTAACAGGAATATTGGCTAAAACCTGAACCACATAACGCCACATTTTATCAACGTCTTCTATTCTAATTTTTTCATCTGGTGAGTGAGCGCCAACTATTGTTGGACCAAATGAAATCATTTGCCAGTGAGGATAAATCGCACCCAAAACACCACATTCCAGACCGGCATGGATCACTTTAACCCCTGGTGGTTTACCAAATAGCGATTGATATTGCTCCTTCATCAACTGTAAAAGTTGTGATTCCATTTCAGGTTTCCATCCAGGGTAATTACTCTGCAATTGAGTTCGAGCACCTACATTTTCAAAAACAGCGGCAATTTTCTTAGCATGCGCCATTTTGCTAGTTTCTACTGAACTTCTAATGGATATTTCCAGACAGATTTTATTTTCTTCTAATAGCACTCGTGCCAGATTACTTGAAGTTTCAACAACATCCGGTAATTCCGGGATCCAACTATTAACCCCGTTGGGGCAATTTGCCACTGCTCCTACAAATTTTTGTAGACATGGATCTGTTAAAACCTTCCTATCGAGGCTTGTCTCATCATCTATTGAGTTCAATTCAACACAAATATCAGGATCCACATTAGCAAAGGCTTTTTGGTATTTAGATGTCATTGATTGTGCTAATACTGTTAAATTTTCAATTTTATCAGCAGGAGACCATAATTGGGTTACGGCATCTCTTGGAAGAGCATTTCTAAGGCTGCCACCATCGAAGGTTGACGCTTTGAGAGCCGTTATATCACTTGCTGCCATTAAAAATTCATTGGTGATAATATTGGCATTGGCTCTGCCTAAATGAATATCTACACCCGAATGTCCACCTTTTAACCCGCCAACCACAAGTTTGAAAGGTTGGTAATCTTTGTCGACTTCAGTATATTCGACCGGAAATCCAACAAGAAGATCAACACCTCCGGCACAACCGACATACAGTTCGCCATCTTCTTCAGTATCCATATTAATCAACCAGTCACCCTTTAAATAACCCGGTTGCAATTCCAAAGCACCACTCATACCACACTCTTCGTTAACCGTAAAAAGCGCTTCAAGATTTGGATGTTTTAATTCGCTGGATTCAAGTACAGCCAGAGCTGCCGCGACACCAATACCATTATCCGCCCCTAAAGTGGTATCTTTGGCTGCCACCCAATCGCCGTCTATATAAGCCTGAATGGGATCTTTTTCGAAGTCGTGGGTACTGTCATGTGACTTTTGTGCCACCATATCCATGTGACCTTGCATGATAATGCCATAGCAGTGGTCCATACCCGGGGAAGCTGGTTTACGAATAATAACATTTCCTGCCGGATCGATTTCAGAATCAAGTCCATGCTTCCTGGCAAAAACCAGGAGGTACTCAACCACCCCCTGCTCATGATGAGATGGTCTTGGGATGTTACAAATATTGGCAAAATGTCCCCATACAGACTGGGGTGTTAACTCGGCGATTGAAGTCAAGGTTCTTTCCCTATAGTTTAAACCACCGCTAATTTATAACAGGGCTTAAAAATAAACCAGAAATATTTGCAATTATCATCTGGAACCTGATTGTGATATAGGGTGTAATTAACTTTTAACTTGAAAAAACTCTTAATTCGCTTAAATCTGTTTTGAAACACCATTGCGCAATAACCACAACTGAAATCACTTGATCTGAACTTGGGATATGAATGGTTACAATGGTTTGATATCAGGGGTCAAATTGTTCTATTGAAAGTGTTATAGCGGTTATTATCCTGGGTTGGGGTTATTTACCAACCGAACTTTCTATCCAGATAATGGGCTGTATCCTTCAATTTTCGTTGAAAGAATCTTAACCATTTACGTGCCACGTCATACTCTGTTGCCAAAATGGCCAGACCAAAGGGGATCACAATAATAGATGGACCAGGTAACACTATTAATACCATTCCAATCAATACAATTATTCCACCAATTATACTCACAGCTACTTTTCTTATAGTTTTTTTCATTTCAATACTCTGTATAAAACTATTACCGCCTACTGCGGGATCCAGGTTTGCTTGTAGCTTAAGTATAGATTTTCTCCAGGTTTAAAGGTGTGAGCTTTTGTAACAAACAATTAGCACTTAAAATACATAGGCAAAAAAAAGGAGCCTTCAGGCCCCTTTTTAACAATAATGACGAATTTACCTATTAAGCTGGTACCGGTTCGATTTCATCCGGATCAGATAGTTCTTTACCATCCATGAGATCTTTAACCTGATCCTGGTCCAATGTTTCGAAATGCAGTAAAGCTTCAGACATTTTAATCAACACTTCTTTATGAGTTTCCAAAACCTTCCATGCCTTATCATAGGCCCTTTCAATAATTTTTTTCACTTCACTATCAATTTTAAGCGCTGTATCATCAGACACTTGTTTGTGCTGAGTAACTGAGCGCCCAAGGAACACTTCGCCTTCATCTTCTGCGTAAGTTAAGGGTCCAAGCGCTTTAGATAAGCCCCAGTGTGTCACCATTTTACGAGCAATATCCGTTGCACGTTCAATGTCGTTACTGGCTCCCGTTGTGACCATTTCTTCACCAAAAATCATTTCTTCAGCAACTCGACCACCAAATAAAGACGCTAACTGGCTTTCTAGAAATTGCTTGGAATAACTTAAACGATCCTGTTCCGGGAGATACATGGTGACACCCAGGGCTCTTCCGCGTGGGATGATGGAAACCTTGTAAACAGGATCATGTGATGGCATTTGCAAACCCACAATAGCATGACCTGCTTCATGGTACGCAGTAAGTTTCCTTTCTTTTTCTGACATAACCATGGATTTACGTTCAGTACCCATCATGATCTTATCTTTGGCTTTTTCAAACTCTTCCATAGAAACTGTGCGGCGATTGCCTCTAGCGGCAAGTAAAGCTGCTTCATTAACCAAATTAGCCAGATCTGCACCAGAGAAACCAGGGGTTCCGCGTGCTATCAAAGAAGCTTTGACATCATCCGCCAAAGGTACTTTTTTCATGTGCACCTGAAGAATTTTTTCTCGACCTTTAATATCAGGCAACCCAACCACAACCTGTCTATCAAATCTTCCTGGACGTAATAAGGCTGGATCAAGCACATCAGGGCGGTTGGTAGCGGCAATAACAATAACGCCTTCACCACCATCAAAACCATCCATTTCAACCAATAATTGATTTAAGGTTTGTTCGCGTTCATCATGACCACCACCTACACCTGCACCACGATGACGGCCGACAGCATCAATTTCATCAATAAAAATGATACATGGTGCATGTTTTTTAGCCTGGTCAAACATATCTCTAACTCGAGAAGCACCAACACCCACAAACATTTCTACAAAGTCAGAACCTGAAATGGTAAAAAAAGGCACCTTGGCTTCACCGGCAATGGCTTTTGCTAACAGTGTTTTACCTGTTCCTGGTTGGCCAACCATCAGGACACCCCGTGGCAATTTCCCACCGAGTTTTTGGAATTTTCCTGGATCGCGTAAAAATTCAACCAGTTCAACCACATCTTCTTTGGCTTCTTCCACGCCTGCAACATCAGCAAAAGTAGTAGTGACTTGATCTTCACCCAACAGACGAGCTTTGCTTTTACCAAAACTCATAGCACCTTTACCACCACCGCCTTGCATTTGACGCATGAAGAAAATCCATACACCAATCAATAATAACATGGGACCCCAGCTCATTAAAAAGGCCATAAACAGGCTATTTTCCTGAACTTTACCCTTAAGTTCAAAATTGGGTTTATCTCTTGCAAGCTCTTCTAACGATTCGCCATACAGTGGAATAACGCTTTTAAAGGTTGCACCCGAACTGAATTTACCCTCAACATTTCTACCACCCAAAACCGTTACTTCACGCACACTTCCATTACGAATATCCGTGATCAGCTGTGAATAACTAATCTCTGTAGGGCTATTTTGTGAATCGGTGAAATTCTGGAACAACATGACAATAACAATTGCCACAATTAACCAGAGAACCATTTGTTTTCCCAAATCGTTCAAAGTCGTAACCTCTCTTAAGTAACCCTGTACATTATGATACAGGGAAAATTATATCTAACATTTTACTGTAGATTTTTATGAAATATCCAATAATAAGTAACTCTAAAAACCGCCGAAACTATACCTTATAGCCCACACCGAGTATATAAACCTCTTTAGAACGCGCTCTTGATGCAGAAGGCTTTCTAATTTTTACCTGTTTGAAGCGATTTCTAACTTCCTTTAAATAGGCATCAAATCCCGATCCTTGAAATACTTTGACCACAAAAGTCGCTTCAGGGTTTGATACTTGATCTACTAATTCCAACGCTAATTCTGCTAAGTACATTGATCTAGGCTGATCTACAGCATCTACACCACTCATATTGGGGGCCATATCCGATAAAACAAGGTCTGCTTTAGAATCTCCCATTAAATCAAGCAATTGATTTAACACAGACTCTTCCCTGAAATCACCCTCAACAAATTGTACATCCGGCAGTGGATCCATGGGTAGGATATCCAAAGCAAAGATTTTACCCGTTCCATTCATTTTGTGCGCAACCCACTGGCTCCAACCACCAGGTGCAGCACCAAGATCAACAATAGTCATACCTTTTTTTAACAGGGCATCTTTGCTGTTAATTTCTTCAAGTTTGTAAACTGCACGGGAGCGATAGCCCTCTTGTTGTGCTTTTTGCACATAAACGTCATTAAAATGCTCTTTAAGCCAGCCTTTACTGCTTTTACTTTGCGCCATTTTTTACTCTGTAGCAGGTGCTATGATATATCATAATGTTCTTGCGTTTATCTAAAGTGATTTTTTCAGAAGCTAAACCCAACTACCTGGAAACACGCATTTCCAAGTAGTTTGGGTGTATACCCGTGATACCTGGAAATACGGGATTTCAGAGCTTCAGTGGGAATCCAGATCAAGGCGTCGCTCATAGAGAATGACTGGTCATTTTCAAGAGCGACAACGAAGGACTGGTTTTCCACTGAAACTCCCGAAGGGCAAGCCAATAAGTGCCCATCTTCTTCATTATGAAAGCTGTATTTAGAAAAACTAATACTGCACGTTCAAGCCTCGAATATGGACGCTTCTTGACTTGCTGAAACCTGCATTTCCAAGTATCACGGGTATAGTGTACAATTCTGCGCCTTAACCATTTCTATCAAATCAGGTGGCTCGCCGTGTCAAAACTTAATAACCAGCAAATTAAATCTCTTCGCACTCGCGCTCACTCTCTTAAGCCTGTCGTCATGATAGCGGGCAATGGCTTAAATGAAAATGTGCTAACAGCCATTGAAGAAGCACTTGAGCATCACGAATTAATCAAAATTAAGCTTCGTACCGAAGATCGGGAAGATAAAAATAAGTTGATTGCTCAGATCTGCAAAAAAACGCGCTCAACAGAAATACAGGTAATCGGTCATGTACTTGTTGTTTACCGAGCAGCTAAAAAGCCTAAACTCATTAATCAGCTTTAAGCCCATTCAACAGAAACAGCCCTGGCTGAACAAGAAAAGCCATCAAATATAGCTAACTTCCGCTATTTCGTATTCTATAATGCCGCCTGGTGTTTTTACTGTGGCAATCTCTCCTTCTTCTTTACCAATAAGGCCTCTGGCAATTGGAGAGTTTACCGAGATGAGGTTGGATTTTATATCCGCTTCATCATGACCTACAATTCGAAACGTTTTTTCTTCGTCGGTTTCAATATCAAGTAAAACTACCGTAGTTCCAAACACTACCTTACCTGTTTTAGGTAATTTGGTAACATCTATGATTTGTGCATTGCCGATCTTGTATTCAACTTCCTGAATGCGCCCTTCAGCAAATGCCTGCTGTTCTTTGGCTGCGTGATATTCAGCATTTTCTTTTAAATCACCGTGAGCTCTTGCTTCGGCTATAGCTTCAACAATTCTTGGACGCACTAGTGTTTTCAATTCAATCAATTCTTTTTTAAGTGCTTTTGCACCTGCAATGGTCATGGGTTCTTTTTGCATCTAACTAACCTTTTTATGTAATGCTTGTACAGTAATGACATCATTGTCATCTGCATGTTTCAATGCTTCGCAGGTTGAAAGTCCACCAGCCAGCGTCGTGGAGTATGCCACTTTATGCTCTAATGCTGAACGGCGAATGGTAAAGGAATCTGCAATTGCCTTTTTACCTTCAGTGGTATTCACAATATAAGCAATTTCATCATTTTTGATGATGTCAGCAATATGGGGACGACCTTCAGAAACCTTGTTAATTCGCTCTGCCTTCACCCCTGCATCGATCAAGGCCTGATAAGTGCCACCTGTTGCAATGAGCGAAAACTCATGGGAAATTAATTGTCTGGCAATTTCTGGCAATTTGATTTTATCAGAATCTTTGACCGAGATAATCGCTTTACCACCTCGGGGAGGTTGAGTTCCAGCGGCAAGCAATGCCTTGTAATAGGCTTCACCAAAGGTTAAGCCTACTCCCATCACTTCACCCGTCGATTTCATTTCAGGGCCAAGAATGGGATCGGCGCCATGAAATTTATTAAATGGAAAGACTGGGACTTTCACTGAAAAATAAGGTGGAATAATTTCTTTGGTGTACCCCATCTCAGAGAGCGTCTTGCCAGCCATACAACGAGCTGCAATTCTCGCCAGGGGCAAACCCGTTGCTTTAGAGACAAAAGGCACGGTTCTTGATGCCCTGGGATTCACTTCAAGAATAAAAATTTTATCCCCCTGAATAGCAAATTGTGCATTCATCAGCCCAACAACACCCAATTCTCGCGCCATGAGCCTCATTTGCTCACGCATTGAATCTTGATTGTCCTGAGATAATGAAAACGGCGGTAAACTACAGGCAGAATCACCAGAGTGAACACCTGCTTGTTCAATATGTTCCATTACCCCACCAATCAGGATATTACCTTCTTTATCACAAATAGCATCGACATCTACCTCAACGGCATCATCCAAAAATCGATCTAATAAAACAGGCGATTCATTTGAAACACTCACCGCTTCTGTCATATAACGCCGTAGCTCGTCTTCATTATAGACGATTTCCATGGCTCTTCCTCCTAGCACATATGAAGGACGAACCACCAGAGGATAACCAATTTCTTCTGCCAGACGAACACCATCTTCAGGATTTCTAGCCGTTCTGTTTGGCGGTTGTAATAAACCTAACCTTTCAATAGCCATTTGAAAGCGTTCTCGATCTTCTGCTCTATCAATAGCATCTGGAGAGGTACCAATAATAGGAACACCTTCAGCCTCTAATGCCCTTGCCAGCTTTAGCGGAGTCTGACCACCATAATGCACAATCAAACCCTCAGGTTTTTCTATAGCGACAATTTCTAGCACATCTTCAAGAGTCAGGGATTCAAAATAGAGGCGATCAGAGGTATCATAATCTGTAGAAACAGTTTCTGGATTACAGTTAATCATAATGCTCTCATAACCATCTTCTCGCATAGCCAGCGCAGCATGCACACAGCAATAATCAAACTCTATTCCTTGTCCAATACGGTTAGGCCCACCACCTAACACTATGATTTTCTTACGATCTGTAGGTGCAGCTTCGCATTCTTCTTCATAGGTTGAGTACATATATGCCGTATCTGTCGCAAACTCGGCTGCACAGGTATCAACTCTCTTATAAACGGGTCTGATCCCTAAATTTTGACGCAGTTTACGCACTTCGCGTTCACTAACATCAATCAGACTGGCTAAACGCATATCAGAGAAACCTTTGCGTTTGAGCGTTCTTAGAAAATTTTTATCCAAAGCAGCCAACCCGCCTGCTGAGACGGAATGCTCAAGCTTGACTAATTCTTCAATCTGCACCAAAAACCATCGGTCAATTTTAGTTTGTTGATAGATTTTGTCGATACTCCAACCCTGGCGCATCGCATCGGCTAACCACCAAGCGCGTTCCGGCCCCGGCACTTGGAGATTATAGGCGATTTGATCTTCAACATCGTCAGCAGTTGAGTCGGCTTTTGGGATAAAACCACTGGCATCCACCTCTAACCCACGCAAGGCTTTTTGTATGGATTCCTGGAAAGTACGGCCAATCGCCATGACTTCACCCACCGATTTCATCTGAGTGGTCAAAACAGTAGAAGTAGAGCCGAATTTCTCAAAGTTAAATCTTGGAATTTTTGTAACCACATAATCCAGAGTTGGCTCAAATGAAGCTGGAGTTCTACCACCAGTGATTTCATTTTGTAACTCATCCAGGGTATAACCAATCGCCAGCTTGGCAGCTATTCTTGCTATGGGAAACCCGGTTGCTTTTGATGCCAGTGCTGATGAACGAGATACTCTCGGATTCATTTCAATCACCACCATGCGCCCATCTTCAGGGTTAAGTCCAAATTGCACATTAGAACCACCGGTTTCAACACCAATTTCACGAAGTACGGCTATCGAGGCATTACGCATTAGCTGATATTCTTTATCGGTGAGAGTCTGAGCAGGTGCGACCGTGATGGAATCACCGGTATGCACTCCCATAGGGTCAAAATTTTCAATGGAACAAACGATAATGCAATTATCATTTTTATCGCGTACTACTTCCATTTCGTATTCTTTCCAGCCAATCAATGACTCGTCAATTAATAACTCTGTGGTTGGGGAAAGCTCCAAACCCCGAATACAAATTTCTTCAAACTCTACTTTGTTATAGGCAATACCACCGCCAGTTCCACCCATGGTAAATGAAGGCCTGATAATACAGGGAAAGCCAACTTTATCTAACACTTCGTAGGCTTGCTCTAAAGAATGAGCAATATCGGCATTAGGCATATCCAGCCCGATTTTTTTCATGGCTATTGCAAATTTTTCGCGATCTTCAGCTTTATCAATAGCCGCTTTATCGGCACCAATCATTTCCACCTGATATTTTTCCAGTACACCATGATAAGCCAGATCTAAGGCACAGTTTAATGCGGTCTGGCCTCCCATTGTTGGCAAAATGGCATCTGGACGTTCTTTTTCAATAATGCGTTCAACCACTTCCCAGCGTAGCGGCTCAATGTAGGTGGCATCCGCCATTTCGGGATCAGTCATAATAGTTGCAGGATTGGAATTAACTAAAATAACCCGATAACCTTCTTCGCGCAACGCTTTACAGGCCTGCGCTCCAGAATAATCAAACTCACAGGCTTGACCAATAATGATTGGACCGGCACCAATGATAAGAATACTTTTCAAGTCTGTACGTTTTGGCATGAATTAACCTTGTTTTAACCTGGTTTCAATTTTTTGAAAAACAGAATTCATTGTTCGATTTACATTATACGGCTTTAGCTATTCTGTTTTTGCCGGTTAGCCTGCATCAGCTCAATAAACTCATCAAACAAGCCCGCTACATCGTGAGGTCCCGGGCTAGCTTCCGGATGCCCCTGAAAGCTAAATGCTGGCACATCTGTTCGACGGATCCCTTGCAGAGAATCATCAAATAACGAGCGATGTGTTGATTGTAAATTATCGGGTAGAGTATTTTCATCAACCGCAAAACCGTGATTCTGACTGGTGATCATCACTTTATCCTTATTTAAATCCCGAACTGGATGATTGGCACCATGATGACCAAATTTCATTTTAATAGTGCTGGCACCACTGGCTAAAGCTAATAATTGATGTCCCAGACAAATACCAAATACTGGCAGTTTTTTATCCAAAATTTCTTTAATCGCAGTAATGGCATAATCACAGGGTTCAGGATCTCCCGGACCATTTGAAAGGAACACTCCATCAGGTGCCATTTCCAGCACTTCACTAGCAGGAGTTTTGGCAGAAACAACCGTCAAACGGCAGCCTCTTTGCACCAACATTCGCAAAATATTTCGTTTTACCCCAAAATCATAAGCCACCACATGAAAATCAAAATTATCGTCAGGTGCATCTTCTTGTGGCAGACCTGTTTCCCTGTCCCACACCCCCTGTTTCCAGTTATAGGCTTTCTGGGTGGTTACTTCTTTCGCCAAATCCATACCCTTTAAACCAGGAAACGCCCTGGCAAGTTTAATAGCTTTAGTAACATTCTCGCCTGTTAGATTGTCTCCGACAAAAATACAGCCAGACTGTGCGCCTTTATCTCGCAAAATACGAGTTAATTTGCGCGTATCCAAATCGGCGATTGCTACGACTTCTCGTCTAATTAAATAATCTTGCAAACTCTCTTGATTTCTCCAAGAGCTAGCTAACAAAGGTAAATCGCGGATAATTAGTCCTGCAGACCATATTTGCTCGGCTTCTTCATCTTCACTATTCACTCCGGTATTACCAATATGAGGATAAGTCAAAGTCACTATCTGGCGAGCATAGGAGGGATCTGTCAAAATTTCCTGATAACCCGTCATCGCGGTATTAAAGACAACTTCACCAACAGAATGCCCCTCAAAACCGATTGAACGGCCATAAAAAAGGGTTCCATCTTCAAGTGCGAGTATGGCAGATTGTGTCAAGGAAAAACCTCCGAAGAAGAAAGAACTGCTAATTTTCTAGGATAATAAATGCACAAAAAGCGGGTAAAAGTTCAAGACTTTTCCTCCGCTTTGTTGATTCAAACAAAATCTTATCGATTTTACTGGATTGGTCGTTTTCTGTCTATGTATTCTGATGTTATCAGAGCATGTTATTGAACCTGGAAATCGCCGGGAAATGCTTACCTCTCTCTAATGGAGGATATGCAACAACAATTCGAGAGCATTGTCTATCATTCCATCCGAGGCAATAAAAAATTTTACAGCAATGCTTAATCAACAAAGGAAGAAATAGCATTTATAGGTAGATCTCTGTGTTTGGCCCATTGTTCCCATTCTATTGCTGTTTTATGGGAAAAAAAACGCTCCAAATCGCTACTGGTGTGCAGCTCTCTTCCTGCAGCCTTAAAAAAGGCTAACAGAAATTTTTGCTCCAATAATGCAATAGCAATACTCCCTCGTTTAGTTGGGTAGCAACGATAATAGGGTAACTCTCCGCCCAAAGGCTTTCCCGTACCGGTCATACCAAACTGATAAGGTAGGGCGATTTCTCTGGCACAATCAACTAAAGATACCAGCGCTTTTTGAGGTTGGCCATTTTGCTGTTGCAAAAATAGCAACTCAAGAATTTTAGCTTTAGCTTGTAAAGCACCTGACATGTCTGCGATTAATGTAGTCGGGTTTTTTGTGTTTTCAAGTAATCCACAACTGGCTTGATAATTCAGGTCGTGGCCTGCAATTTCTGGTGCATCTTTATCACCAACAATTGCAACGGAGACAAGATGTGGAAATTGATCTCCAATATTTTCCCAATCAATACCCAGTCTTTTTACCGCTGAAAGCCTTGTACTGGTAACAAAAATATCTGCTTCTTTTAAAAGGTTTGTGAATCTTTGTTTCGCTTTTACTCGGTCTTTATCTAATTTCTCAACGCTAAGATTTTGGGTGACTTTCTGGTAGAAGGGTTTTGCCGCATGAAACAAAGGATCACCAGATCCTGGTTCTAACTTAATCACCTCTGCGCCTAATTCTGCCAGATAATACGCAGCCATTGGACCAGGGAGGTTAATCGTTAAAGCAACGGCTTTTTTACCGTTCAATGCGCCTTTTTTATTCTTATTCGAGTTCATATCAGGTTAGCCGTTTGAATAAAGATCTGAACTTCAACATTTGATTAATATTGCTTACTTTTAGTCGTCTCATTAGAAATGCGCTTTCAGGAGAAGATTTGCCCAGTTCAATATCCAAAAAAGTTTTTCCTTTGGTTTTTATAACGCATGTTGGCTCGCCTTTAAGGCCTTCGCTAATGATAAGCTCTTGATTTACAATCACAAAAGTATAGCTGCCTGAATTATCTTTGCTAAAATCAAAATGAACCGTGGCTTCAAAATCTTCCACCTTGTCTTTTTTGAACCGTGCCGGAGCAATTTCTATTAGCTCTTTTATGGATGTTGGCCTGCTAAACTCAGTGTTTGAGCCTGCAGAGGGATTGGAATTTTCAGAATTATCTTTATCTTCCGAGCGTACTTCTGTAGGCATACTTAAAACAACACCATCTATTTTTGTTTTTGCGATAATTTCTTTCATAATATCGCTAGTTCCACCAACGATAGTTCCAACTCTTACATCACGATAATAACGACTAATAGGTGTCTCGTTCATAAAGCCATAACCACCAAACATCTGCAAACATTCATCAACTATTCTTTTCATGGTTTCTGTCCCATGATATTTGCTCATGGAGCATTCGGTGATAGCATCTTGTCCCTGTGCATGTTTCCAACAGGCATGGTAAGTTAATTGACGAGTTGCTTCCGCTTCAGTCATTAAATCTGTCATTCTGTGGCGAAGCACTTGAAATTTGTTGATTGGCCTGTCGAAGGCTTTTCGACTATTCATATAATCTAAAGTTTCTTTGATACAAGCCTCCGCGCCACCGATACTGGTCAATCCCGCTACTAGCCTTTCTACCTGGAAACACTGGGCGATATAGTAAAAACCCATGTTTTTCTGTCCGATTAGATTGCTTGCAGGCACCATAACATCGGTCAAGGTAATTTCAGCAGTATCTGAACAATGCCAACCAAGTTTATCCATTTTGTTGGCTTGAAAACCCTGGCTATTAGTATCAACAACTAATAAGCTAATTCCACCATAACCGGCGTATTTATCGGTCTTAACAGCGAGGGTAACAAAATCGGCGTAAAAACCGTTGGTAATGAAGACTTTGCTGCCATTTACCCGATAAAATTCACCTTCTCTGATAGCACGAGTGGTAATGCTGGCTACATCGGAGCCTGTTCCAGGTTCAGTGATCGCAAGTGCACCAATGGTTAGTCCTTTAACAGCATTTGGTAAGTATTCTTGCTGCAGGGTCATATTTCCAAACTTTTGGATATGGGCTGTTGCCATAAATTGATGCACACTCACTGCTGCTGCAAACCCACCAAATCCACAACGACCCAGCTCTTCCAGAAAAACCGCCGAATAAAAAAAGTCAGCATCACTTCCACCGAACTCTTCCGCAAAATTAATGCCTAAGAATCCGAGTTCTCCCATCTCCTGCCATATTTCTCGTGGAATTTTTGTGTCATTTTCCCATTGGTTAGCAAAAGGTTTTACTTTTTTATCAATAAAACTTCGAACGGATCGCCTGAAGTCCTGATGACTCGAATCAAAGTAAATACTCATTATGCCCTCTCTTCCCATTTTTAAATATGATTTAGTTCAGTACTTGCCATTTCAGTATACAGTTGTATACTGAAATGGCAAGCGGTTTGAAAATTAACCGAGCACTAAATGGATCCATTTAAATGAATAGAGCAGCAAAAAAAAGACAGACTAGAGAAAGGATACTTAACTCAGCAATGGCAATGGTCGACGAAGGTAGACACTATTCGCAAATTGCGATAAGAGAAATCGCAAGAAGCGTTGAGGTAACACCAAATGCTTTTTACCGACATTTTGAAAATCTTGACGCTCTTTGGAGTAGTGCGATTAAGGAAATAGCACAGCTCTTATCGGCAGTATTACAGGAATACCCGAAATTTAAACAGCATGATGGTTTATTGTTTGAATCAGTCATTATTTTATTCGTTGAACACTTCAAAAACAACCCTTCACACCTTAAACTGATAGGTCAAATGCGCATATCTGCAAACAAAAATTTGCGAACTGATGCAGAGTTGTCTGTAAATCAGTTTGTATCAGAATTAACCAATGCTATGCAACAGGTGATGACAAAACATGATACTTCCAAAGTCGATCTCATGAATATTGCGGAAATGGTGACCATATACGGGCTTGATATTTGCTTACAGGAAGCGTTCAGGGAGAAACCTGATTGGAAAAATGTTTCCCAAAAACTGAATCACCAGTTAATATTGCTTTTGAATTTATAAGTTACTACACAATATTATTAAGCTGAACTCTGCTATGCTCTGAAAAAACAATGCTCAAGATCGAACATTATGAATAAAACCTTCTTTTCTCTGCTCCTACTAATTTTATCACCTGCCACAATTGCATTAGATAAATCAATTGCTGATCTTTCAAAAAACACAACTCCTGACAAAACTCAGATCTATGTGATGGGCATGATCCATGGACAGCACCTTAAAAGTCAATTATGGGGTATTGAGCAGGTTAAAAAGACTATTCAAGAAATCAACCCCGATGTGATCTGTATTGAAATGCCTCCTAAACGTTGGCCTGCAGTTATAAATGAATGGCGAAGTGAAGGCACTCTTTCCGATTCAAGAATTAAAGTTTTCCCTGAATATACAAAAGCCGTGATGCCTCTCTCTAAGACAATGAATTTCACCATTGAACCCTGCGCTGGATGGACAAAGAAAATGGCACTTGAAAGACGCGCACGCATAAAACTTTTTTCAACCAGTAAAGAAACCGCTGAAAAATACCAGGCCTACCAGGCTGCTGAAGCAGGAGTTAAAAAACAATTAGATGCTAACCCCATTGTGGATGATGATCCTTTTGTGATCCATTCAAAAATTTATGATGCTCGAACTCGATTTGAACTAACACCTTATGACACTTATTTAAATGATTGGATTGGTGCTGGCGGCTGGACCAATATTAATCAGGCACATTACGATTTAATTGAAAAAACTATTAGCAAACATAGCGGCAAAAAAATACTCATTACCTTTGGGGCTGGCCATAAATACTGGTTTTTGGAAAAGCTTACTTCACGAAAGGATATTCAGCTTATGGATATCAGGGCTTTTTTACCTATGAAAAGCTTGCCTGAGAAAAATTTGCCCTAGAACCATTAACCCAACTAAGTTTTTTAGATTGATAGCCCTTTACAATTTTTTGAACATAGGAATACAGTCCATTGAAATTCCTCTGGGGGATTCATATTTCGCGATTTTATTCCCAGCAAAACCACATTTACGATAAAAAACAGCAGCGTTCAAAGTAGATTCTAAATTAAGGTTTGTTAAACCTACTTTTCTTGCAAGTTCTTCAAGGTGAGACAACATTGTTTTACCAATTCCAACTCCCATATGACCTGGAAGAGTAAAAATCGCATCAACTTTTCCTGACTCAAAATTGATCTTTCCTGTACCAATAACCTCATCATTTTTGATGGCCACATAAAAATGATGAGCAACTTCCTCAATAAAAGTTTCGGTTATTTCTCCCTCAGTCCATACCTTTAATAACTCTACTGGGTAGTGAGCAATGCATTGGAAATTAATGGCTTCTTTGCGAATATCCCAAGCCGCTTGAGCATCATTTTCTGTTGCTTTTCTTATATACAAAACACTTAATCCGTTGGCGTTAAAACAGCTCTAGACAAAGCTTCAGGCTTTAGGCACTTTGTCTTCTTCCTTTGGCTCATTTGTACGATTACCAGGAAAAACCAACTCTCCACTGCTAAACGTCTCGCCGAAGGTAAAAGCTGCTGTGGCGACCTGACGAATGGCCGATTGTAACTCAGCAATAGTCAGAGGGGATAAAGGATGGATAAAGGCAGAATAAACAATGCCATCACCAATCGCATAACGAGCATCCAACGCAGAGTGGTAGTTGGCTTGAAGAGCCATAATCAACATCTGATCGGGCACCATTTCCGCTTCAGCGATGGGGCTTATAATACGTAGTCTGTCGGCATTGTTATCAAAAACACAATACAATTTAGTTTTTTTGTAGCTAAAACTAATAAGGTTTTTATCAGTTTTAACGTCTTCTGCATAGTCAGTTATGGCAGCAAGCAATCTATCGGCCGTCATTTTTAATGACTCGACTGGTTCAGTAATTTTGACTTCTGCTTGTAGCATGCTGCTAAAAAATAAACCTGATACCACAATAAGTGCTGAAACTAATTTCATTTGAAAATCCCAATATTGAGCCAAATAATCAGCATGCATAAAACATCAATAGTTGTAACCTGTTGTAATTTAACTGTTTAATGTAGTTTGATGACCTATCTTATCCCGAGTTGAGGTTAACTAACAGCTCTATCTTAAGCTCTGGTTAATGTCTTCTAGAATTTTATTTCCGGGACAAAGTTCTTTTTCAGAAAATTGACTCAGTGGCGTTTTTGAAGTGTTTAACATGGTATGTGTATCTGTAGATTCTGGATCGATATACAGTAATCCCGTCAATATCTTTCCTTGATGTTTATAATTTTCTAATGCATTAACCGCAGAGCGTCGACTGCTGACATCAAGTTCTGCATCACCTTTATGAAGCTTGACAATACTTCCATCATGCATGGTTATGGCCTCAGTACTGCCTTCACTATAACTGGTCGAAATCTCATCTCTCACGGGAACGAAATCAAAGGTGCCTGTGGCATTCATATGATCTCGAACCCATTCATAACCTTTGGTTGAAGTTGGAGTATTGTTAAAAGTGACACAAGGTGAAACCACATCGATAAAAGAGAAACCTTCATGTGACAATGCAGCTTTAATTAAAGGTACTAATTGCTCTTTGTCTCCAGAAAAACTTCTGGCAACATAACCCGCTCCCAGTTGCAGCGATAATTCGCATAAATCAATGGATTCAAAAGTATTGGGTAGACCTTTTTTACTGGCAGAACCTTTATCGGTTGTGGCTGAATCCTGTCCTTTGGTTAATCCATAACAGCCATTATTCATTACGATATAAACCATATTGAGATTTCTGCGTACCACATGGGTAAATTGCCCCATGCCGATGGACGCCGTATCGCCGTCCCCTGAAACTCCCAGATAAATCAGATCGCGATTGGCAAGGTTAGCCCCCGTAGCCACTGATGGCATACGACCATGAACTGAATTAAAACCATGAGATTTACCTAAATAGTAAGCTGGGGTTTTTGAAGAACAACCAATACCAGACATTTTAGCCACTCTGTGCGGTTCGATTGCCAGTTCAAAACAAGCCTGAATAATAGAATTACTGATAGAGTCGTGTCCACAACCAGCACAAAGTGTCGATAAAGCACCTTCGTAATCTTTGCGCGTCAATCCCAGCTTATTAACCGGTAAATCCGGATGACGGAAATTAGGGCGTACATATGTCATTATTTATTCCTCACACCCACTGACATTTAAGGGGCTTACATTTTGATTGGATAAGGCCTGGCTGACTTTTTCTTCAATAAACCGAGCAGTAATTGGCATTCCATCAATATTTAAAATTGAAACCAATTTACTTGGGACGAGTCCACATTCAGTGATCAACAAGGTTCTCATTTGACCATCTCGATTTTGTTCGATGACAAAAACCAAATCATATGTATCAATGAAAGCTTTCACCTCTCTCTGAAATGGGAATGCTCTAATACGCATACTGTTAATAGGAATGCCTTTTTTGTTCAAGCTACTAATCGCTTCATAGGAAGCGTGAGTGCTGGTGCCGAAGAAAATTACGCCCAACTTGCTATTTTCATCCCTCATACGCATGCGAGGTAAAGGTACTAATGTTTTTGCCGTTTCCCATTTAAGCTGTAACCTTTGCATACCTCTGACATAAGTATCACCATCTTCGGTATAGGCGGCATATTCATCATGTGAAGAACCGCGAGTAAAATAAGATCCTTTAGTAGGGTGTGTGCCCGGATAAGTTCTATATGGAATACCATCACCATCTACATCAAGATAACGACCCCAACGCTCTTTTGCATTATCTAAATCTTCAGCGGTTAATACCTTACCTCGGTCATAGATGCGGCTATCATCCCACTTTAAAGCAGGGCTCATATTATCGTTCATACCTAAATCCAGATCGCTCATCACAATCACGGGCGTTTGCAATCTATCTGCTAAATCAAATGCGTCTGCGCCCATTTCAAAACATTCTCTTGGATCGCATGGGAATAACAACACATGTTTGGTATCACCATGTGAAGCATAAGCAGCTGACAACAAATCAGATTGCTGGGTTCGAGTTGGCATACCGGTACTTGGACCCGATCTCTGTACATCCACCAAAACGATAGGTAGTTCGGAAAAATAAGCTAAACCCAGAATTTCGCTCATCAGGGAAAGCCCTGGACCTGAGGTTGCAGTAAAGGAGCGAGCGCCATTCCAAGAGGCACCAGCCACCATACCAATAGCAGCAAGTTCATCTTCTGCTTGCATAATGGCAAAATTTTTCTGTCCAGTTTCTTTATCAATACGAAATTTATTACAGTATTTTTCAAAGGATTCAATCACTGAAGTTGAAGGCGTGATAGGGTACCAGCCAGCCACTGTTGCACCGGAATAAACAGCACCAAGTGCTACCGCA
This sequence comes from Enterobacterales bacterium, assembly GCA_041556195.1. Lineage (GTDB taxonomy): Bacteria > Pseudomonadota > Gammaproteobacteria > Enterobacterales > 21-14-all-40-8. Next base: position 36,442 of record JBFFIY010000024.1, read on the forward strand.
CTGTTACCATCCATCAATATGCTATCTCCAACACAATCTCTTCGTTCGACCGCCAGTTGGCAGGCATCTTCATAATTGGTCTTAACATAATTAAAACCTAACTCCAGTGCGTGAACATTAGGAGCAATGAGTTTTTCTTTTTTGGCAAACTGCTGTTTGATTGAATCAGTAAATACTGAAAAATCCATTTTAAATAAATAAGCCAGGGCGCCAACATAAATAATATTTTTAAATAACTGACGTTGACGCGGATCAGAATACTCTTCATTACAGATCTGAGTTAAGGGTATACCGATCTCGGTAATATCATTTCGGTTAAAGATTGCTGGTAATTGCTTACTCGAATCATAGAGGAAGTATCCACCAGGTAACACTTGATCATAATCTTTTTTTAAAGTTTGACCGTTAATGGCAACAATGAAATCCACACCGCCGCGACGCCCCAAATAGCCATGTTCGCTCACCCTAACTTCGTACCAGGTGGGCAATCCCTGGATGTTAGATGGAAATATATTCTTTGGACTAACTGGTACACCTAAGCGAAATACGGCTTTAGCAAATAAATTATTGGCGCTGGCAGAACCTGAGCCATTGACGTTGGCAAAACGAATAACAAAATCATTAATGGCATTTATTTTGTGCATAACTGATCCGCCTTGGTTACTGTGTATAAGAATTTCTGCATATCCCAAGCGCCTGTTGGGCAACGTTCGGCACAGAGGCCGCAGTGCAAGCAGACATTTTCATCTTTCACCATCACTCTCTCGGTTTTGAGTTCATCAGAAACATAGAGAGTCTGTTCTTCATTTTTAGCAGGAATAATCAACCGTGGACGAAGCTCTTCTTCTTCTCCATTACCAGTGAAATTAATACAGGATGTAGGACAAATATCAATACAGGCATCACACTCTATACATCGATCTTCAATAAACAACGTTTGCACATCACAGTTAAGACAACGCATGGCCTCATCAAAACCAATTTTTTGATCAAACCCGAGTTCAACTTCCATTAGACGATCACTCAAGGCTTTGGCTTTATCAGCCAGGGGAACCTGATATCGATCGTCATCAGAAACATGAGCATCATAAACCCACTCATGAAAACCCATTTTTTGGCTAACCAGAGTCACTCCTGGTGCTGGTCTTTTTGCAACATCAATACCCTGACAGTAATTTTCAATTGAAATAGCAGCCTGATGCCCATGCGCCACAGCAGTAATGATGTTGGCGGGTCCCCAAGCCGCGTCTCCGCCAAAGAAGACCTGTTTGAGAGAGGACTGATGGGTGAGTTCATCAACTACCGGCATATCCCAATCGTTAAACTCCATGCCTGAATCTCGCTCTATCCAGGGGTAAGCATTTTCCTGACCTAACGCCATGAGCACATCATCACATTCCATCATAACCAGATCTTCACCAGTGGAAATAAGAGATCGTTTACCATTTTCATCATATTCGGCACGCACTTTTTCAAACTGCATACCTGCTAATTTCCCATTATCCATGACAAAGGCTTTAGGCACATGGTTTTCATAGATAGGGATGTCTTCATGAATGGCATCCTCTATTTCCCAGGGAGAAGCTTTCATGTCAACCTGAGGGCTTCTCACTACTACGCGTACATCTTCACCACCTAATCGTCTGGCAGTTCTACAACAATCCATCGCTGTATTTCCACCTCCTAGTACCAGAACTTTTTTTCCGATCTGATTAGTGTGTTCGAAAGCAACGCTGGCTAGCCAGTCAATACCAATATGAATATTAGCATTTGCTGCTTCTCGACCTTCTAATTTGGGCAAATCTCTACCACGCGGTGCACCTGTTCCTACAAAAACGGCATCGTAATCTTTAGCCAGAACACTTTTCAGGCTATCAACATAGGTATCTAAATGAGTGAATACGCCCATATCCAAAATGAAGTTTACTTCTTGATCTAACACCTTTTCTGGCAAACGAAAAGACGGGATCTGGCTTCGCATAAAGCCACCAGCTTTAAACTGTTCATCATAAAGATCGATGTGATATCCCAAAGGCATTAAATCGCGGGCAACAGTTAACGATGCTGGTCCACCGCCAATCACCGCGACTTTTTTACCATTTTTAGTCGCCGGGATCTGTGGCAAGCGTTTACTTATATTGTCACCTTTATTATCAGCCGCAACCCTTTTTAAACGACAAATAGCCACTGGTTCTTCGTCCACCCGGCCACGCCGACAAGCAGGTTCACAGGGACGATCACAGGTTCGTCCCAAAACACCGGGAAAAACATTGGATTCCCAGTTAAGCATATAGGCATCATCATATCGACCATCGGCAATCAAACGAATATATTCAGGTACCGGAGTATGGGCTGGGCAGGCATATTGGCAATCAACAACCTTGTGAAAATACTCAGGATTTTTAATGTTAGTGGGTTTCAAATCTCTGTCCCGTAAAAATGAAAATTATCTGACAACCATCTTCTTGAGATGATGCTGGGTATTTTACCTGTTTAAATGCAAATTGCGAAGTATCTTAACCCCTCATTATTAGTATAGATTGATAAATCTTTTGATTTATGATTATATCCCTCCCGTTTTATAAGGAGTAATAGGCTATTTTTCCTCTATTACCACTTTTATACATTAGTTCAGATGTTATAAGGGAATTAGAAGTTATTTGAATATATACCCCTAAGCATTCAATATCACGTTGGTTTTTAACAACCAAACATAATCACTCTCTACATTAAGGGACTAAATAGGTAGATCATAATGGCCAAATATTTTTTAAGTTTTCTAACCATAATGCTGTTTTGTGTGGAGGTATCGGCTGCTGTTGATACAGGAAAAAATCGAATCACTCAAAGAAAGGTTATCACCCATACCAAATCAACCGATATTGAATCAAACAATAGGCAAATTCAAACCATTGGGAGCCAAGAGAGCATTCATGAGCGCACAAAGCATAATACCCGAAATCAAATTCTTAATTCTATAGATAATTTAGAATCAGAAAAAGGTGTAGAGCTTGATTTGCTTGATGTGATAATCGAATTAGATGCCCCCCCATTATCTACTCAAATAAGGCAATTAAAACAACACTCTAAGACATCAGCTTTTAATAATACCCAACAAATTAATCAGAGAACTCAAAATTTGGACTTAGTCCAATCTGATTTGATTAAAAACATATTACAAAAAGGCTTGGTTCACTCTGTGGGTAGACAATTCAAATACCTATTTAACGGCATATCGGCAAAAATTAACAAAAAAGATTTCAGAGCATTAAAAAATTTCAGCAACATAAAAAAGATCCATGTTGTGTCCATGAATACCATCCATCTAACACAAAGTGTTCCGCTAATAAATGCCGAACAGGTCTGGGCTCTAAAAGACAGTAATGGGCTTAACATCACAGGAGCAGGTGCTAAAGTCGCTATTGTAGATACAGGCATAGATTATACTCATCCAGACTTGGGGGGATGTTTCGGAGCAAATTGCAGAGTCATTGACGGCTTTGATTTTGTTAATGATGATAATGACCCAATGGACGATAATAGCCATGGTACCCATGTTGCAGGGATTGTCGCCGCGAATGGAACCTTAAAAGGTGTGGCTCCCGATGCGACTTTATATGCCTATAAAGTTTGTACTGAATTTGGTTCTTGTCCTACAGAATTTATTATGGCTGCGCTCGAAAAAGCGGCAGATCTGGATGCTAACCCTGCTACAGATGATCATGTTGACATAATCAATATCAGTTTAGGCGGTCCAGGAGAGATAGATTCTCCTCTAACCCAGGCCGTCAATGAAGCCGCGTTAAAAGGTATCGTAGTTGTCGTATCAGCCGGTAATGAAGGTAGCAGTGGGCTACAAACCATTGGCACTCCAGGCAATGCAGAATTGGCACTTAGTGTCGGGGCAACAGATAAGAATGATACTGTCACCAATTTTAGTTCTCGGGGGCCTTTAGCTAGTGAAATCTTCCAGAAACCAGATCTAACCGCCCCAGGCTACCAGATCACATCATTATCTTTAAATCATGAATTTGCAAATAAATCTGGCACTTCAATGGCTGCACCTCATGTCGCAGGGGTTGCTGCTTTGTTAAAACAACAATATCCCAATATTTCTGCACAACAAATAAAATCAAAAATTGTAAACTCTGCTGAAAATATTGGCCAGGATTACGTGACCACGGGCAATGGCAGAGTCAACGCCCTTCGAGCGGTTGAGTCTACAATGGCGCTCAATCAAACTAGTCTGGTCTTTGGTAGAATTGTTAGAAGTAATGGTGAATGGCAAAATATCCAAACTGTTGAAGTATTTAATTCAAGCAATCAAGAATTAGAGGTAACAGCTTCAATCAACAGCAATTTATCAGATAACATTTCCTTCTCTATAACTGGAAATCCTGAGTTTTCTATTGCCGCAAATTCGTCAAAAACTTTGGATGTTTTATTAAATGTTAATACGATCAACCTCTCCTTTCCTGATACTCTACTACATACAGCTAAACTAAGTTTAGTTTCTACCCAAGACTCCTTATCTATACCGCTCATTATTATTGATGCTGTAAAGTTGAATTGGTCTGTAGATACCTTTAGCAACTGGGTGTGGGTAAATAACACCAGCGGCAAAGCCAGTTTTGTGAAAGAATTTGTTATTTCTGGCTCTCAATTTCTATTCCCTGGTTCTCATACCATCGCAGCAATGATGGATACAGGAGAGAAAGTATCCTGGGTCGTCAAAGAACTGGATAATCTCGCCCAAGATGGTGTAATAGAAATGAAAGCATCCGATGCAACTAATCAAATTCAATTAACCGATTTTATCGATTATACCGGTTCATCACGAGATGTTTCAGACCTTTTTGGTGGTGCTGTATTCATGGAATTAGCACATCCTCAGTCTCGATACCGACAAGCCTCTTTTTTTCTTTCAGGTGACTCAAGAGAATTTATCAATCGCTCAGTTTTTGTATCTGATATCTCTGAACAGTTTGAATTTAACTTTTCACTGTTGTTTGGAGATAAAACAATGCCAAGCAATGATTATCATGTTTATAGTTATTCAAAAAGCCTCAAAGGTATCAATCAAGATTTAAATATTACCCTTGATGGCACTCTTGATAATAAGGTTAAATTTGACATCGAGATCCCAGAGTTAACCGGTGAAGAGATTCAGTGGGCACTATCGGGTAACCTTTTGCTGGGTAACTATCACACCTCTGGCGCGTACACCAGCGGTAGGGGATTTATTGGTCCTGGTTTTATGGCTAGCTCTGACAATACTCAATTTTTTACCTCCAATTTTAAGCTGACTTTACATGGAAATGAAAATGTTCATAATAGATTTGGAATATATGCACTTTGGCCCTTTGCTGATTTCGGCAATCCCTACAGAGCCCCCCTGATCCAATTCAAAGCAAATTCCAGTTATTCTATTGCAAAACGATTCTATGATAATGGTGATTTTGTCGAGACTGGATTTTCATCCCCCGACCCAAAATATAAATTTAATGGCGAAGGCATATTTCCAATAAATTTTTTTCAACCTTGGACAACTGAAAAAAATCTAGTCAGTAGCACCTTTGGTGGTGACCTATATTCAACTTACAGCGAAAGTTTCCATAGCAAATGGCTCCTTGAATGTGAGAACACAGCAGTGTCAGGCTCAGCTGATAATTTTTTTATTTATGATATAGGTTTGCAAAACAACTGCTCGCAGTTGAAAGCTCACCAACGATACAAGAATTATTTATTTGGCCAGGCAGCTATGTCTTCCTCAACATTGACTATAAATTCAAATATTTTCATAACCGATTTAAATTTGAATGAACTGTTAAAACATAATAACGACAATGAATCACTTAGCCATGCCAGTGCCAAACTTCATTTATTTAAAGTTCATCACGACAATGGTATTTTTAATGCCTATATCAATTACCAGGGCAGCTGGCAACCAATCAATACCCTTGAATTAAACGTTGAAGCTGATGGTGCTAATAACTTTGTTTTTGTTGACTACCAACTGGAATTTCCTGTACTGAATGAAGCTCTTGTTACCTCATTGAAATTAGAATTCAGAGATAATAACAACCTCTTTTCTAAAACAATCAGTAATGCTTTTATATTAGGAGGAAACAAAGAAGATATTATGTCATTGGACAGAGACAATGATGGTATTCCAGATGGACTCGATACAGATAAAGACAATGACGGCATACCAGATGGTATAGAAATTATCAATAACCTTAATCATCTTGATGCAACTGACGCTGAACTTGATTTAGACGGTGATGGTTTTTCTAATATAGATGAATATCAGTTAGGACGATCAATAGCCTTTATAGAAATTGATACCGATGGTGATGGTTTTACTGATGATCAAGATGCTTTTCCCTTAGATCCATCTGAATCCATTGATACCGATAATGACGGCATTGGCAATAACGCCGATACCGATGATGACAATGACGCTGTATTAGACGATGAGGATGCATTCCCTCTCGATCCAACCGAGTCAGCAGACACCGATAACGATGGCATTGGTAATAACGCCGATACCGATGATGACAATGACGCTGTATTAGACGATGAGGATGCATTCCCTCTCGATCCAACTGAGTCAGCAGACACCGATAACGATGGCATTGGCAATAACGCCGATACCGATGATGACAATGACGCTGTATTAGACGATGAGGATGCATTCCCTCTCGATCCAACCGAGTCAGCAGACACCGATAACGATGGCATTGGCAATAACGCCGATACCGATGATGACAATGACGGCGTATTAGACAGTAACGACGCCTTCCCTCTCGATCCAACTGAATCGGTTGATACCGACAGCGATGGCATTGGCAATAACGCTGACACCGATGATGA
>JBFFIY010000025.1:0-43177 GCA_041556195.1 Enterobacterales bacterium
CTAGGCCTCTAGACGATGGGGACACATGTAAGTTTTAAGATTGGTGGAGCTAGGCGGGATCGAACCGCCGACCTCTACAATGCCATTGTAGCGCTCTCCCAGCTGAGCTATAGCCCCGTCTCAAAACAACGGGGCGAATTTTAGGGGTGCGGGCTTAGCCTGTCAACTGATTTTCCAAGTTAAATCGAAAAAATACCAATATCCTATAAATGACTGTAAGTCTCTTGACCGAGATCAAAGAACAGTTTGACACTTTGTTTTAAGGCTCTCATATCACTTAAGGATTACATTTCTACAAAATAAACTACCTATAAATAGGTATGCAAATCAAAAAAATCAACTATTCCAATATAGATGGATGAAAATAGTTTTGACAAAATTTTGCTGAAAAACAGTAAATATAAATCTAATTTCTAATGACATTATCAAATGGAGAAAATGAAGATGAAGATGAAAAAGAGATATTTAATAGCCCGACTATTTGCCTCTTTGTTTCTATTAGGTGGTTGTGGTTGTGGTTGTGGTTGTGGTTGTGATGATGGTGATGATGGCCCTCCAGGTGAAGATGGTGCTGCAGGAACAATGACATGGTCTAATAGACTGATACGACCCAGTTAAGTGAATTATCTCTTAACTGGAGAAGGTGACGATGTAGCAATGGTTGCTGGCAACACATACCATGCCGGATTCGAAGTGCACCTTTGGGAATACACTACCCGAGATCACTATGTGTCCTTTCCACAAACAGTTAGCCTGGGGATCCCTGGAGCTGATATTGTGGCTGAAGATTTGGTAGCAAGCGCAAATGGGCCTGCATCAGGTAGTAATAGCCTGCCGAATTGGCAAGCCATTCCCGTTACGCGCATCTGGCTGTTCCAGCCTGGCATCAATAGCTATGACTTTTTGTCTGGCGCCAATGCATTAGCAGGAGTAGTTTATACCGATCCTGTAACAGGCCTTGTTGTTAATCAGACCCATCCAGGAGCCGTAGCAGTAGAAACTGGTGCGAATGCATGTACTGATTGCCACAACGTGCTATCTAACGACGAGACTGTACCTGCTTTGTTTGATGCAGGGGCAATGGAGGATCTAACCAGACGACGCGAAGGAGTTTGGGCAGATACACCAGTTGATTAGAGAGGTTGTTCATTAATGTAATTATTCAATATTGAATAAAATAACCCGGCGAAGCTTAAGGAGAGCTATCGTCGGGCTCTTTATCACCCTATCTAACTTTAATTTGCAGCACTAATTCTAGCTTTAACAAACTCAATAGCCATTTCAATACGTTTTAGTGTCCTATCTCTTCCCACTAATTCTATGGTTGCATCAATACCAGGTGAAGCACCTGCACCTGTGACAGCAACTCGTAAAGGCATGCCCAATTTTCCCATACCTATTTCAAGTTCGGCTACAACTGCTTCTATTAATGGATGAATTTCTTCGCGTGACCAGTTTTGTAATGTTGTCACTTTTTCCAAAAAGTTTTGAAGAGGCGTTAAAGAACCTGCTTTTAGATGCTTTTTAGCGGCTTTTTCGTCAAATGAATCAAAATCTTCATAAAAATAGCGGCTACCGGCAGCCATATCTTTAAGTGTCACAGCTCGTTCACGCATTAAATCTACAACTGCGGATAATTCAGGACCATCAGATAAATCAATATTGACTTGATCAAAATGCCATTGTGCTGCCAGCACTAAATCATCAATTGGCAGAGTCTTAATATAATGTTGATTTAACCAATTAAGTTTTTCCGTATTAAAAGCAGAAGGTGCGCGGTTAACATCTGTTAGCTCAAATAACTCTATTAATTCATCTATAGAGAAAACTTCCTGATCACCATGTGACCAACCTAATCTTACCAGATAATTTATAAGAGCCTGAGGTAAATAACCGTCATCTCGATATTGCATCACACTAACTGCACCATGTCTTTTAGAAAGACGTTTACCATCATCACCTAAAATCATAGGCACATGAGCATAAGCTGGAACTTTAGCCTCTAACGCATTGAAAATATTGATTTGTCTAGGCGTGTTGTTAACATGATCATCTCCTCGGATCACCTGAGTAATACCCATATCCAGATCATCAATGACCACTGTGAAATTATAAGTGGGTGTGCCATCAGTACGCGCAATAATCAAATCATCCAGCTCTTGATTAGAGACTTCAATTTGACCTTTAATGAGATCATTAAATACAACAGAGCCCTGCTGTGGATTTCTAAAACGGATCACATGATCTCTATCTACAGGATAGTTTTCCAAATTGCGGCAACAACCATCATATCGAGGCTTTTCTTTAGCGGCCATTTGTTGTTCACGTAAATCGTCTAATCGCTCTCGACTACAGTAGCAACGATAGGCTTTAGCTTCACTTAACAACTGTTGTACGACTTCTTTATAACGGTCAAACCGATCGGTTTGATAAAATGGGCCTTCATCATGATGCAAACCTAACCAGGCCATACCATCTAAAATAGCCTGTACCGATTCATCAGTACTACGTTCTCTATCTGTATCTTCAATTCTTAAGATGAATGTACCCTTATTTTTTTTGGCATGGAGCCAGCTGTAAAGTGCTGTACGAGCACCACCTACATGAAGATAACCTGTAGGACTGGGAGCAAAACGAGTACGAACTGACATGGTAATAACCTAAATGAGGCAAATAAATTGGGGCAGATTATAACAGTTTCATTCAACATACTGCAGAAATTGAACTGATAAATATTACTTTTAGTCATTTCTGTTGTTACATGCAGCTAAAATTGCTCATAACCTAAACAGAAATTATTAATATAGCCTCTCAGTAAAAAAAATTAGAAAAAGCTATTGACCGCAACCAAGAAACTGCATACAATCTCGCTCGATTTGGGCGCTTAGCTCAGTTGGGAGAGCATCGCCCTTACAAGGCGAGGGTCACTGGTTCGAGCCCAGTAGCGCCCACCAAATCTAAAACCCGTAAATCTATGATTTACGGGTTTTTTTAATGTCTAAATTTAATATCTGTACTCAAGTTTTATTACTCTATTACAAACTTCATTTGTTTCTAAGCTAAGAATCAAAACTATACTGTACCCTGAAAAACAGATTTGAGTTATCTTGCATTTGGGCAAAAAATGTTTGTTCCTTATTTCCATGGAGTATATTGAGGCCTGCAATAATCTTCCATTGGTCATTAATGCTATAGCGGCTGCTATAACGCAGGTAGTGATCTTTATCGCTGGGTGAGTAAAACAACATAAAGGAATTTAATAAGCGCTGCTGTAGTGCCTGGTGGGTTAAACGTAAGCTGAAAAGTGTTCTATTTTGTTCTGGTTTGATTTGTTGGGGAAGCAGATTATCAACCAATGCCTGATAGTCCAGGGTTTTATCGAGAAATACCTGTGTTCCAAGAGTGAGTTCTTTGGCTATTTCTTTTTCGTAACCTATCAAAAATCGGGATTGGCTATTCTGAATGAAAGCGTTGTTGCCAGATTGATCATCTCTGCTGTTATAATAGACCCACTCTGTATTAAACAAACCACCTGCCAGTGGCATTCTTAAGCTTGCACCTAATGCATTCATTTTACTAAAACCAAGGTTTCCTGACAGATCAATCTGGTTTGGTGATTTAAAATATCCATTATAGGCATAAATTGCCCATTCTTGTCCTTTGTAATTTTTAAATAATCGAGCAGATATTTCCGGGTTATTTCTATTTTGAATCACTAATTCCGGTTGAGGCTGTATGATGCCTGCTCCAGGTATAAAAAATGAGTATCTTTCACCGGTTAACGTTTGATCGGCTTCAAATTCCGCTAATAGTGCTATCTCAAAATTAACACTGTCGCCATAATGACTTAGTCTAAGGGCATCAACCGGGGGTTTTAAATAGCTGTCATCACGACCATTAAAAAAGGATTTCCAATCTTTGGAAAATAGATCATTCAGGAATAGCAGATCTCCAGTTCCCCATGTAATTACCTGTCTACCAATTTTTAAATCAGTCGTTTCATTGAGTGGCATTAAAACATTAAACTCATAAAAATTAGCCTGATATTCATCTGTTAATACATCTGCATACAGCTCTATATCAAGATTTAAGCTGAAAAAATCTGTTTGGTAGTCAAGTTTGCTCTTTGATCGGAATTCGTTGAGAACAGCATTATCAATATTGACTGAACTTCCCTCTAATAAATAAGAATATCCATACCAGAGTTCATGGCTTAGTTGATAAGCTGGTTCATCGCTCCAATCGTCTTCCCATTCATCCTCTTCTGACTTTAATGAATTGCTGTAAGTCAATAATAAGATAAACAGGATGAGAAAATTTCCTATTCTTGTCATTTTTTAGTTTTTAACCATTTAGCAGGTGGATTTCTTAACGATTTTTCAGTAAAAAGGCTGTCAGGGAGTTCTAAGTTATAACTTGAATTTTTAAATTCTAACAGGGTATATGACATATCAATCAAGTTAGTAACTTTGGCTTCGGTTACAGTTGGAATGCCCTGAATATCTACTACATTAACTGATTCAATTTTCCTATAACTTTTATTGTTGCGATCAACAAATTCTACTATCATGGGCAAAAAATTATTTTTATCTATCCAGGTTTTATAATAATTAAACTCAACACCTTCAGTTTTTTTAGGAGTATGTTTTAAAATATAAAATTTATCGGTTTCTTCAAGAATTTCATGCAGATCTTCATTCGGTGCTCTGCCTGAGATGTCTTCATAGAAATAATGAGTTCCTACAAAACTAGTACGTTTATCACCTGCAGATATTCTTTTAACCAGATCAAGTGCTGGTAAATATAACCAGCGGTCATCATCAAGTAGTGGTTTCTTGTGTACCATAAAAACAGTGCCTTTAACATCTGTTGGTCTCGAAAAAACCAGTAAATATTTTTGTTCTCCTCCATCGTCAAGATCTTTTCTAAGAATGGTAAATTGGCGATATTGTTTTCTTCCATTACTATCAACAATTTTCATTCGTGCCAATGTGCGTCCGTCCTCTCCACCATAATATGCACTAAGAGATGCCTTATTGGCTATCTCTTGGGCGGTTAATTTAATAACGGAAATTTGATCCGCACTTAATCCGATTTTACTGTTTATTGTCAAGATAAAGAAAAAACATAATGACGAGATTTTTATCCAAACAACCCTGTGTAAATTTTGTTCGTTCATTTTTAAATGCCTATTCATTTTAATATTCATGATTGAGTAATTTTAAATAGAAAGTTTTTTAATAAATTCATAATTGCAGGCAATAATAAGATTGTTACCAGTGCAGAAACTGCCATGATAGAGGCTAAAAACACACCTACAGTGATATAAGGAACTAAGGGAGCTAAAAGTAATGGCGTAAATCCTAAAGCGATAACCAGTGCGTTTCTACTAATGGCTCTTGCCGGTTCTTCGAACATTTGTTTGATGGTTAACTCCCAACTTAGAGTTCGTTTAAAAATAGAGCGGGTTCTTTCAATAAAGTGTATGGCAAAATCAACAGATAACCCCAGTGTTAATGCAGATAAGACAGCTATGGGCATATCATAATACTTACCAAACCAACCAATCATGCCGTACATAAATACAATAGTTATGGATAGGGGTAACATAGCCAACAGGCCAAAAATTATGGAACGAAATAACAAAGCCATCATGATAAATACAATCACAAACGCACTGGCCAGGCTGGCAAACATGCCTTTGACCATTTTGTCTTGCCATATTAAATTTAGATAAGTTTTTCCAGCCCAATTTATTTTAAGATCATGAGGCAGTGGATTTTCACTGATAAACCGATTGACATCTTTGATCACCTTAGCCATGTCTTTATTATCACCACTTGTCATTTGTAACCAGACTAAAGTTTTTGAATGATCTGGTATTATAAAATGCCACAGATCCTGCTGTCTATGTGATGACTGAAATTGTAAAAGTGTTTGAGAGACAGCATTTGATGAATTGGGGATTTTATAATCAGTTTCTTGTCCACTACGTAATTCTCTATTCACTGTTTTAATGAGATCCACCACTGAATTTGACTTACCAACTCTGCTTGTTGTTTTTAAGTAATTTTGAAGGGATTCAATATAGGCTAATTTGTCTGGCTGAAGAAAGTATCTGGCTTGAACAGATGTTTGTTCAGTTAGCCTGATTAACTTATTAATGAACTCGCTACCCTGCTCTGTTTCTTCGAAACTGAGATCATCGAGTAGTAATACAAACTCTTGAAAGGGATTATTAATAGGAAGTTCTTGTAGAAAAGCTGTGATTTGTTGCTTTGAATCAGGCGACAACAAGTCTGAATGGATGATTTTATTAATTTGATTAACCCATGTAGATGTCAAGGTTTCTTTTCCGGTAAACTCAAAAACAAGGTGAGCATCATAGGTTCCAGCAAAATGCTGATTTAATATTTTATCTGCTACTCTAATGGGATGAGACGGTTTAAACCATCTCACTGGATTATCATTAACTTCAATTTTAGAGATCCCTACAACTGATACCAAAACCAGCAGCACACTCATGATTATAATCAGCTTGCTTTTCTTTACACTAAACCTTCCCCAACTGGGCAAAATTTTAGCTAATATACTTTTTGATTGACCATCCTTATGTAATTTTTCATGCATTTTAGTCAACTGAGATTCATTCATTCTTGAAATATAAGCAGGGATATAAACGATAGTAATTATAAATGCCAATAAAATTCCTGAGCCTACAAATGCTCCAAATATTTGTACAGGTGGAATGGGGGTAAGCATTAATGAGAAAAAACCTGCGGCAGACGTAACTGAAGTAAATAACATGGGTTGAAAAAGATGCCTGGTGATCTCCGCTATGGTTTTTTTTGATTTCTGTTCAGTTGATTCTTTCTTCTGAGAATCAAGATCTGAAGTTTTATCAGTTGCAACATATTTATCTACAAATTCGGACATTAAATGTACAGAATCAACCACAGCGATTGGCATTAGAAATATTGCTATCATTGAACTCATGATATGAACGGTATAACCCATGCCTATCATCACACCCATTATGATAATCACTGTAGACATAGCAACAATCATAGGCGCCATCACTAATGTTGCACTACGGAAAAAATATAACATCAGTAAATAAATCACGAATGCAGCTGTTGGCGCAGAAATGCCCATTTGTATAAACATTTGATAACCAAAAGTGTCTTCAGCTACAGGCAGTCCCGTTAAATAATATTGATTCTGATCAGATAGGGTTTTAATGACCGATTGTATGTCATTTGATATACGATAACTTTCATTCTTATCATAGATAGGGACATATATTGTGGCTGCCTTTTCGTCGCCTGATACCAGACTATTAACCACAAAAGGTAAACGTTTAGCCTTGTTGCTTAATTCAACGGCATCTTGCTGAGTTTTTGGAGATTTTGACATCATCCATTCAAAACGGATGGTGCCAGGGTCAATTTGTTCAATATTATCAATTGTAGATAAGGCATTCACATCGGCATGATTAACCCCTTCAATCGCTAAGATAGAGTCAGTCAATTTTTTTAAATCTGACAATGATTGGGGATTATAAATTGTCTCGTGTTTTATCGTTTTTACACCCACAACAATCAGATCATTGAGTAAAAATTCTTTTTTGACCTGGTTATGGAAAACTCGAGCAGGTTCATCCTTTGACAACATGTTTTCGGGATCGGTATCAATTTTGATGTTTACCATCAATGAAGCCGAAATCAGTGTCACCAATAATAATATGCCATAAATCCATAATGGTTTTGACAAAGCCATAGTGATTAATCGATTAGACATGTTGTTATACGAACCTAATTTATTATGTATTAGCCTGTATTTTAGAGGAATTCAATTATATTAGCAACATCTAAATTAGAGCATTCTAAACAAATTTTTTATTGACTATTAATAGCGTCAAAGCCAGCAAAGAGTTCTAACAGCTCTTGATTTAGTTTGATTGCACATTGAGTAATAACCCCGTGCCCTGCACTGTGATAATGTAGCAATTTGGAATTGGGTATAAGTTGATGAAGCCTTAGACTTTGTTTTGGATGTATTAATATATCCTGACTCGGGCTGATAATAGTAACTTTAACATCAGCTAATTGATGTAAAGATTTTACGGTTTTATGCTTAAAGATTGCTTTTAAATGCTCTAACCGAATCTTTTTTGGTGCATCGTATCCATAGATAGCTATCATTTTTTGGTAAGACTTCTTTGTATAATCGGCTCTGTATTCAGCAGGAAACAACAATGATTGTAGCCCTATTAGACGTTGCTCTGCAGTTTTGGCTAAAGATACCTTCCAGAAACCAATTAACCCTTGTAACTTAGGTATAAGTGATAACAAACCACCTGCTGAGGTGGCAATTAATGTAAGAGTTCTTACTCTTTCCCGTGCGAGTAGAGTCAAGTGTTGTGCTATCATCCCCCCCATAGAGATCCCTACAATATGGGCAGACTTCCATTGCATATGATCCATCAATGATAATGCGTGTTGTGCCATAGACTCCATGCTTATAGCTTGATCTGTAATAGGTTTGCTTTTTCCTAAACCAAGATGATCATAACAAACTACCTGGTGATGTTTAGCTATTTCCATAAACTGCTGTTCCCATGCTAAACCAGACATACCAAAACCCATAATTAACAGGATGGATGATCCTTTATCACCAGCCTTCCAGTAAGCAATACCCTCAGGAGATAACTTTGGTTTAATATTATGCATTTGAGCAGTAAATAACCTGAACTCGTGATAAGAACAGCCACCCAGCACAACTATTTTAGCGGTTCTCTGCGTTGAACTATCTACCAATAGCACTCTATTGCTACGCTAGTCCGCCTTGATAACTACTAAAATACTTGCACTGGACTCATTTTAACTCTGTAATAAAACCCCATTGAACGCTTAATTATTTATAACTTACTAATATTTAATAGTATTTCGGCTATTCTTATCCCAAGTCCAGATCAAATAATATTTTACAATAAATTGGAATAATTAAGATAAATTAATAGGAGTGTTATTATCATATTAGACCAAACTGATTTAATTGGCTATGTCTGTTAATTAAACCTTAAATTTAATCTTTGCCATAATGAACAAACTATCTCTAAAATTTCAGCACGGTCATTACTAATCAAATCGCAAAAAATATCATAAGTATTATTGTACAGCTCCATCTCCATATACTTATCTTGATATTGTTGTGCTAATTTATTAAAAGTCTGCACTGTAACTTGATACTTATCCACTTCTAGTGTTCCAGTTTTACGATCCAGGACATACGGAGCATACAGGAGAAGTTATTCTATTTAAAGCCAGATAACGATACATATACCCGTGCCACTTCAAGATGCGGATTTCAATAGAATGAGTATAAACCAGGTTAATTCTTGCCTTACAATTAACCATTTTTCATCAAGAGCTACAAGATAACATAGAACAACCAGCTCTATGTCTCGCCCATTCAGGTCTTTTCTCAGCATAGAACTTTTTATCAGGTTGTTCTGCATAAGGATCTGATAACACTTCTAACAGTTCTTCAATCATAGAATAGTCACCCTGTTCCGCTTTATCAATGGCTAACTGAGCCAGATAGTTTCTGAAGACAAATTTTGGGTTGACTGAGTTCATTTGTTTTATACGAGCGTCCGTTGAAACAGAGTTTAGTAATATACGACGTTGATAAGTTCGCAACCATCCTGTCATACGCTCACGATAACTTGCTGAAATTTCTTCAGGATGATAGTAAGCATCTATCATTGTCGAAAATAACTCTTTATCAGTTTGCGTAATGATCTCACAAGGCACTTTAGACAATTGTCGATAAAACAATGTCCAATCTGTTTCAATAACAGAGAGTATTTCTAACAGTTCATGAATGATAACTTCATCCGTCTCGGCGATAAACTCACTGAAACCTAGTTTTTTTGCCATCATTTGGTGCCATTGTTTCTGATAATTATTGTTAAAATTTGACAATGTTTGTTTTAATGGTTCAGCCTGTTCTATTAATGGATAAATAGCATTAGCGAGTTGGGTAAGGTTCCATAATGCAATTGAAGCCTGGTTGCCGAAACAGTACCTTTTATGTTGTAGATCTGTGGTATTCGGTGTCCAGTTGGGATCATAGTTGTCTAACCAGCCATAAGGGCCATAATCAATAGTTAAACCGAGTATTGACATGTTATCTGTATTCATAACACCATGTACAAAGCCTACTCGCATCCAATGCACAATGAGTGAGGTAGTCTTCTGACAGACTTCGTCGAACCACTTTAAATAGACCTCTACATTTGGCTCACCAAGATGAGGAAAATCCGTGTTTATGCAGTAATCGACTAATTTACGTAAAGTTTTGATATCACCTTGAGCAGCAAAAATTTCAAAACTTCCAAAACGAATAAAAGAAGGAGATAGCCGACAAACAATAGCACCTGATTCAGATTTAGGATTACCATCATAAAACATGTCTCTAACAACAGTATTACCAGTTAAAATTAAACTTAATGCACGTGTGGTAGGAATTCCCAGATGATACATGGCTTCACTACAAATAAACTCTCTAATTGATGAGCGTAGCACTGCCAAACCATCAGAATATCTTGAATAAGGCGTTGGTCCAGTTCCTTTTAATTGAAGTACCCAACGTACATCATTGGAGTTAATAACTTCACCAAGATTAATCGCTCTTCCATCGCCTAGTTGCCCAGCCCAATGTCCAAATTGATGCCCACCATAACACATGGCATAGGGCTCCATTTTCTCAAGTAATTTTTGACCTGAAAATATAGACAAAAATGAGGTTGATTGACAATCAGTCTGGTTTAAATTAATCAACTTTGCTGCTTGAATTGAATAAGCTACCAGTTCAGGATTAGAAGGTTGAAGAGGAGAAACACTGGAATAACAGCATGATTCAACAACACGACAAAAATTCTGAATTTCAATATCAGCTGGAAGCTTTTGAATAAAGCTATTATCAAAATTTAATTTATTAAGTTGGTTCAAACTCATAGAGCTCTGCAAGGTATTGATCAAATCTAGCGATTGAGGATTTGTAACAGTCATCTAACTCAGATAAATTTCCTCTGCCATTTTTCTCCCAACGTTGGGCTAGATTTGAAAGTTCTGAAAGCCCCAAAGTTATTGCTGCGCCTTTCAACCGGTGAGAATATTCAATGATTTTATTTAATTCTTGAGTCCTATAGTATGCTTTTATTTTTGTTATCGATTCGTCCATAGACAATCTACCATCTCTAACAATTTTTTGCACAGCATTATCACCCAAATCTTTTTTAATTTGGACAAGAGATTGAAATTCCGTATTGGTTTCATGAAAAGAAACATCTGTTTGATCAGTAATTAATTCGTGAAATTGTTCTAGCATTATAGGTTTAGCAAGAACTCCATCAAATACTAACTTATAATGCGCTACATCCTCAGGCAACAGGCTGGCAGTAAATGCAAATAATGGCAGATTTCTTATTTCTGCATCTGGATATGCTCGTAAATGTGAAACTAATTCTTCACCTGTCATATCTGGCATATGTACGTCAATTAATACCAAATCGAAGTTGTTATTGATAAGTTCCAGAGCCTGTTCTCCAGAATATGCAGATGTTAATTGTTGTTCCAATTTTTCACAAAGTGATGACATGACCTGATGATTTAGTGGATCATCATCGACTAGAAGTATTTTCTTACAAACGACAGGCATTGTAACTTCATCTGTTTTAATTTTTTTAGAGAAAGGAAATGAGAGTTCAACTCTAAAACAGTTTCCTTCTTGTTTATTTGACTCCAATTTAATTGTTCCGCCTAATTTTTCAACTAAAAACTGACAAACAGACAAGCCTAACCCTACACCTAAAAAATGCGGATCTGTAATTTTTTTCGTTTGTTGTTGTTCTATTTGGTAATAACTTTTAAAAATTGTTAATGCTAAATCATCAGGTATAGCTTTACCTGTATCTTCTACATCAAAAATCATGCTGTATTGGAAGTTTTTAATTTCTGAATTTACTTTAAGTGAAATCTCTCCTTGTTTAGTATATTTAATCGCGTTACTGAGCAAATTTAGTAGTATTTGTTGTAACCTTAATTCATCTCCTAACACCCAGTCAGGTACATTTTCACCTATATATTTAAGTTCTAAACCTTTTTCTAAAGCTTGAGGTTGTAATAATTTAATCGTGTTAGTTAACAAAATATTCATGTTAAAATTTTTCTTGACCAGCTTAATATCTCCCTGTTCTACTCGATAATAATCTAATAACTGTTCGAGCATGGTATTCATGTTTTTCCCAGTATGTAAAATGAGATCTACGAGGGTTTTATCGCCTGGTTCAAGCTTAGAAAAGCTTAAAGCCTGAGATGCACCTAAGACGCCATTCATCGGTGTTCTTAATTCATGACTCAGCGTGGCAAGGAAATTAGATTTTTCTGTACTTTGAATTTCTAATTTGTGGTTAACTATTTTTAAGGCCTGGACTTTCTCATGTAGTTCATTTGATTGCTCCTGAACCATTTTAAACAATTGATTGGAAGCCCTCTTTTCATTAGTTAATGATTGATAGTTTTTAGTTGACAATATGAGTGTGTGTATGAAAACCCAGGAAATCGCTGCTATATAAGTCGCCAGCAAGCTACAGTTATTAGCTAAATAACAATTAATATCAAAGCTGACAATAAGTACCAACAGAACACTTGCTGCAATAGAAATACCAGGGAAAAGCACTTGAATACGTGGATTATTGATGATCTCTTTTACAATATACAATAACTGTAAGAAATTAATTACCAGTAAACTCGTTAAAATATAGTTAAAATATGTAAAAGATAAGGTTAGAGTTAAAAAACTCATGACTAAAGCAAGCAGAAGTGAAATTCGAAAGAATTGAAGGCTTAAATTTTTAAGATATAGATGTTTTAGAAATATGAAATATAATGGAAATATCCACCATAGAATAAAAAATTGTAGTCTAAAAATAGTCTCCAATTGTTCTTTGCTCAAAACACTTGTGACGACTATAAAGGGTATGTAAGTTAATGTAGCAAACAAAAGACTCTCTGTTGAAAGGATTATATAGGGATAGTCTAGTTGATTACATAAAAACACAATCATATGATAAATAGCAAAACCCACTAAAAATCCGATCAATAGCAGTATTTGATAAAGGTAAGTTTGGGTGATGGGCAAATAAAGAGTACTTATATCAAAAAGCTGAAATTCTAACTTTGTCTCGATAATATCGTTAGTTTCTTCGCTAACTAAGCTCTGAGTCAGATCAAGAACATTCATCTCATAACTGATAAAATACTCGTTTGAAGGAGTGTTCAAGTCTGAAGATGGTAGGTTACTGGCCGAGACTGTTCCCACAAAAAAACATGTCAAAAAAATGACCTGGAGATAGTTCAAATGATGCTCAGGAAGAAGTCTCATCGACTTGTTTGGGAATTTCAGTAAACATATAACCACCCCCATATTGAGTCACTATACTCTCATCGTTACCTGAAACAGTTTTTAACTTTTGACGTAATCTGGCAACAAGTACATCAATACTTCGGGTATTTTGACTTGAATCATTTTCTTTCAGAGAAGGTTCGTTTGGGGTTTTAAGCAAATTTTCACGCTCAATGAATTTACCCTGGTTTTTGACAAAGTTTTTAAGTAAAAGACATTCACTTTTAGTTAATGTTTCGATTTTGCCTGTGGATGATTCTAATTTGTGTCTGGATGCATCAAAGCTCCAGTTGTTAAACTGATAAATTTGACATTGGTTAATTGAAGCTTGGATCTTTATAGCGCCTTTTTGAGACTGTACACGGCTAATCAGGTTACGACTTAATGCAACCAACTCTCTCATAGCTAAAGGTTTACACATATAAGCATCTGCGCCATTTTCCAGGCCAACTACTTTTTCTATATCTTCAGTCAAAGCAGTGGTAAAGATAATACCAATTGGAGATTTGGCCCTTATCTCACGACACAGCGTCAATGCATCACCATCAGGAAGGCGTCTATCGAGGAAAATGAGGTCAAAGTCAATTTCATATAATAGCTCTAATACACCGGCAGCGCAGTCTTTGGTCTCAACCTGCCAGCCTTCCTGAGTCAAATATTCCTCTAATAAAGTTCTAGCAGTAATTTCATCTTCAACTATGAGAATTTTTGGTGTGCTGGCATACATATGGTCAGGATCCTCCGCATAACTTTTAATAAGTCTGATTATTTATGATTTAAATGGTAAGTCTTCTGGTTGATGTTTTGCTCATATTAAGAGACCACCACAAACAGTTATATTAATTTCATTCCAAGCTGTCCAGTCTAAGATAAATTCTATTTTTAATATAGGGTGTTAAGCCAATTATATAGTTTTTTTTACATATTGTTTTAAATATTGAAAAAATTTAACCATAAACACTTAAAAATGACCTAATCAAGTATATGCCCTTAATCATTCATTATGCCTCATTTCAGAGTGCTTTGGGTAATGACTACAGGTAGCAGGTGCATAGATTACGTCTGGAACAAGTATCCCTACAAAATACAGGTAATTAGATTGCTTTTGAAACGAGCAATCTGCACCTAAAGTAAATTTAACTCCACTGATACCAAACATTATAAATGATTAGTTGTATATTAATCAGCTTAAAAGTTGGACCCTACTAAAAATACTTGTAACAAGATAAGACAACTACTGGTAATCCTGAGAAGTTGTCAGTAGTATCTATAGGCCAAAAAATTTCAAATACACTTTTAATGGAGTTTTTCCCATGAAATCATTGTTAACTGGGGTTCTATGTACCTCTTTATTTGCTTTATCGGCATGTGATAAAGCATCAGATCCTAAATCGGCTACTCACGAAGAGCACACGCATAAGGTCGCAGAACCAGTAAAAGAGGCTGTTAAAGTGGTATTAAGCTCAGGTATTGAGCTCAGCAATTTCGATAAAGAAACTCGACCACAGGATAATTTTTATAACTATGTAAATGGTGCATGGCAGAAGAACGCTGAAATACCTCCCGACAAAACAACAATTGGTGCATTTTATGATCTTCGAGATAAGTCAGATGAAGATGTAAAAGCCATTATCAACGAAGTCGCCAGTAAAGAAAAACTGGCCGAAGGCAGTACTGAACAAAAAATTGGCGATCTTTATCGCTCATTTATGAACACCGACAAATTAAACGAGCTCGGCGTTCAACCTATTGCTCCATTTTTGGCTCAAATTGATGCAATTAAGTCAAAAGGCGAACTTGCAAGTTATTTCGCACAGGGTGAGATAGTTGGAATTAGTTCCCCCTTAGCTTTCTATGTGAGCATAGATGGCAAAGATTCTACTCGTTACTCTACTCATATTTGGCAAAATGGATTAGGTTTACCTGATCGTGATTATTATTTTAATGATAAAGAAAGGTTTAAATCTATTCGTACCGCTTATGTGGCTCATATTGAAAAAATGTTCGATATGGCCGGCCTGAAAGATGGAAATAAAGCAGCTCAAACGATTATGGAGCTTGAAACAAAATTAGCGGAGCACCATTGGACCAGAGTAGAAAGTAGAGATAGTGAAAAGCGATATAACAAATTTCAAATTGCAGAACTAACTAAACTAGGCTCCGATTTTAACTGGCAAGCTTACCTGAAAGCCCAAGGTGCTGAAAATGAAGAAAGTATCATTATCAACCAGCCGGGTTATCTCGAAGGTTTTAATAAGGTGTTTGCAAGTACTTCTTTAACTGACTGGCAAACTTTCAGCCGTTGGAATCTCATTAACACTTATTCTTCTATGTTGAATACTGAATTAGATGATCAGAATTTTGATTTTTACTCTAGAACACTTAATGGCGCCCAGGAACAGAAACCTCGCTGGAAACGAGCTGTTAGTACTGTCAATCGTAGTTTAGGTGAGTTAATTGGCGAACTTTATGTAAAACGACACTTTAAACCAGAAGCCAAATCCCGAATGGGTGTTTTAGTAGAAAACCTTCGTTCAGCTTACGGTAAAAGTATAGAAGATTTAGAGTGGATGTCTGCCGAAACTAAAAAAATGGCTAAGGTAAAGCTTGCCGCATTTACCCCCAAAATTGGTTATCCCGATAAGTGGCAAGACTACAGCGCTCTAAATATCGATGCTTCTAACTTGGTTGGTAATATTGTTTCTGCCAGAAAAGTAAGTCATCAAAAACAATTAGATAAATTAGGCGGCCCTATTAAAAAATGGGAATGGGGTATGACTCCACAGACAGTTAATGCCTATTACAATCCTTCAAGAAATGAAATTGTATTTCCTGCAGCGATACTTCAACCCCCATTTTTCAATATGGAAGCAGATGATGCGGTAAATTATGGTGGTATTGGTGCCGTTATTGGCCATGAAATGGGGCATGGTTTTGATGATCAGGGTAGTAAATATGATGGAGATGGAAACCTTAAAAACTGGTGGTCTGATACTGATCTTGATGAATTTCAGAAACGTTCAGGAAGTTTGGTAACCCAGTATTCTGGCTATAAAGTGTTTGATGATCTGAACGTCAATGGTGAATTAACTTTGGGTGAAAATATCGGTGATCTCTCAGGTGTAACAATTGCTTACCGTGCCTATAAGAAGTCTTTAAACGGACAAGAGGCCCCCATTATTGATGGGCTGACCGGAGATCAACGTTTCTTCCTGGGTTTTGGTCAAATCTGGCGTGGAAAAATGCGTGATAAAGCGTTAAGAAACAGAGTGGCTACAGATCCACATTCACCTGGAATGTTTAGAGCCATAGGTGCCCTTGCAAATATGCCTCAATTCTATGAAGCTTTTGACGTTAAAGAAGGTGACAAGATGTACATAGCACCTGAAAAAAGAGTCAAAATCTGGTAGATTTAAACTTACCCAATAAACAGCCTGGTAAGGCACTACTTTACTGGGCTTTTTTTTGCCCATTTTTCCACTCAATTTTCTGTATACAATGATATTAATCTCAAAAATTCCACTATACTTTGAGTATCTATACCCGTGATACTTGGAAATGCGGGTTTCAGCAAGTCAAGAAGCGTCCATATTCGAGGCTCGAAAGTGCAGTATTAGTTATTCTAAATCCAGCTTTCAAAACAAAGAAGATGGGCGCTTATTGGCTTGAGCTCTGGGAGTTTCAGTGGAAAGCCAGTCCTTCGTTGTCGCTCTTGAAAATGACCAGTCATTCTCTACGAGCGACGCCTTGACCTGACTTTCCACTGAAACTCTGAAATCCCGCATTTCCAGGTATCACGGGTATATTGTCCCAGATTATAAAATTATGATTAATTGTTGTTCAGGCTACTACGAACCTACTCCCTCAGGAGTTTAGAATGAATTTAAAACCCTATTTAAAACTGTTGGTCGACAAAGATGGATCAGATATTTATCTATCTACTGGCGCACCAATAAGTGCAAAATTCCACGGTAAATTACAACCAATCAGTAAAAGACCATTAAAAGTGGATGAGGTCAATGAAATGGCCAATACTTTAATGAACGAAGAACAAATCGCAGAATTTGCACATAAGCCTGAAATGAATCTTGCTATTTCTGAACCGGGTATTGGACGATTTCGAGTGAATATTTTCAAACAGCGAAATCAAACCTCAATGGTTATACGTTCTATAAAAGTTGATATCCCCAGCTATAAAGATCTTAACCTGCCCCGCATGTTAACAGAGCTTGTAATGAAGAAAAATGGGTTGTTATTATTTGTAGGAGCTACAGGCTCAGGAAAATCAACTTCACTGGCATCTTTAATCGACTATAGAAACACCCATTCAGCAGGTCATATCATTACTATCGAAGATCCTGTTGAATTTGTACATAAACATAAGAAATCTATCGTCAATCAACGAGAAGTTGGCGTAGACACTGACAGTTATGAAGATGCGTTAGTCAACACGCTCAGACAGGCACCGGATGTAATTTTAATTGGAGAAATCCGTAGTCGTGAAACTATGGAGCATGCATTAGCCTTTGCTGAAACTGGTCATTTATGTATTTCAACTTTGCATGCCAATAATTCAAATCAAGCACTTGATAGAATCGTCAATTTTTTTCCGGAAGAACGTCACAAACAGCTATTTCTTGATCTCTCACTAAACCTGAAGGGTTTTATTTCACAAAGACTGATCCCAACAGTTGATGGTAAACGCTGTGCTGCTATTGAAATCTTACTGGGTACACCTAGAGTTTGTGATTTGATCAAAAATGGGAAAGTTGATGAAATTAAAGAAGTTATGCTCAAATCTGAAAATATTGGAATGCAAACCTTTGATACAGCCCTTTATAAGCTTTATGATGCAGGAAAAATAACCCTTGATGAAGCATTGAAAAATGCCGATTCTATGAACAACTTAAGACTGAGGATCCAACTATCTGAGGATGGTTCTGAAGTGCCTGAAAGTAATTTAAGTTTAGAGGGGCATGAAGAAGAGTTTGATGATTTAATCAATACATTACCAGCACTTGATAAGCCTGAAAAACAAATAGCTGAATCAAAAAAAGAAACAACAAGCAAAACATCCATACCAGATATAGCCTCTGACTTGACTCTTGAGCCTCTAACAGCAGTAAAAGATGAGATAAATGAGAGAGATAAAACTAATGCTGTAAAGCAGCCTCCTCCAATCAAATTCAAATAACCTTTATTCCAACAAGGTAATTCAAACTGACAGGTTGGAGGTGGAGTAGGCGTTAATTGTACTGCCCTTCTCCTCCCTACCTTCTGTCAATTGAGCCAATTATCCCGAGTTGAGGTTAATTTATTTCCTGATATCGATTTTCCAGATTTTTATATAAATCACCTTTAAAGTTGTCGCTATTACTATCAAGTACTTCACAAATCTCAACCAGATGTTCATTATCTTCTTTTCCATTCCAAACTTTGATATATGTTCCATCCTTATAACCATGATCCTGTCTGAAAAAATTAAGAACATTTTTACCCACATAAGATTTAAACAGATTGTCAAGATCCATTCCCATGCCAACCAACATTTTTGAAAACAACGGAACAGAAAACTGTTTTTCATTTAATGTATTACTTGAAAAATCTTCTACCGTTTTTAAAAAATCTTCTGAATGGCTTTCTAAAGCAAGTTCATCTGCGATTTTTGCAGACAACTCTTTTGTTACAGTACTTGTTTGAATCAATAAGCTTAATCCAAAATGCCAGATATCAACCAATTCTAATTTTATTTGCTCAATATCAGGTTGCTGTTTTTTCCACCATTTCCAACCGTGATGATCCATCAGTTCCGCACATTCAATCCAAATGGCACGATCCCAGGCGAAATTCTGCTCAATCCATTGAGGATGTACTTTTGTGTTCATTTCATTTTGCATTTCTAACATCAGAAGAATTTTGTGGGACATAATAATTCCTATGGGTTTACGATTAAAATGGGGTTATATACCCGTGATATCTGAAATGCAGGTGTTTCAGATATCACGGATATAAGTTTTAGTTAGCCAACTATTTCATGTAAATTTAATAGTATGATAATGGTAAAAAGGGCTAATAAACTTCCAATTATCATGGGTTTGTCAATGACAAGCTGTGTTTGCTCATGTTTATGAGAACCTGAGTTTTGATGATGCTCATGTTGATGGCCTGGACGGTGATACAGGACATGTAACAAAGTGCCGGCAACCAAGGCCTCAAATGCCATAAATGAGGGTTGTTGAAGGCTTGTGATCAGCTGTTCTGAATATAAATAACCCAGGATTGTTCCCAACAATAACGTCATTATCACCATCAAAGCCACCCTTGTTCCAAATTCGGGTTTTACCAACCACCACAGTGTTAAACTTATTGGGGTTCTATGTAATAAGATGGCTATGGGCAATAGTTTTCCCCCAGTATTATTATAATCTGCCAGGGTCAACGCACAACCATCGACAACACCATGAAGCATTAATCCTAAAACTCCCAGAGTCAGGGTCAATAAGTGTGTTTTTTGAGCAGCTTTACGAAATAAAAACTCAATTACGCCGGGTAACCCTGTTCCAACAATGGCTAAAACGATGCTCCAAATTCCAAGTTCTGCAAAAGTTTCAGGTAAAACCTGAAAAATAATAATCCCTGCGGTCACGATCAGGATAAAGGTATCGGTAGATTTTTTTAATGCGGCGTTTTGTTTAGCAAGCGCGTAAATAGGTGGCCCGATAATCGTCGCGAATAATGCTGCAAGAAGTAGCCACATAGTTAATTTCCAGATTTAAAAAAGCAAATGCCTTAAATTATAAGTGTTTTATAGATTGCTGTTATAGGTTGTTATAAAAACCGGGTAACCACTCCAAAGCCCATTTTTCAGGCTCAGCAGTTTCACAAGCATCGATTTTAAGAAGAGAAGCAGATCTGAATGCGGTTAATTCTTCTAATAAAGCATCAAATTTAACACCAGAACCACAAAAAGTATCACCATACGAACTATCTCCCAGGCTAATAACTCCAAATTTTTTTGATGTTAATAGTGGAAATTGTTCTTTTAATTGATAGAAAATTTCTTCTAATTCAGCAGGTATATCACCGCAGCCCGTTGTAGACGTACAGATCAAAATGGCTTCTGCTTCTATAAAATCCTTTATGCTTCCTGGCATAAAAAGCTTAGGAGAATGTCCTTTATCAGACAGTTCATTCTTTACAACCTCAGCCACATCTTCGGCTTTTCCGAAAACTGTTCCTACAAATATGCTAACGCATGCCATTTATGTTGTATCCTATAAACCTTAAAAATTCTATTGGACGAATTCTAACATTTTCTATGGCAATGATTAACCCAAAAAAATCGCTATTTCACTGGTTTCTGCGACAATGTTTCCTAATGAAATGGTTTGTCACATTTGTTTCAATCTTTGTTTTATTCAGTTGTAATTCAGCTCGACAACTTGAGCCTCTGCCTGATGGTTCAGTAGTTGTTGCTTTTGGAGACAGTCTGACTGTTGGTGTCGGTGCTAAAAGTGTTGAGAATTATCCAAACAGACTTAATAATATCGTTCCTTTTGAAGTTATTGGCTCAGGTGTTTCGGGTGAACAAACAAATGCGGGGCTAAAAAGGCTACCTTCCGTATTAACTCAATATCAACCAGATTTGGTTCTGCTCTGTCTTGGTGGTAACGATTTTATCCGCCGAATTGACGAACACTTGATCAAACAGAATCTTATTAGCATGATAGAACTAATAAAAAATTCTGGAAGCGAGGTATTACTTATTGCGGTTCCAGAACCTTCTCTAATTCTCTCACCATCCCCCATCTACCAGGAAATTGCACAAGAACTTAACATCCCTCTGCTTGAAGATCCTTTAACCGATTTGTTATCAGATAGTCGTTTAAAATCTGACACTATTCATCTTAATGCAAAAGGGTATAAAAAATTAGCAGATGCGATTAAAAATAATTTAATAGAAACGGGGTTATTATTAAATTAAAAAGAACTTCAAGAACAATCGACAATTAACTAAAATTAAAGATAATAATGATAAATAGATTCTTTGATATAAATTACTAAATGCCCATCCTTAAGCATTTAGTAATTTAAAATTCGTAACTACTCAGCGAGTTGTTAAATGTGCCCGTAGCTGTTCAGGTTGCCTCTAAAATGAGCCAGTTCGAGGCAAAAAATGTGAGTATACTCAATTATTTGACCATTTTTGAACGATGAAATGGCTCATTTTAGGGGTAAGCTGAATAGTTACTAAAATTCTTCCAAAAATGACTCATTATTCTCCAACAACCACTTTGTTTTCTACAGGGATCGTTACTGCCGCAGCTGATTTTTGATAAGAAGCTATTTCGTGGAAGTTTAGATAACGATAAATTTCATCTGACATGGCATCAATATCTTTCATGTATTCCATATATTGTTCAACTGTAGGTAGACTGCCAACAATGCTGGTAATTGCGGCCAGTTCAGCTGATGACAGATAAACATTTGCACCATCACCAAGACGGTTAGGGAAGTTTCGAGTTGAAGTTGAAACAACGGTGCTGCCTGCTGCAACTCTGGCCTGATTACCCATACATAGTGAGCAACCAGGCATTTCTGTTCTAGCACCTGCTGTAGCATAGATATTATAATACCCCTCTTCCATCAGTTGATGTTCATCCATTTTGGTTGGAGGCGCTATCCACAAACGTGTAGGAATGCTACTGGTTTTACTAAGCAATTTACCTGCAGCACGGTAGTGGCCAATATTAGTCATACATGAACCAATAAACACTTCATCAATATGTGTACCAGCAACATCAGATAGTTTTTTTACATCATCAGGATCATTAGGACAGGCTACAATAGGTTCCTTTATTTCATTGAGATCAATTTCTATCACAGCAGCGTATTCAGCATCAGAGTCTGCTTCTAATAGTTCAGGATTGGCTAACCAGTTTTGCATAGCTTCAATGCGACGTGACAGGGTTCTGGGGTCACCATATCCTTCATCAATCATCCATTTTAACATGGTAATATTAGAATTTAGATATTCAATAATGGGTTCTTGATTTAGTTTGATAGAACAACCCGCAGCGGAACGTTCAGCCGAAGCATCTGACAATTCAAAAGCTTGTTCAACCTTTAAAGAAGGTAGACCTTCAATTTCAAGGATCCGTCCAGAGAAAATATTTTTCTTACCCTTCTTCTCAACCGTTAATAAACCCTGTTGGATCGCAGCATAAGGAATAGCATTAACCAGATCTCGTAAAGTAATACCAGTTTGCATTTCACCTTTAAATCGAACCAGAACAGACTCTGGCATATCAAGAGGCATGACTCCAGTAGCTGCTGCAAAAGCAACCAGACCTGATCCAGCAGGAAAAGAAATACCTAAAGGAAAACGGGTATGTGAGTCTCCGCCTGTACCAACAGTATCTGGCAATAACATACGATTTAACCAACTGTGGATAATACCGTCACCTGGACGAAGTGAAACACCGCCACGCGTCATAATGAAGTCGGGTAATGTGTGTTGATTGTCAATATCAATAGGTTTTGGATAAGCTGCAGTATGACAAAAAGATTGCATGGTAAGATCTGCTGAAAAACCTAAACAGGCCAGATCTTTTAGTTCATCACGTGTCATCGGGCCAGTTGTATCTTGAGAACCTACAGTGGTCATTTTAGGTTCACAGTATTCACCAGCACGAACACCAGCTACACCACAAGCTTTACCCACCATTTTTTGCGCTAAAGAATAACCTTTGTCTGATGCGGCAACCTTAGTGGCTGGTCGGAATAATGTAGAAGGCTCTAATCCCATAAATTCACGAGCTCTGGCCGTTAAACCACGGCCGATTATAAGTGGAATACGACCACCGGCTTGAACTTCATCTAATAAAACCTGGGTTTTTAATTCAAAAGTGGATACAACTTCACCATTTTTTTCAACTTTTCCTTCATAAGGATATAAATCAATCACATCACCCATTTGAAGAGCAGAAACATCCAATTCAACCGGTAAAGCACCAGCATCTTCCATGGTATTGAAGAAAATAGGAGCAATAGCACTACCTAAACAAAACCCACCTGCCCGTTTATTAGGTATGGCAGGAATATCATCACCCATTAACCAAAGCACAGAATTTGTTGCTGACTTTCTTGAAGAACCTGTTCCTACAACATCACCCACATAAACAACGGGGTGGCCTTTTTCTTTTAAGGATGCAATGGTTTCAAGTGCATTTCCTTCAAGGCCTGGACGTTCATTTTTCAACATGGCTAATGCATGAAAGGGAATGTCAGGGCGTGACCAGGCATCTTGTGCAGGTGAGAGATCATCGGTATTGGTTTCGCCCGGTACTTTGAATACCGTTAAAGTGATTTTGTCAGCCAATTTAGCACGACTGGTAAACCATTCGGCTTCTGCCCAGCTTAAAATTAAAGCCTTAGCATTCTCATTTCCGCCTTTAGCTTTTTCTGAAACATCATGGAAAGCATCAAACATGAGTAAGGTATGCTTGAGTTGCTCTGTAGCCAAAACACCTAATTGTGCATCATCAAGTAATTCAACAAGAGTTGCTATGTTATAACCACCAAGCATGGTGCCAAGTAATTTAACAGCCTTCTCTTTACTCACTAATGGTGAAATCACTTCATCTTTGGCGATAGCTGATAAAAACCCAGCTTTAACATAAGCGGCTTGATCAACACCTGCCGGAATTCTATTAGTTAATAAATCTACCAAAAAATCTTCTTCACCAGCTGGAGGATTTTTAAGCAATTCAACTAAATCAGCAACCTGTTCGGCTGATAGTGGTTGTGGGACAATGCCTTGCTTGGCACGTTCTGCGACATGTTCACGATAAGCTTTTAACACTCTTCATTCCTCTTGTTTTGTCAAAAGTGACTCTACATTATTTTGATAGTTAACTAAGATAATTGGCTTTTAAATTCTCATTAAGTCGTAAGAAAATAGTTGGACGGATAAATCATAATTATAACAAAAATAGGTACTTATTTGAACTAGCTATTAACAGAGTTTTTAAAATTCAATCAACTTTTTTCAAACTCACTCAATAAAGGTGCCATTAGACTCACTTTAGGTTAAAATTATGTCAATCGCTCTTTCCCTTTTAAACCCAAATAAATCTATGAGGATACTCCATGGAACTGTCTACATTGACAGCCATTTGCCCAGTCGATGGTCGTTATGGTTCAAAAACTGCCAGCCTTCGCCCTGTTTTTAGTGAATATGGTCTGATTCGTTTTCGAGTAATCGTAGAAATCAGATGGTTACAGATGTTAGCTAATTGTCCTGACATTGTAGAGGTCCCTAAATTTAGTGAGGCTGCTAATTCACACCTCGAAGCTATTTTAAATGATTTTTCAGAAGAAGATGCTCTTCGTATTAAAACCATTGAACGAACAACCAATCATGATGTTAAAGCTGTAGAGTATTTCTTAAAAGAAAAAGTTGCTGTTCTACCAGAACTAACAGCGGTAAATGAATTTATTCATTTTGCCTGTACCTCGGAAGATATTAACAACCTCTCTTATGGATTAATGCTTAATGAAGCACGACATGAAGTAATCATACCTGCATTTGATGAAGTTTTAAGCGCTATTCGAACCATAGCTCACGACTATGCTGAACAACCTATGATGTCAAGAACACACGGTCAACCAGCTTCTCCTACTACTCTGGGTAAAGAAATGGCTAATGTGGTCGCTCGATTAGAACGTCAAAAAGCTCAATTCTTAAAGGTTGAAGTCACAGGGAAAATTAATGGTGCTGTCGGAAACTATAACGCTCACTTATCAGCTTACCCTGATTTAGACTGGCAAAACATAGCTCAAGGTTTTGTCGAAAACCTGGGGTTAGTCTGGAACCCCTATACTACGCAAATTGAGCCGCATGATTGTGTTGCAGAATATTATGATGTTCTCACAAGATTCAACAATATTTTGCTCGATTTCAATCGTGATGTTTGGGGGTATATTGCTCTGGGCCACTTCAAACAAAAAACCATTGCGGGTGAAATTGGTTCATCAACTATGCCTCACAAGATAAATCCCATTGATTTTGAAAACTCTGAGGGTAATATCGGTATAGCCAACGCACTCTTTATTCATCTAGGCAGCAAGTTACAGGTATCAAGATGGCAACGGGATTTATCAGATTCAACAGCTCTAAGAGCCTTAGGCACAGGTGTTGGTCACAGCCTGATTGCTTATCAATCAACTCTAAAAGGTATTAGCAAGCTAGAAGTTAATGAAACCCACTTATTGGCCGAACTTGACCAAAACTGGGAAGTTCTTGCTGAGCCTGTTCAAACCGTCATGCGTCGTTATGGTATCGAAAAACCTTATGAGAAACTTAAGGAACTGACCCGCGGAAAGCGAATTAACCAAGCTGATTTAGCCGTTTTTATCGACAAACTGGAACTTCCTGATGCTGTTAAAACGCGTTTAAAAGAAATGACACCCGCAAACTATATTGGCAATGCAACTTCACAGGCGCAAAATATATAATTTATATGACCTCTTTTATGTCTGACACCAACTCATCTTCTCCTTTGCTTGGCCATTTGTCTGTAGAACGATTTATGGCCGAATATTGGCAAAAAAAGCCCTGTATTATTCGTCGGGCTTTATCCGTTGATCTAATTCAACATCTTTCGGCAGATGAAATTGCTGGATTATCGATGGAAGAAGAAATTGAATCTCGATTGATTCAGGGTAGTAATAACCCAAATTCAGATAATTCAGACCCAGCATCAGCATGGCAGGTTAAACATGGCCCATTTGATGAAGAAACTCTGATCAATTTACCCGATCAAGACTGGACAATATTGATCCAGTCAGTTGATTTATTATTAGAAGAATATCAATCCTTTCTCGACTGGGTAAGTTTTATCCCTCGTTGGCGACTTGATGACTTAATGGTTAGTCTTGCCGCACCTGGAGGGGGTGTTGGTCCACATCGCGATCAATATGATGTTTTCTTAATACAGGCTCAGGGCCAAAAAAACTGGAAAGTAGCAAAACCTTCAGCTCTTCCAGATATATTCCCAGCTGAAGATCTGGCACAGGTTGCAGATTTCATCCCTGAAATTGATGAAGTGTTTGATGTTGGAGATGTGCTTTATCTACCGCCTGGCTGGTTACACTCAGGAACAGCAATAACGGAATCTATCACTTGTTCGATAGGTTTTAGAGCACCGTCTGCGATAGATCTCATTGAAACCGTTGCTGAACTATTCGCTGAATCATCAAATAAACAAGATTTAGAAAAAAAATACCGGTTTGGTGATGCTCTAAGAAAGCCATCTTCTTCCATGGCAATTAATCAAGATGATATAGATGAAGCAAGACAACAACTCATAGCACTGATTGCCAATGACGAAGTTGTGGCCAGATCGATAGCTATTAATACAACTTTGCCTAAAATATGGCCAGATGTCCCTGATAGTCCCCCTACAAGCATTGATTTTAGCCAGGATGTTTATTTCCAGCTTAGTCCAAGTTCACGTATGAGTTATTTTCAAACAAAAAATACAATAGAAATATGTATTAATAGTGAAATATATAAAATTCCCAAATTAAATTTGGAAATTTTAGACTGTTTAGCCTCACATCAACCACTTATGTTAAATATTTGTCTAAATAATAGACAACTGCAGAATATTGTGTCTATACTAATAGGAGAGGGTGCTGCCTTTTTGTCGTAACCTTAAAACTTGAACTTGGGGAGTTTATGATTCGGGTCACTACAGTAGGTTGGAAAGACTATCACAATGTTCTTGAAACCATTCGGCGCAAGGTATTTGTGATAGAGCAACGTTTACCTACCAGTTATCAACAGGATCAATTTGATCCTGAAAGCATTCATGTACTCGCAATCAATGCCGAGGGACTTCCTATTGGAACAGGTCGAATTAAACCCAGTGGACATCTGGGAAGGCTTGCAGTACTCATGCCCTGGCGAGGCCAAAAAGTCGGAAAACTTATTCTGGAAGCCCTAATCGAAGAATCCAAACGAGCAAAACATCAAGAACTCCATCTCCACGCAAACTTCGACAACCTCTCTTTTTATTTAAAACATAACTTCACACCAGATGGCCCTGTATTTATGGATGGTGGAGTTCCTCATCAAAAAATGATTTACCGTCGAACCCTACAAAGCGCATCTCTAACTTCGAATTCAAAAATTAACCAAGTACAATACATGCAACATGGATAAAAAAGAAAACCAAGACAAGGATACTACAGAGTTATCAGCCAGCAGTCTGTCAGATAACCGTATGTTATTGCAAAAAATCTTCTGTGAGAGCCATAAATCTATTTGTTGGTATACCAAAGATCTGGATTTTCTCATTTCAAATAATATGGAGACTTATCAAACTATTTTAGATTTTTGTAAATCAACGCCAAATGCAAGTGTAAAAATACTTCTTCATGATTCAAGAAGTCTGGTTAATAAAGGCCATTGTTTAATTTCCCTGATTCAGAGATTACCCTCTTCTATTGAAGTTAAAGCTACTGATAATGATTATGCCCATAAAGATTTTTCCACTTATGTGGTTGGAGACAACGATAAGGTATATCATAGACCTATTGAATCTCAATGGAATGGTAAGCTTCTGCTACATAACCCTCTCAAAGTGCAAAATTGGCTGGCTAAATTTAAGGCCGCCTGGGATATGAGTCCAACCGACTCTCAATTACGGCTCTTATAAGAAATAATTCTTCAGAACGAATAATTTACAAAATTCCGAGTTGTAATTCTATTGTTACATTTTCATCTTCTTTTGGTTTTAATATAACAGCTCTTCTCTCTCCAGATAGCTTATGCCCAGCCTCTTTGGAGTATTGTGTTAATTGTTCCCACACCTTGGTAATTTGTTCAGGTTTACCTTTAAACACTAAGAAAGCGCATTTAAAAACAGATGTTTTTTTAAAGAAAGCTTTACCGAATTTTCTGGCCTTTTTAGAAATTGGAAACCCCAGTTCTGCATCAATGTTTTTTGCTTTTGGTTCTGGTCCATTTGGAAAAATGAAAGTAAATCCGCCAGATACCTTAGCATTACTCCTCTTGAACAATATTCGACCTAGAGACAAAGCAGCTGATTTAGCTCTGTTTGATATTTGTTCAGGAGATATTTTTGATTTATTATAAAAATAGTAAAAGGGAGACACTTCTTTAGTTTGTAGAGCTTCTGTAAGGAAAGGTTGCCCAGAATCAGCTTTTAATTGCCTGGGAGTCGCAAGTAAAATACTGAGAAAAATAACAAATAAAAAAATCGATCTCATAACCCGTGCCTTTAATTTTGTCTTAACTATTTAATAAGTATAAAATACCACAAAACTTATCCAATTCGTTCAACTAATGAGCAAGTTAGTATTATTTAACAAACCCTTTCAAGTTTTAAGTCAATTTACTGACGTCACTGGCAGGCAAACACTGGCGGATTATATTAAGCTAAAAGAGATTTATCCATGTGGACGCCTGGATCGTGATAGCGAAGGACTTTTACTATTGACAGATGATGGCCAACTACAACATCAGCTAAGCCATCCAGGCAATAAAGTCGAAAAAACCTACTGGGCACAAGTTGAAGGCATACCTGATGATGCCCAATTACAACAATTTGCTAAAGGTTTGTTATTAAAAGATGGTATGACAAGACCTGCAAAAATACGACTAATTTCTACGCCAGACATCTGGGAAAGAACACCTCCAATCCGCGTACGCAAAGATATACCGGACTGTTGGCTTGAAATTAAAATTAAAGAAGGAAAAAACCGTCAGGTTCGGCGTATGACTGCTGCAATTGGCCACCCTACCCTGAGATTGATTCGAGCAGCCATTGGAGAATGGCAATTACAATCTTTGCAACCAGGGGAATGGATTGAGGAGGTTGTTTCTTCATCCACCCAAAATCTTCACACAAAAAAAACACTTAAAAGGCGTAATCAACCAAATAGAGCAAAATCATGAAACAAATCCATGTCACGGTTGCCGCCATTATTGAAAAGAATCATAAATTTCTAATGGTGAAAGAAAAAGATCCCTTTTCAGGATTAGTTTTTAACCAACCTGCTGGACATTTAGAAATAGGTGAATCCTTAACGGATGCCATATCTCGTGAAGTTTTAGAAGAAACGGGTTATCAATTTTATCCAAAAGCATTAGTGGGGATATATCTTCAACCTGCGAGCACCCATCCTGTTACTTACCTTAGACACTGTTTTGTAGGAAATATTGGAGAAAAAATACAAAACCAGCTAGATCCTGATATTATTTCAGCTAACTGGATGAGTTTGGACGAGATTAATGAAGTGCAATGTCATCACCGTAGTTCTTTAGTTAAACAGTGTCTGAATGATTATTTATCAGGACAAAGCTTTCCTTTAAATGTTCTTAAATATTTTCCTGAAGAGAAGCTCGCTTTGTGAAGAATATGCTACAATACCCAACTTTTTCAAACTAATAAACTTGATTTTTTCATGAATGATAATACCTCAAAACGTGTAATTGTGGGAATGTCAGGGGGCGTAGATTCTTCTGTTTGTGCATACCTGCTAATCCAACAAGGTTATCAGGTAGAAGGTCTGTTCATGAAAAATTGGGAAGAAGACGATACCGATGAATATTGCTCCGCTGCCGAAGATGTAGCTGATGCCCAATCTGTTTGCGATCAACTTGGTATCAAACTTCATACCATCAATTTTGCCTCGGAGTATTGGGACCATGTTTTTGAATTCTTCCTTAAAGAATATCAGGCTGGAAGAACGCCCAATCCTGATATCATGTGTAACAAAGAAATTAAATTTAAAGCATTTTTGGACTATGCTATTCATTTAGGTGCTGATTATATTGCTACCGGTCACTATGCCAGAAAGTGTGATGGCAAAAACGGCCAGGTACAAATGCTAAAAGGTGTCGATAACAATAAGGATCAAACTTATTTTCTCTATACTTTAGGGCAAAAACAAATATCTAAAACACTTTTTCCGGTAGGCGAACTTGAAAAACCTGAAGTTAGAAAAATTGCAGATGATTTAGGTTTGGTTAATGCCACAAAAAAAGATTCTACCGGGATCTGCTTTATTGGCGAAAGACGTTTTAGTGAATTTTTAGGCCAGTATCTTCCCGCACAGCCTGGCGATATACAAACACCAGAAGGAAAAGTGGTTGGTGAACACCAGGGGCTCATGTTTCATACATTAGGTCAAAGAAAAGGACTTT
The DNA here is from genome assembly GCA_041556195.1 of Enterobacterales bacterium. Classification (GTDB taxonomy): domain Bacteria; phylum Pseudomonadota; class Gammaproteobacteria; order Enterobacterales; genus 21-14-all-40-8. The sequence goes on from JBFFIY010000025.1 coordinate 30,713, forward strand.
TCATTGGAGGACGAAATGATTCGGATGAAACTCCATGGTATGTCGTCGATAAAGATATTGAAAATAATGTATTGATTGTTGCACAAGGCCATGAAAACCCATTGTTATTTAACAATGCACTAAGAGCCAAACAGCTGCATTGGGTTGCTGGTGAAGCTCCATCAGCTTTATTTAACTGCACCGCTAAAACTCGTTATAGACAACAGGATGTGGAATGTACAGTTTCATTGGATGGAGATGATGAGGTGTTAGTCAAATTTAATCAACCTCAACGTGCCATCACACCAGGCCAATCAGTTGTATTTTATCAAAATGATATTTGTCTTGGTGGTGGTATAATTGAAGAAAGATTAAATTTGGAAAAATCAGGATCCAGTAAATGAGTAGTTATGGGAAAAATAGTGATCTTGAATCTCAGGTCATTGCATTAGCAGGTTGCTGTCAGGCGGCAGGCATGGTTTACCAATTATCACAAAAAGGATTTATTGAGGAGTCTCTGATCCAAACCGCACTTGATGCGGTTCTAAATCTTGAGCCTGAAAATACCCTACAAGTCTTCGGTGATCTGGATAATATACAACCTGGGCTAAGGTTGTTAACCGATCAATTATTTCCGCAGGGAAAACGTAATATAGAGATTGGACGATATATCGCAAATCTTGTTAGCCTACAGGGACAGTTAAGTCGTTCACCTGATCTCATTTCAACCATCCGCATTCGCATTAATCAAATCAATCGACAAAAAGACTTATTAGGAAAAGACCAGAACAGTATTATTAAATCCGTTGCCAGCCTTTACCAGGATACTATTTCCTCGTTACCATTACGGATCCAGGTAAATGGTCAAGCTCGATTTTTACAAAAAGAAGATATACAGAATCAGGTAAGAACTGCTTTGTTGTTTGGATTACGTTGCGCAATGTTGTGGCGACAAACAGGCGGGAAAAAACGAGACTTTTTATTTCGCAGAAAAGCTCTTGCAAACCAGGTGAAAATGCTTATCAAAGGCTAAACCAGTTTCTCTTACAAAGGCCTGGTTTAGACAGGCTTAATCAAACGTTGTTTGATCCAGTGCGGACCAATACCTTTAAGTTCAAAACGTTCACCTGCTTTATTAAAACCCAATCTTGAATAAAACAAACAAGCAGGTTCTCTTGCATTCATCCACAAACGTCCACCTCCACGATTCTGGATAGTTTCAATTGCAGCTAGAACTAATTGGCTTCCATATCCCATACTTTGCATCTCTGGTAATATTGCCATACCTCTTAAACGCCACTGAGAGTTTTCATTTGGCCAAAGCGCATGTGGTTGGTAATAGACTGAGAGAATTCCGATCAATTGTTGTTCTTCATTTAGATCTAAAAATCCTCCAAGGTGAAAAGAGTTATCATCGTCATCATTCGGATAAACGCAATCTTCAAGAGTTTGATGCGGACGAAGAACCATATGACGTAGGGACAATGTTTGTTGAGATTTAATGGGTTTAATAAGAAGTTTATGTTTGTTCATTCTAGTCCCAAAGCTTACCTGGATTTAATATCATGTTGTTATCAAATACCAATCGCATTTTTTTCATTAAATTGATTTCTGTTTCAGTTCGAGTCACAGATAAGTAAGATTTTTTTAACAATCCAATTCCATGCTCAGCTGAGATACTGCCCTGATGATGGCGAACGATCTCAAATACTTTTTGATTAACCTGCTCACATTTTTTCACAAATTCAGTTTTAGATAATGTTGCAGGTTTTAAAATATTTAAATGCAAATTGCCATCACCTATATGCCCAAACCAGACAATCTCAAAATCAGGATATTCAATCTCAATTAACCGATCGACCTGTTTAAGAAACTCTGGTACTTTGGATAAGGTGACAGAAATATCATTTTTGTAAGGTGTATCAATTGTAATGGTTTCGCTTATCCTTTCTCTTAATGCCCAAAGAGATTTTGCCTGTTGTTCACTTTGGCTCAAAATACCATCCAGGATCCATCCTTGTTCCATACAAAACTCAAAGGTTTCCATGATTTTGGTTTCGATATCATCATTCACCATTTCAAATTCTAACAAGGCATAATAAGGCACTTGTGTTTCAAAAGGTGCCTGTAAATCATGGTGAGAAATAACTTTTGTTAATGCGAGAGCAGAGAAAAATTCAAAAGCGGTTAGATCAATTTCAGATTGAAATTTATTGAGTATATGCATCATTGAATTAAACTCTGTTACTCCAAGCACCATAACATTCAGGTTAACAGGCCTACGTGTCAATTTAAGTGTTGCTTCAACAATTATGCCTAAAGTGCCTTCTGAACCTATAAATAAATGACGCAGATCATAACCCGTAGCATTTTTAATAAGCCCTTTATTAAACTCTAATAATTCACCATTGCCAGTAACAACTTTTAACCCAAGCACCCAATCACGTGTCATACCATATTTAATAACTTTGATACCACCTGCATTAGTTGCAATATTTCCACCTATTTGACTCGATCCCGCCGAGGCAAAATCTACCGGGTAAAATAAACCTTTTTCTTCAGCAAGATCCTGAATTACTTCCGTTATCACACCAGCCTGACAGGTAATACTTCTATCAATAGCGTTAAATTCTATAATTTTATTAAGTTTATCCAGTGAAACAACCACCTCACCATTTATAGCATTAGCTCCTCCACTTAGACCTGTACGACCTCCTGATGGAACCAGAGAGAAGCCTTTTTTATTGGCAAGTTTTACCACTTCAACAACTTCTTCAACTGATGAGGGTAAAACAATCGCTAAGGGTTTTGGGGAATAAAATCTAGTCCAATCCTGCCCGTAGGATTCCAGTTCTGAATTTTTGGTTAGAACCTGTTTTGTGGAGGTTATAGCGATCAAACCATCAATTATGGATGATGTAGACATGGTGATCCTGAATGGCACATTTTAAACGAAGTGAAATGCTACCGAATACTTAGCTAAGAGGCAAGTATGTTGTTGGTTTGTATGGAATTAAACTCTATACAAAAATTACTGAGAGTGAGATCCTGGTGGATAGTCTTGGGAACAATCATTTTTTTGCTTGATTTTTTTCATTATCTCATCAAGCTCTGCTTCATTAAGCTCTTCAACTTGTTGTTGTTTAAGCACATATTGGTGAACAACCTCATTATGACGTACAAAGCGGCGGCATTTATAACACAGCAGTAAATGAAAACGGATTTTAAGCTTCGTTTTCCAATCTAGTTCACCTGACAGGTAATCACTAGATAAACCAGCCACATCACGACAAGTTAAAGGCATTGACCAACTTCCTGATAATGTTCTACTGTTTTTAATAATTTGGCTCTTGCCCTATGCAACAGCACACGGATGTTGGATTCAGTAACTTCCAAAGTGTTACAGATTGTTTCGTAACTTTGTCCTTGCATTTCTCGCATAACAAAAGTCGCTCTTTGCATAGGTGGAAGCGATTCCAGAGCTTTTTGAATGCAGTTATTTAGTTCATTTTTTTCAAGTAAGCTATCTGGGGTATCGCCATGCCAACTGACAGGGCCATTTCCCCAATGCCCTCTTTGATCAAATTGGTCGAAAAATGGATCGGGTTCGTCAAATCCCATGGCCTCAAGAGAAGAGTAGCGTTTTTCTCGTCTTAATCGTGTTTTAGCTTCATTAACAACAATTCTGGACAGCCAGGTTTTCAAACTGGAACGTCTTTCAAATTTAGGTAAAGCTCTCATGACACTGATCCAGGCTTGTTGAACGACTTCATCAGCTATGCTATCTCCAGCGATAGCAGAAGCCAACATTCTTAGCTTGTTATAATGTACTTTTACCAGATGACGAAAAGCTGCCTCATCCTGCTTGATTAAGGCATCAATAAATGTATTTTCATCAGAAAATTGTGACATATATTCGCTTTTTTATATTTATTATTTTTTAACTATTCAGTTTGTTTGATGATTCGCCGAATAATTAAGCTCTTAAAAACTCTGGTTTCTGGAATAGCATGTTAACAGAGAAAATGAATAAGATGTAGACAAAGTTATTACAAGAAAATTCTGTTTATTTTCAATTGGTTAAACCTGTACAAAGTTCAGCCATTAACTTGCGGCCCTGTTTTAATCTGTTTTCTGATGAAGATTCTGCAACTATTTTGACCAGTGCTGAACCACAAATAGCGCCAGCACAACCGGATCCAATAGCTTGCCTGACATCTCTACCTGATGAAATACCAAAACCTAATAAGCTGGGAGGTGCACCAAATTCATTTAAATTCAGGATGATTTTGGTTGGAAATCCTGCTTCATCATTGGCACCAGTCACTCCACTGCGGCTAACAACGTAGGTATACCCCTCTGATTTTTTCGCGATAATTCGCAGCAAATCATCTGAGGCATTGGGAGGTGCGATTAAAATATTGCAAATGTTATGCTTATTCGCAGCTTGTGCAAATGCAGCATTTGCATGAGCTGGTATATCGGCCAATAAAATAGAATCTAAGCCTGATTTTCTGGCATCAGAATAGAATTGCTCAATTCCTCGGGCAACAGCAAGATTCGCATAACTGAGCAAACCCATTGGGAGATCTGGATAGCGTTGTCTAATTTTTGCAATAACTTCAAAGCAAATATCAGGAGTGGTACCTGCATTTAGAGCGCGAATAGCTGAAGCCTGGATCACAGGTCCATCTGCAACGGGATCAGAAAAAGGCATACCTAACTCAAGGGCATCAGCACCTTGTTCAACTAACATATCTGCCCAGTCGAGACATTGTTCAACGTCAGGATCTCCTATCATCAAAAAAGGAACCAGGATCCCTCGTCCTTCGTTCTTGGCTTGGTCAAAAACCTTTGTATAACGAGACATTAACAGTCTTCTCCAGATGTTGATTGTGTTGAAATATTCAGGGATTTAGTCACAGCCATAACATGCTGCAAATCTTTATCACCACGGCCAGATAAATTCACCAACAAAATTTCACTTTTATTAGAACTTCTCGCTCTTTTAATGGCGTAAGCCAAAGCATGTGAAGATTCTAACGCTGGTATTATGCCCTCTTGTTTAGATAAATCTTGAAATGCAGCAAGCGCCTCAACATCCGTTGCAGATCCATATTGAGCTCTTCCTGTTTGCTTTAACCTGACATGTTGAGGGCCAACAGCCGGATAATCAAGACCTGCTGAAATAGAATAGGATTCTTGTATTTGTCCATCCTTGTCTTGTAGGCAAAGGGTATGAGAGCCATGTACTACAGCCTCTTTTCCTGCTTTTAATGTCATGCCATGTAAGCCTTCAGACTCTCCTTTACCACCTGGCTCCACCCCAATGAGTTCGACAGATTCTTCTTCTATAAAATCAGCAAACAAACCAATGGCATTTGAACCTCCTCCAACACAGGCAATCGCTGCATCAGGAAGACGTCCGGCTTGCTCTAACATTTGTCGTTTAGCTTCTTCACCAATAACTTTTTGAAATTCTCGAACCATTACTGGAAAAGGATGCGGACCTGCAGCAGTTCCGAGTAAATAATGTGTGTATTCATAACTTGCAGCCCAATCTCTTAATGCTTCATTAATGGCATCTTTTAAAGTGCCGCTACCTGCCGTGACAGGAATGACTTTTGCTCCCATTAATTCCATGCGGTAAACGTTTGGTGCTTGTCGACTAATATCTTCCGCACCCATATAAATGGTGGCATCTAAGCCCATTAATGAACAGGCAAGAGCGGTAGCAACCCCATGTTGTCCAGCACCTGTTTCGGCGATAATACGTTTTTTACCCATTTGTTTTGCAAGCAGCGCCTGGGCTAATACCTGATTGGTTTTGTGAGCGCCACCATGCAATAAATCTTCCCTTTTAAGGTAAATTTGAGTGTTGCTATCTGCACAAAGATTTCGACAACGATATAAGGGTGTAGGTCTTCCTGCATAATCTTTCAATAAACCTTTCAGTTCTTGATTAAAGGCTTTATCTTCACGACTTGCATTAAAAGCATCTGTCAGTTGTTGTAATGGAGGAACGAGTATTTCTGGCACATACATACCACCATAATCGCCAAAAAAACCATTTTCTTCTCCAGTTGCATAAGCGACTTTTGACATTATACATCTCCGGTACTGGCTAAATTTTCAAATAAAGCTTTAATTTTAATTGGACATTTTTGTCCAGGTTTATTTTCCACACCTGAATTCACATCTATCATCCCCACTCCAGATGCAAAAGCCTGTTTGGCATTTTCCGGAGTTAAACCACCAGCTAATATAACCTTGTCAAGATTGACTTTAGATTGTGAAATAACAGACCAATCAAAACAGATCCCATTTCCCCCGTCTAACTCACCCCTGGCTTCTAATAAATAACGATCAACGTTTTCATTGCTTTTTCCAGAAAGCAAAATATTATTGCTATTACCCTGCATACTATTACCCCGCTCAATGGTATCAATTTTAATAACAGACCATATTTCACAGTCTGCACCTATTTTTGATTTTAACAGGTCAATGAAATCAGAATTAGCATCCCAGTGAAGTTGGATAGCATTAAGCGATAACAAGCTTGATATTTCTACAATTTCATCCACAGATGTTTCGGTAAAAACACCCACCCAATTTAATGGAACACGTTCAACCATAAGACGAGCACTATCAATATTAATACAACGTGGAGAACTTTTGGCAAATATCAGTCCACCAAAGCTAGCGCCTGCTCCCAAAGCAACTTGCGCGTCAAAGTTAGAAGTTAAACCGCAGATCTTAACTTTTCCAAACTTTAGAGCTTTAAGCGCTGTATCAAGTTCAGTTGAACTTGATAAATGACTTCCGATTAAAAAACCATTTACTGGTCGAGATAGATTTTTCATTTCTAATAACTGGTTTCTTTTTGAAAACCCAGACTCGGAAATCACTAACACATCATCAGGAATTAATCTGGATAGATTTTTGGTGTTATTTAAATCGATACTAAGTGTTTTTAAGTTGCGATTATTTATTCCAATAATTTGAGCATTTAATGTTAATGCCCGGTTGAGTTCCTGTTCATCATGAACTTCTGTTAAAACATCCAAACCTAGAGAATGTGCAACTTCAGATAAATCTTTATAGGTAGCATCATCAATGACAGACAGCATTAATAAGATGGCATCTGCACCATGAAATCGTGCTGTTTTCACCTGTTCATCACAAATGAAAAAATCCTTACATAACACGGGGAGATCAACAGCTTTTGAAACCGCTTTAAGATGCTCAAGAGATCCTTGAAAATATTTTTCATCTGTTAGAACAGAAATTGCAGCGGCATAAGGTTGATAACTTAAAGCCAGGCTAACAGGATCATAATTTTCAACAAGCTGACCACGTGAAGGTGATGCAGCTTTACACTCAAGGATCAGGCCTGGTAGATTATCGATAATGGATTGTTTAAAAGACCGTGTTGATTTAACCAACAAATGTTCTGGAGGTTTATATTTGCCAGCTTGAATTTCAATTTTTTTGTTGGCAACAATCTGTTCTAAAATGCTTGTTTTCTGCACTGCATTTGTATTTACTTTATTCATGCTTGTGTACCTTCATCTGAAGGGGCTAACTTATACTCAGCATTATTTTGAGGCTCAACTAAACCTTGTAAAATTTTGGCAGGCGCACCACTTGAGATTACTTCTTTAGCCATATGCACACCCTGTTGAATATCTTCACACAAATCAGCTGTCCATAATAGTGCTGCGGTATTTACCGCCACAGCATCTACATAAGCTTCTTCGCCCTGACCATTTAAAACAGCCTTAAGCCTTACTGAGTTTTCCTGAGGGCTTCCACCAATTAGAGATGCTAAAGGATGTTGTTTAACTCCCATACTTGTAGGAGTTAATATAAGTGAAGTGAGTTTGTTATCTTTAATTAGTACGGCCTGAGTTTTATCATGGATAGCAATTTCATCTAAGCCTGAACCATGAACCACCATCCCTTTTTTCAAACCAAGTTGAGATAGAGTTTCAGCTATGGGTTGACACAAGCCTTCCGAATAAACTCCCATAAGCTGCACTGTTGGCCTTGCTGGATTAACCAGTGGGCCTAAAATATTAAACAGGGTACGTGTAGCAAGTGCTGTTCTTATTGGCATAATTTGTTTAAGAGCCGGATGAAAAAAAGGTGCAAATATAAAAGTCAGACCTTGATTGGATAATTGTTGATGTAATACGTTGAGATCGGTCTCCAAATTTATTCCCAAACATTCTAGAACATCAGCTGAACCACTTAAGGAAGAAACCGAGCGATTGCCGTGTTTTACGATGGGTAAACCACATGCCGGTGCAACAAAACTAACCGCAGTTGATATATTCACTAAACCTTTACCATCCCCTCCTGTTCCACAACAATCGGCATATTGGATCAGGCTTGGAGAAAAATCCCTGGAATGTGAAAGCAAAGCTCGAGCTGCACCTGAAATTTCTGATGCTGTTTCTCCATGTGATTTAAAAGCTATTAAAATGGCAGAAATGATAACTGGCTCAAGTTCACCCTTTAACATAGCATCAAATAAACTAAATGTTTCATCGCCCGATAATGAATGGCCATTAAAAAGTTTTTGAATCAAATTGTTCACAATAAACAGACTCCAATTAAGTGTATATATTTAAATTCATAGTCAGAAAATTTTTAAGTAACTTTTTACCATCTGGACTGAGTATAGATTCAGGATGAAATTGAACACCAAATAGTTTATTTTCCAAATTCTCAACGGCCATAACAATGTCATCAAAACTCGCTGTTACTTTTAGATTTTCAGGAACAACATGTGCAGATAATGAGTGATAACGCCCTGCTAACATGGGTGTTTTTAAACCTTTAAAAACACCTGATTGTTGATGTTCAATTAAACTGTTTTTACCATGGCACATCACCGGACAACGGTCAACTGTGCCACCAAATGCAACAACCATAGCTTGCATACCTAAGCAAATTCCAAGTATGGGTATTTTCCCATAATAAGCATGAATAATATTCAAACAATTACCCGCCACCTCAGGTGTACCAGGCCCCGGAGAGATAAGAATATGACTAATTAATTGTTCAATCACAAACTGATTAATATCAGACATTGATTGATTGTTTCTAACAACAAAAACTTCGGCACCAAGCTGTTGTAGATCATCAACCAGATTAAAAGTAAAAGAGTCAAAATTATCAATAACAAGGATCTTAGGCATTATGCAGTTCTCCTGTTACCCTGTTTTTTATAGAAGGAAAAGCTTGCTGAGTCACAGCCACTAAAACAGCCATAGCCTTTTGACGAGTTTCATTAGCTTCCGACATTGGTTCTGAATCAGCAACAATGCCAGCTCCAGCCCTTATTTTTGCAACACCTTTTTCGACTAAAGCTGAGCGGATCACAATAGCTGTATCTAAATTACCTTCACAGTCAAGATAACCAATTGCTCCACCATAAAACCCTCTTTTTTCATCTTCAAACTGACGAATCAATTCTGTGGCTCTAAGTTTAGGCGCACCCGTTAAAGTCCCCATATTTAAACAAGCCTGATAGGCGTGTAAAGCATCTAATTCAGGTAAAAGTTTCCCCTCTACTCTCGAAACCAGATGCATCACATGAGAGTAGCGATCCACTTTTAATAATTCTGAAACCTGTCTGGTACCTACGACACTTATTCTGGCAATATCGTTACGTGCTAAATCAACTAACATCATATGTTCTGCCTGTTCTTTATGATCCAGTCTTAATTCACATTCTAACCGGTTATCCTGATCGACATCTATGTTTCCCTCTTCATCTCTACCTCGTTTAACCGTACCTGCAATAGGATATAACTCAACCTGTCTTGTTTGTTGATTAAATTTAACCGCACTTTCAGGGGAGGCTCCAAACAGCTGAAAATCGAGAGTTGAAAAGTAAAATTGATATGGACTGGGATTTTGTTGTGATAAGCGTAGGTAAGCAGACAAGGGATCCACACAAGAGGCAGAAAAAGTTCGTGAGGGTACAATTTGAAAAACTTCTCCTTGTTCAATACACTTTTTACATCTTAGTACGGATTTCACAAATTGTTCATCCGTTATATCAACTTCAATTTGATTGATTTCGTTTTGATTGTTTCCACTAATAATGTTCTGCTCTACTTTTGAATTTAAATCTGTATCAGATAATTTTTTGAGTATTTCTGCTTCAATTATGGTGAGTTCATGAGCAGCGTGGTGGTAGCGTTTTTCTTCGTCTTCTCCTGAAACCACTAACTGTTCAATTTTTTGAGTGTCATACTGATGGTCAAATAAAACACGGGTTTCAGGTAAAATTAAATACAAATCGGGTTTCGATTCATCACTTAATTTATGTAAAGGTAACTGTTCAAAAGCATCTATTAACTCATAACCGAATGCTCCTGCTAACATTGCAGACTTCGCTGAATTTTCATCACCTGGCTCTAATTGTGATATCAGTTCACGTATAGGAGAAAAAACACTATCATCCATTAATTTGTGTTTCTGTTCGAACTCCGATGAAGCTCCTTTACATAAATACTCTTGAGACTTTTCTGACTTAACTATTAAATTGGCAGACTGACAATTAAAACGTTCTAAAATAGCCTGTCCATTTGCCGTTAATGCCTCAAAAACCAACCTTAACCCAAAAGCACGGATCCTTAATGCAGATCCGGTTATTAATATGCTTTTATCACAACCAGATGCCCCTGGTTCTCCAGACTCCAATAACAAACTGTCACTTTTAAACCCTTGCTCTGTTAAGCGTGAAAATAGTTCAAGTGGTGATTGATTAAGCTCAACACTTTTTCTTAAATACCTGAGCGGTATCATAGCTCACTTCCTACTGCTTGAAGCACTGCAGAAATACGTTTATTCAATCGAGCAAATTCATCTGGTGTTAATTGTTGTTGAGCATCCGATAGTGCCTGTGTGGGATCGGGATGTACTTCGACGATAACTCCATCAGCTCCAACAGCGGCTGCAGCCAAAGACAATGGCCCCACTAATTCACGTGCTCCAGTGCCATGAGAGGGGTCAACAATAACAGGTAAATGAGTTCTTTGTTTTAGATAGGCCACAGCATTGAGATCAAGAGTATTTCTATAAGCCCTTTCATAAGTCCTGATACCTCTTTCGCACAACATAACCTGCCCATTACCTTCAGATAAAATATATTCAGCTGCCAGCAATAACTCTTCTATAGTGGCTGATGGGCCACGTTTAAGCAGTACAGGCTTATTGATTTGGCCAACAGCTTTGAGTAATTGATAATTTTGCATATTACGAGCGCCAATTTGAAGTGCATCAGCATACTCAGCAACCATTGAGACATCATAACTATCTATTACTTCAGTGATCACCGGCAGGCCATTGTTATGCCCTGCTTTTGCCAATAACTTCAACCCCTCTAAACCCAGGCCTTGAAAAGCATAAGGACTGGTTCTGGGCTTGAAGGCCCCTCCCCTTAAAATTCTCCCCCCCCCATTTGCAACGCCTTTTGCAGCTTGTTCAATTTGTGTTTCTGATTCAACTGCACATGGACCAGCCATAACAACAAATTTTCCAGCACCTACTTCAACATTACCAACTTTCACTAAGGTATCGTGGTTTTGAAAATCACGACTTACAAGTTTATAGCTGGTTAAAATAGGCTTAACTTCATCAACAGCTGAATAAACGGAAAAGTTCAAATCGGCAAGTTGACGTTCATCACCCAGAGCACCGAGCACAATGCGTTCAACTCCAGGCATATACAAAGGTTTTAAACCTCTTCGTTCAATCTGAGCCAGGATTTCATCAGCTTCAGCTTTAGTCGCTCCCGGTTTTAGTACGATGATCATCTATGAAACTCCATAGTTTTTTAAACAGTATTTGCCAAAAACAGGCTGTATTTTAATCGAAATAAAAACAGTCGAGTTTGGGCGGTTTATAGTTAAAGTTGTTACAATATTTTCACTAAATATTTTTCAAATTATTCATTGTTATCCGTAATTTACATTTAAATATGTTAAGAATTTGATCACTTTAAACTTTATTAAAAGTACAATTGACAATTACAAAAATCTGGACATAAAAAAACCCGCAATCTGGTCAGAGTGCGGGTTTTTTTGAATTTTTTACAACAAAAATCAAACCGACGCACTTAGCGAAGGCGCCACCAGGATCCCTGATTTATTAAAAAACCTGTTTTTTGGGACACGTATGATTGATTTGATATTTTCATTACACTAACTTAACTAAGCTTTCTCCTGATGTCAATATTTAAATATTCACCTTTAAACTAACTCTTTGTTACTGTAGTTGGTTGTAAAAAATATACAACTTGTCTTTATTTGTTACTAATTCAGTACATATACCCGTGATACCTGGAAATGCGGGATTTCAGAGCTTCAGTGGGGAACCAGATCAAGGCGTCGCTCGAAGAGAATGACTGGTCATTTTCGAGAGCGACAACGAAGGACTGGTTTTCCACTGTAGCTCCCGAAGGGCAAG
>JBFFIY010000026.1:0-43089 GCA_041556195.1 Enterobacterales bacterium
CCACCCATTATTCAGAAGATCGCAAATTATAACTCTATCTGCCATCGAGCTATATAATCTTTTTCCAATTGCTGCCTTTGCCAATTTTTATGATGACCTGGCAAACACAGTGACGCCAGCATATTTGCCTGTTGCTGTGCCATTATCGGATGTATTGTTTTTTCATGGGATTGTTGCATTAATAATTTCAGTTTAGATTTATAGCTGCGCTTGCGCCTTTTTGCCATTTTTATACCGTTAGTACTGACGTGAAAACCGCAAAAAGTCACACCAATATGGCTATATTGTATAATTGGCGGTTTTAGAATTAATTTGTGCTAATTGCTCATTGGTAAATACCGCAAACACTGGGACACCATCTTGTGCCGCCATTTTTTTACGTAATTCACGAAGTGCAGCAAACTGCGCAAATTGCGGCTCCGTTAGTACTTCTTTATAATCAATAGGTGCTTTTTTATTAGCTGATTTCGCAAAACGACTGTTTGTATTAGCCTGATAACAAACGCACAAACTCCAATAGCTTAACCCTCCCTGAGTTATAAATTGTCGATCTACCTGGATCACCTTGTGCTGCGCTAAAAAAGCATTTAGTGCTTCTTCGGCAGACTCATCTCCTATTGCAGGTAGTGAAAATACTTTATATTTCATTTTTTCTTTAATACCTTTGAAAGAATACCTTCGGGTTTACTACCGCTCGCCTTACCCTTGCCCGCCCTTGCTCCGCTGCGGATCGGATCTGCGGGTACGGCTCTCTCCCTGGCTGGCTCGACCTGGGAAACACGCAAGCCAATATCGCGGAAAGCGCTAACACGCTGGAGGCGGGCGGGGGCCGCCGAACGGCAGTTGCGACCAAAGTCGCCCCAGCTGCCGCCGCGCAAGACACGTAAAGACCCTTCACTCGTACCAACAGGGTTAACTTCTGCTTGCGGCTGATAGTCTCGCATGCCATCACTACACCACTCCCACAAATTGCCATGCATTTGATAGAGTCCCCAGCCATTGGGAGAAAAACTACTCACAGCCACTGTTTTTTGTCTATATTGCCCCTTTTCACCATCATTATAAGGATAATTACCGTCATAATTTACCTGCTCTGTACTAAGTTGCTCTCCCGTTGAAAATGGTGTTTCTGTACCTGCTCGACAGGCATATTCCCATTGTGCTTCAGTGGGCAGACTTAATTCTAAACCAGGGATTTTCTCATTAATTCTCTGACAAAACTTCTGACAATCATCCCAACTAACGCTATCAACCGGTAACAACTCATCTTTCTCCGCCTTAAAATTACTGGGATTGTTAGCCATCATTGCTTGCCACAATACCTGAGATACCGTAGTTTCGCCTAACCAGAAACCCTGGGTTAATGTGACTGGATGCTGTGTCTCATCATCCTCTCGCTGTGCTTCAGTTTCGGGCGATCCCATTAAAAAACTGCCTGGTGGAATGTAGCGTAGTTTAAGCTTTATTCTTTTAACTTCCAGTTCTATAAATAAACCATGTTTATCGAGTTGAGGCTGATTTTTATGTAGCCATTCGGGAGCGTGGGGTTTAACTTGAATAATGACACCATTGTAATCACCTCTGTTTGATTCATCGTGACTGGTTGGTATTGATGGCCAGCTGACTTTGATGTAATCGGTTTCTGCTATTACGCCTTGTGAGGTGATGGAGAGGGTTTTTGCCCAGTAGAAATCGTTGCTGGAGATGGTTTTGAGGGTCAGGGTTTCCTGGACATTGCTAACAATGAGTTGTTCATTGGTTGTTAATAATAAACTATCTGATTGTCTGGCAGTTTGCGGTTCAATTATTAGAGATGCCAGATCCTTTAAGGTCGAAATCAAAACACCTGACGGCATGTCTGTCTGGCAAAGTTGTAGTTTGTCCCCTTGCTGTACAATTTTGGCTGGCAGCTCTGTCTCATGTTGTTGTTGATATAATTCTTTCCAAAGGGCTGGGTCGATACCTGGTAATTGTTCATTACTTCCTGACTGTTGTCGCCACAAAACATTGCTTAAGGTAAAAGCCCGTCTGGCTGTCAACGGCAGTTTTTCCAATTGCTCCCCTAAACTTCTTGCCTGAATCATCAACCATTCTACTTCACTTCCTTGTGGTTGTTTATGTATATGTGCTGCAAATTTACCGTAATAATTTGAGATGTCTTTACTTAATTGTATTTGTTTTGGTTGGGGTAAACCCGTGCAAAATAACAAGGTTAATAGTTGATGTTTACGTTGCCAACATTCATCATCGGCGGTTAAGTGCTTTTCAATAATGTGGTGGGCGAGTAGTTGTTCTTCTGGAGTTAGTAGCTCTCTAATGAGTGATTGTTCTGTCGTTGCATCGTGTCGCCAAAAACCCGTATTATTTGATTGATACCATTCAATGTTATGGTGCTCTGCTACCAGAGCTTCCAGCTCAGGTTCTCCTTTAACAAGCTCTATTCTCAACTCACGCATCATCGGCAGGGTTAAAACTTCAGGGCTAAGGCTTAAAGCAGTCATAAGTTTGTTAAACTTTTGTTGTTTTGTCGCGCTTACACTTTTTAATGCAGATATTTTTGCGATAGATAAAGTGGGTTTTGGAATGTTGCTTTCTAGTGTTAAATAAACCACCGTTGTTTTAATCTGGCTTAAAGCCTGAACAAAATTTTTCCAAATGGGTTTATTCAAGCTATTGTTTGACACGAGTATTAATGCAATAGCATTTTCTGGTGGGTTTAGCGCATTGAATTGAGAGCCTGCATTTGACATGCGCCATTGATATAATCCTCCACGTTGAATCAGTTGAAGCTTTTGAGTCAGCACATTATTACCAAACCATTTTTTGATAAAAATTTCGACCTGTTTATAATCTGCGTGATAAATATTGGCTCCATCAGCATAATCACAATATAACCAAACTTCAGATGGAAAATGATTGATCTTAAGTCTGGGTATTGTTTGTATAGGTTGCTTGCGAGAAAACTGTTGAGTTACTTTAACGATATCTGGTTTCTGGCTGATTTTTTGCCTGAAAAAAAAAGGTAGTAACGCTTGATGCAACAAGTTTTCCTGCCAAAGGGGTATCAACGATTGAGTTTCTACAGGTTTTGTTGAGCTAAAACTCATTACATCAAAGGTTTGTATTTTATCAAGAATGGGGTGTTTCTCAGTGTTATCCTTCTGCTGTTTTTGTGTAACACATGTGATTTGAAAATCAAAATCGGGTTGACATTCATCATCTATGGGTTTTGTTTGGTTGGTTTTAACAGGTGTTTTTTCTTTTTCTATGACTATCTCTGACTTGATATATTCCATGCCCAGTGCAGCAAGAGCTTGTTGCAGATAAGAGTGGTCTAATTTCAGTTCTTTTAATAAACGCAATGCGTCTGTATGGTTAAGCATGATTTTTTCTTAATTGGCTTTTTTCTATCAGGCATTCACTCAGTATTGTCAGTTTTTCATCTCGTTCCTCTGCGGAAAAACATAACAGGGTACGAAGCATATCTAAAAATTCAGAAGTGCCAGCCAGATAATCACCATTATTTTTCTGTTTAACTTGATTCCTGTGTTCCCAGACTTTATCTGCTACTTTCTCGGCCAGTTTTGTCAAATCTGTTTGCTGTTTTTTTTCTGGATAATGTGTTCTGAAAATACCCATCATCCATTCTATTACCTTTGTTTTTTCATCGGGTAGCTGTATATCTAATACCGCGCAACGCCGCAAAAAAGCCTGAGGCAGCAAACGTTCATCATTCGATGTGATCACCACAAAATATGGGTGATTTTCGTTTGAGCAAATTGCATCATCCAGATAGGGCACACTCAGTGCGCCATTGGCTAAAACTTCCAAAAGTGCATTGGGTAAGGTGGAGTCTGCTTTATCAATTTCATCAATGAGTAATACCGTTCCTGTTTTTTGATGAGGTCGAATTTTACCATATCTACGTAGAGTATCTGGTGCAATCGCTTGCCATACCTTGCCTGGTTGTAGATATTTTGATAGTTTTTTCACTGTACTTTTTGGACGATTAGCTTCATCAAGTCGCTTGACATGATCCACTGAGTAAAGCAGCTCATCCATTGTCGTGTTGTAATGCACTACAGTACTGATTAAGCCCCAATCCAGTATGGAAGCAACAGTTTGTGCTAACTGGCTTTTACCAAGCCCTGGTCCTCCACGCACAAGCAATGGTCTTTTAGAAAAATAAGCCGCCTGTATAGCGCCAACATGATCAGGTGAGAGTTTATAATGCCCTGATGGCCAGCCCTGCATTTTAGTTAGTTTTATTGGTTCTTTATCTGTCAGAGAAAGCACTTTATCGTTTAGAACTGGCATGTTTACACTCCAATAGTTTTTTCACGCAATTTTGTAGTAGATCTTGATCTGGTAAATGAGCAATATCGTTTTCTTTCTTATTAACAAGTTGTAATACCCCCACTTTAACCTGGCGATTGTGAGCTGCCCCTTTGTTCAAGTCCTGCATTATTTCTCTAACAATTTTTATCCATTCATCATTAGTTTGCTGAGTGAATTTTTTTTGATCGATGTAAAATCGTGCCACGCTCAATAAATCATTTCCATCCAGATGATCATTTTTAACCTCTGCTCTAAAATCCATTCTCCAATCTGGTTTGTCTAAATATTTTATTAGATCATCATCATACTTGTTCGTTACTCTGCTTATTAGTTCATTTCTAAGCTTCTCTATTCGCTGTTCTCTTTTATCTTCATCTTCGATTGGTTGCTGTGGTGGTGGCATTATATTCAGTGTGTTTCCCTTCACTTCAGGCACACCATCTCCAGGGGTTAAGCTTATCGGCATAAATTGAATTGCGTGAGCTGCCAGGCAAGCTTCATAGGAATCACGATATCCAGAATCAGACTGCTGAGGCACAGAAAGCCGCAGAAACTGTGTACCAGGATTAGCGTCTCGCATTTCGCTAACCCATTCAGGCTCCAGTCTCAATAGAGCTAATATGGCTGCAAAATCATAAAGAACGGGTTTCATCTCTGGAGCAGAGTCTAAATTCTCATAACCATCAATTAAACGATTCACAAAACCATTTATTTTGGTTTGTTGGTAGGTTTTTAATGTAAAAAATGCCAGACTCTCATTTTTATCCAGTGTTGATCTCAGCTTTTTTGTTAAGGGATTGTTAATCCATTCATTAAAACAATTCTCTAAAAACAGCCAGAATTGTTCAACTACGTCCTCAGTCTCAAAAGTTCCAGCATATTGCAAAATCTCCTGGCCAAGCTCACTGGTTTTACGAGGGGAAACCCTTGCTGATATTGTTTGCAATCGTTCTTTAAAAAAAGATTCTGGTTCCATACCGCTCGGTAAATGGAATTTATCGTACATTGAGTTTTTTTTATTTTCATAAATCTGAGTCAACTCCTTAGCCAGGGTACTGTTCTGGTTGTGATAATTCAGTTTATCCTGCACAAATAAATCAGAAAAACTATCTATGCCATCAAGAATAAACAGAAAATTTTGTGAGCTATAAGTTAAGCAGCTACACAGCTCCCACAGGCAGAATTCACTTTTAAGATAGGCTGGAGATAACAGGATAACTCTACGCAGTGATATAGCTATAGACTCAACAACTATCTGAATGTTCTCCCCCGCAGCAAGGTAACGCCTCCAGGTGTCAACTTCAGAATGACTCTTCTCTTGCTCTAACGGTTCTGAATTGTTTGTTTTTCGTAAATAAGCGCTTAAAATGTATTTTTTATCAGAGATAGAATCTTCTATATATTGTCCCGCATCATCGATTAATTCCTGTTGTGCTCTGGCATAACTCACCCATACATTTCGAAGAAATTTTTTCCCCATATTGTTCAACTCCCTTTATATTATTATTATTCAAACAACCGCTTTAGACTCTGTATTAACCAACCGCTTCTGTCTCTGCTGCTGCCATTTATTATGCTCATTGGCTAAAATAGCTTCGACATTCTCAACCAGTTTACACAGGCGTAGCTGTTCATTCTCTTTATCGCCATAATCACCGCATCGGGTGAGAAAAAGCATTCTTTCCGCTTTTAGAGCTTCGCTGGTTGCTCGGTGTTCTATCCATTGTTGTTGGTAATTATCCAAGGCTAAAATACCGGCCAATATGGCCACCAGCGCACCAACCATGCCGATAATAAGCTGAATATAGGGCGTTTCTTTTGGCAAAATGGCTAAAACAGGGATCAATCCTGCGGTTATTATTTCAATGCGCCTGATCCATTTATACTTTGTTTGAGATCGTCTACTTTTATCACTATGGTACTTTTGCTGTTGTTCGAGGCGTTTTTCGAGGTATTGTTGAGCAGTCCAGTTCTGATCGATCTGTGTTCCATTATTAACCATAAAATGCGTTTCCTGAGATAATCCTTGTCAATTACATTAAACAAAACCATTCGTAAAAGCAATTATGTCCCTGATTCAAGCATTTTCTCCAGTAGAGCGCCATAAACTGCTTCAACTCCTGATGCAATTCGCAGCTCTTAAGGTTGTTGTGTCTTGCGCTCGCTTAATGTAAAATATGGCTCCGCGTTATGGCTGAAATAGTGATCGGTCGTAACTTTTGTATGTTATTTTTAATAAAAGAGGTTTTTCACTATGGCATTAAATGCTGAAGCAAAAGCTAAAATTGTCGCTGACTATGCTCAGGGCAAAGATGATACAGGTTCTCCGGAAGTTCAAGTGGCTTTATTGACACATAGAATTAATGATCTTCAAGATCACTTTCGCGCTAATAAGCATGATCACCATTCGCGTCGTGGTTTATTGAGAATGGTTAGCCAGAGACGTAAATTGCTGGACTATTTAAAAGGTAAGAATGCATCACGCTATACTGACCTTATTAAACGTTTAGAATTACGCCGATAAGGCAATTAAAAAAGGGGCTTAGGCTCCTTTTTTTGTTTAAAGAAGTAGTAGATTAAATTTAAACGACTACTTCAAATTAGTACAGATTTTCAACTTAGAACCAAAGTAAAAGAAAGTGTAAGAAAAAGTAATTAAACCGTAAAAATGAAATGAACACGCCAGAATGGTCTGGTGAAAAATAAAGATAGGAAATAAAAGTGAATCCAATAACCAAACAATTTCAATTTGGAAAACATACCGTTACTCTTGAAACAGGAAGAGTAGCTCGTCAAGCATCAGGTGCCGTATTAGTCAATGTAGAAGATACTGTTGTTTTAGTAACAGTTGTCGGTAAAAAAGAAGCCAAAGCAGGGCAAAGTTTTTTCCCATTAACCGTGAATTATGTAGAAAAAACTTATGCCGCCGGTAAAATACCAGGTGGTTTCAGAAAACGTGAAGGCATGCCTAGTGAGCATGAGACTTTAACCAGTCGTTTAATTGATCGACCAATCCGTCCATTATTCCCGGAAGGATTCATGAACGAAGTACAGGTTATTGCAACTGTCATGTCTTTAAACCCCCAGGTTCAATCAGATATGGTTGCTATGATTGGTGTATCTGCTGCCATGGCTATTTCGGGTATTCCTTTTGCTGGTCCAATCGGTGCTGCTCGAGTCGGTTATGTCGATAATAGTTATGTGCTAAATCCCAGTAAGGAAGAATTAGTAGATTCTCAACTGGATCTTATCGTTGCTGGAACCGAAAACGCTGTTCTTATGGTTGAATCTGAAGCAAAAGAGCTTTCTGAAGCAACGATGTTAGGTGCAGTTATGTACGGCCACGAGCAGATGCAGTGTATTATCACTGCAGTTAAAGAGCTTGCAGCCGAAGCAGGTAAACCTACCTGGGATTGGACAGCAGAAGTTAAGAATGAAACTTTGATTGCCAGCATTGCCGAAGCTGCCACTGACTCTGTCTCTGAAGCTTATCAAATTGCTGATAAACTTCAGCGTCAAGATGCTATCGCTGAGATCCGCAATCAAGTTGTCGCTAACCTGGCGAGTGAAGAAGCAAACAATCAGGGGGAAATCTCTGATTTATTCCATGATCTGGAAAAGAAGGTAGTAAGAGAACGTGTTCTTTCTGGTTCTCCACGAATTGATGGCCGTGATCACGATATGATCCGTGCTTTAGGTGTTGAAGTTGGTGTATTACCCAGAACTCATGGTTCTGCTTTGTTTACACGGGGTGAAACGCAAGCCATCGTGGCGACCACTCTAGGCACCAAAAGAGATGCTCAAATGGTCGACTCTTTGACTGGACAATTTGATGATCATTTCATGTTGCATTACAACTTTCCTCCCTACAGTGTTGGCGAAGCAGGTTTTATGGGCAGTCCTAAGCGACGAGAAATTGGTCATGGTCGTCTTGCTCGTCGAGCCATAGAAGCAGTTTTACCTGATCATGACGATTTCCCCTATACTTTACGTGTCGTTTCTGAAATTACAGAATCTAATGGTTCAAGCTCAATGGCCAGTGTATGCGGTTCATCTTTATCCTTAATGGATGCAGGTGTTCCTCTTAAAGCACCTGTTGCTGGGATCGCCATGGGATTAATTAAAGATGAGGAACGTCATGTTGTTTTATCTGACATTCTGGGTGATGAAGATCACTTAGGTGATATGGATTTTAAAGTGGCTGGTACTGAACAAGGGATCACGGCACTGCAAATGGATATTAAAATTGATGGAATCACTCAACAAATCATGGAACAGGCACTAGCTCAGGCTCAGGGTGCTCGTTTACATATTTT
Source organism: Enterobacterales bacterium (assembly GCA_041556195.1). Classification (GTDB taxonomy): domain Bacteria; phylum Pseudomonadota; class Gammaproteobacteria; order Enterobacterales; genus 21-14-all-40-8. The sequence goes on from JBFFIY010000026.1 coordinate 8,655, forward strand.
AAGTGTCATGAATCAAGCCATTGCAGAATCACGCGATGATGTTTCAGAATTTGCCCCTCGCATCACTACTATCAAAATCAATCCTGAAAAGATTCGTGATGTTATTGGTAAAGGTGGAGCTACCATTCGTGCTATTACCGAAGAAACTGGTGCCAGTATTGATATTGATGATGATGGAACCATTAAGGTTGGTGCTGTCGATTCTGCCGCAGCTGCTGCTGCCGTTGAGCGTATTGAGTCTATCACTAAAGATCTGGAACCAGGGCAAATTTATAATGGTAAAGTCGCTAGAATAGTAGATTTTGGTGCTTTCGTTACTATTGCTCCTGGTAAAGATGGACTGGTTCATATTTCACAAATTGCCGAAGAGCGAGTGGAAAAGGTTTCTGACTACTTGAAAGAAGGCCAAGAAGTTAAAGTTAAGCTAATTGAAATTGACCGCCAGGGCCGAGTTCGTTTGAGCATGAAAGAAGTTCCAGCTGCTGGTTCTGAAGCTTCTGAAGCAACTCCAGAAGATGGTACTGAAACTTCGGAATAACTACTAAACATTAGCAACACACAGGAAGTAGTCTAAACACTACTTCCTGTGACTGATCTTTGTTGTAGCATTATGCCGTAAAACCCATCAGTTATTATTACCAATACAATTCTTGTTTGTAAAAACACTGGCATTGTGCCAATCTATAAAAACCAATCATATACATATTGTTGTTTTTAGGGAAAAGGAAAGTCCTAATTATTATGAAAAAGCTAAACCTGTTATTTCTTGTATGTTTCGTACTGTTGAGTGGATGTCAGTTAACCTCAGAATATCAGCCATCTAAAAAGTCTGATCACAACAAAGTTTATACCCCAACCGAATTTAAGCAAGATGCCCGGTATTTATTAAAGATTCTTGAGGATGTACATGTTTCTCCGTGGGAAAAACATTCTCAAGCAGATTTCACCCTGCAATTAGAAAGTATTATCAAAGAAAATTTTTGGCTACAATCCAGGCTAGAGATCTATCGCCATCTCGCTCCACTTGTAGCGCAACTACAGGAAAACCACACTAGACTTATCTACCCAGAATCACTTTCTTCTGAAGATGGTTTTTCCAGTAGTGTTTTTCCTTTTACCCTACAAATTGAAAATAAAAAAGTATTTGTCAACAATGACTTGACCAATAAGTTTCTTATTCCTGTTGGGGCAGAAATTACGGCTATCAATGGTATTAACATCTCTCACCTCCTTGAACGAATGTCACGATTTATACCTGCAGAGACTGACTCTGGAGTTAGACGTCAAATCGAGATAAACTTTGCTCGTTTACTCACAAGAGAACTTGGGGTACAGCCGCCCTTTAAAATCGAATGGAATATCGGCTATTTGAAAACAACCTCGAACATCAATCAACCTGTTTATCAAGCTCAAGACAATAGTCCTGACACCACTATTATTGACAGTAACAACTTACCCTCATCAGTAGAAAAACCAGATCCCGCTCATTGGGGTGAACAATTAATTGATACAGACACGATAATGCTCTGGTTATCAGATTTTGAAAGCAATCCTGAAAAATTCTCACAATTCTTAGCAAACTGGTTTCCCACCCTTAAAGATCGAGGCATTAGCAAACTCGTCATTGATCTACGCTATAATGTTGGTGGGATTGGTGATAACGTGTTGAACTTGTTATCTTATATAGAAGAAGACCCTATTAAATGGGCCAATAAAATCAATTTACGTAACAGTAAAATCTTTCGCTTAGCCAATCAAGAGCGTCTTAAACAAATCAAGTATCAAAAGCTAGGCTTCTCATTCAGTTGGCTGCCCATTGAATATTTAAATGGGTGGAACTGGCAATTATTATTAACAGGAAATGGCACTCTTATCGAGGAAGAATTCGAGCCGCTCCCCGTAAAACCACCACAAAAGCGCTTTCTTGGAAAACTTGCAGTCTTAAGCAATGGTTATTGTTTTTCGGGCTGTGCATTTTTTGTCAATACCATACAGAACAGTCAACGGGGCATTATTGTCGGTGAGTCGCCTGGCAGTTTAGTTGGCATACAGTTTGGTTATCCAGTTTCGATAACTCTTCCCCATACTAAACTCCAACTATTGGTACCTGTTGCCAAAATAAAGCAATCAGACAATGCCTACCAAATTAAACTAAAATACTTAGTTTCAAATAAATCCAGCGACCTCGCTCAGGGAAGAGATGTCTATTTAGATACCGCCTTAAAAGAACTCAACAAACCCTGATTTTTTGCAACGAAACCCACTAAGGTCGAAGTGTTAAATCAAAATAAACAGGTATAGATGAACTGATAGAGGGTAGTTTCGCAATTTCTGTTAATTTAGCAACACCATTACTCAGGCCAAAGAGTTTTGCATCAAGCAAAAATGGTTTTCCTATAATTCGATAGCTTTGATCAGATTGCTTTAACACTTCAATCACTAGTGGTAATGCCTGTTTAATTCCATGAAGATATAAATGTGTATCCAGTTTTATGGTTTTACTCTGGCCCGTGGCTAACTGATTATATTGAGACTTAGAAATTTTCCCACTCACAATGGCTTGTGGAAAACGTACCGTTTCAAACAATACATCTCGAAGACGCTGATCTCGGACAGGTATGCCGGTATTGACTGTAACAAGTTCAATTTTTAGCTTAAATTGATCGTTATCTTCCAGTTCAAATGAAAACTTATCAAATTTATGAATTTCTCCCACAGTATTTTTCTTCATTGAAATAAAGTGAATGCTCGAAGCAGATTTATCTAATTCGAGAGCCAAAGCATTGCCAGTTAAAAACACTCCCAACATAAACACAAGCCATCTACTTACTTTCATATCAAACCCCATTAGTTATTAAACTTAGATTAATCCAACTATACCCGTGAAACCTGCATTTCCAAGTATCACGGGTATATAATACCACTTAATATCATTCCTACCAGAAATCGCAATAGTGCATGTTTGCCAGAAGAATAAAACTGACACACTCAGGCAAAAATAATTTTATACTGACATTAAATTGTCATATTCATACCATAGACTAGCTACAACCTAAGTTAAAACACCAAGCATTTTAATTTCAAATTTTAAAAAACTGTAATTTGGAGTCACTAACATGAAACACAAAAGTCTTATCGCTCTATCCATCGCTGCGGCTATTTCCGGCACAGCATATGCCGCAAATACAACTGCAACAGAACAAACTTTGGAAGAGATCAAAATTGAGAACCAACAGTTACGAGACCGTTTAACAGCTATTGAGAAAATGCTGGCTAAACAAGCACATTCTCAACAAACAGCCCCACAACCTGCTGCTAAAACAGAACAAGCAAGCAAAGTCTCACATGGCACTTTAAAATCTAAAACAGGCGATAGTAAATTTGAAGTAAATGGTCGCATCATGTTTGATTTAGACAGTTTTGATGGCACTCACAATGTTAGCAACAATGGTGATACTGGTACACAGAATGAAATTCGTCGCTCAAGGATCGCCGTTACTTCTCAATTAAACAAAGAATGGAAAGCTAAAATTCAGGTTGATTATAACGATGCAAAGGCTGAAGCATCGTTAAAAGATGCCTACATACAAAGAAAAGGTGAAGTAGCAACTTTGACTGTTGGTAAACATCATGAACCAATGGGTTTGGAAGAATTAACCAGCTCAAAGTATATCTCTACTATCGAACGAGCCATGGTTACAGACGCTTTCGCTCCTAGCCGTAATATGGGTGTTAGCTTGAAAGGTGGAAACAAGAATTTCATGTGGGCCGGTGGTGTTTTTGAATCCGGAACTGATTCTGAGAATGATAACGACCAGACCTATGCATTCACAGGTCGCCTGGTTTATGCTCCGATTAACGAAAAAGGCAACTTGCTCCATTTTGGTGCTGCGGCCAGTTTAAGAGATCTTGGAGGTCAGGACTTTAAAGTGAATGCTCGTGCTGAAGTACATACGGCAGATAAAATTATTAAAAGTGCTACAACAGCCGCTGATGACATGACTATTTTTGGATTGGAGGCTGCTACGGTGCAGGGTGCTTTTTCTGCTCAGGCAGAATATTACAGTGCTGATATTTCGGCTGAAATTGGCGAAGATACTGATTATGATGGTTATTACATCATGGGAAGTTATTTTCTGACTGGTGAATCTCGTCCCTACAAAAATGGTTCTTTTGGTAAAATTAAGCCGAATCTGGATACTGGCGCCTGGGAATTAGTAGGTCGTTATAGTGCCTTGAATGCCTCTGATAATGGAACAGGTATAGATGCTGAGAATTTCAGCCTGGGTTTAAATTATTACCTAAATGCGAATATGCGTTTTATGGCTAATTATATCACTACCGATTTGGATGCTAATGAAATATTAGCAGAAGATAGTGGTGATGCTTTATCTGTTCGTTTGCAATACATTTTCTAGTTAATCTAGACTCTGTTTAAGGGATTTTCACCAGAGCCTGCCCAGTGAGCTCTGGTGAATAAAGTCTTTTTTCTCTTATCATTCAAGATATCTGTTCATATTTCAAACAACTTCAGATTTATTCAAATTTTCCAGTGAAGTTGGTGTACCCAACAAATAACCCTGTCCACCCACAACGCCTAAATTTTTAAGAGCCTCAAGTTGTAGAGATGATTCAATCCCTTCTGCAAAAAGAGTAAAACCTTGTGCTTGTGCAACCTGGGAGAGAGAACCAATCAGAACTTCTTCATGTTGATGTTGTTCACTACCGATTTTTGAAATTACACTGCGATGGATCTTGGCATAATCAATAGGAAAATCTTCTAAATAATCTAATGTGACTAGTTGTTCTCCAACATGATCGATACCTACAGTAATACCTAAATTTTTTAATTTTAAAATCGCATCAATCAATAACGATTCCTGTCCAAATAAAGGCCTTTCAGCAAACTCTACAATAAAGTGTTCTATCAATGAAGGTTTGGTATATAAACGCTGAATCAGCCAATCCAGAAATTTAGGGGTTAGTAGCGACTCTGTAGAGAGATTAACAGTCACAGAATGTTTGACCTGATCCTGATACATCATCCATTTTATCACTTGATCAACCACTAATCGGTCCAGTCTTTCTAAAAATCCACTGGCCATAGCCATCGGAATAAATTCTTCGGCACTAATTTCTTGCCCATTATCATCAACCAATCTCGCAAAAATTTCAGAGTGCACAATCTCTCCACTCTGAAAATACTGAACTGGTTGAACCAATAAACGTATTTTGTGCTGGTTAACCGCTCTTTCAAACAGAGTGCGCCATTGCACCATGCCTCTAGCGGTAGTTTCTTGCTCTTCACTCAGCTCAAACCAGCCACAACTGCCACGTAGCTGTGCATTTCTCAATGCCAAATCTGCTTTTGCCAAAAGATCGTGACGGGAAATATCAGTATCGATCCTTACGAGACCTATATGGAAAAAATTATCCGCTAAATAAGATGGAGGCAAAGGTAGCAGCCGCAAAGCTTGATCAAGCTTTTCAGCAATTTTACTACTTTGATTTTTGGTTATAGGGTGAATAAACAATGAAAATTCTGTTCTGCCCCGGCGTGATAAAACTGCATGAGGAAAATCATTTAAGGCATTTTGCAACAATATGGCTGCTTGTTCGATCAAAGAATCTTTTTTCACTTTAAGCCTGTCAGAGTCCAATTCAAGCCCGCCTTCTAATTCCAGTTCATCAATCCCAGTCAGCTCAATTAAAATTAGAACACCTTCTCCAGTGCGCTGTTCAGGTATTAAAAACACATCTAACCTCGCATCAAAAAATCTTCGATTTCCAAGATTGGTCTGCTTATCGACATATTCCTGTTTACGTACCGTTTCCGCCAGTTGCAATGGGACACGTTCAACCGAACGCATTTTTTCGACAATTTTATCATCCAACGATTCAATTGTTTGACCCCATTGCCAGAAATAGGGTGTTAACAGATGGTGTCTTTGTAGAACGGTTTCAATTGAACAAATGATCTGAGCTACGACTAACCAAAGCAAAATCAAACCAATAGCCATAATAACTAACACCAACCACGGAGGTAATGCAATGAAGTTTATTCCGGCCAATCCCAGAACAAGAAAAATTACAGTCAGTGAGATGACAATCCCATTTTTCATTGTTATTTCAAGCTCCCCCAGCTTCCTGAACAAATTTATTTTCATTGAACAAAATCTGTCCAACCCAACAAACATTATGTGTCTTGTTACAGGTTAAATGAATGAATAGTTTATTCTTTGAGTTAATTCTAACAGTATATTCCCAGCTTTGAACATATTCGGAGATTATTTTCTTTAATGAACAAAACAGCGTAAAATCCATGAAATAATCAGCAGCTCGTTCTCGTACTATAACGTTAAACTATCAAGAGCCTTACCCGAAATGACATTTTTATGGATTAAAGCCTTCCATCTTATCGCTATGGTTACCTGGTTTGCAGGTTTATTTTACCTACCCAGGCTTTTTGTCTATCACACCATGGCACATGACAAAGCATCAAATGAAAGATTCAAGATCATGGAGAAAAAGCTCTATTACGCTATTACTACACCGGGAGCGATTATTACCATAGTATTAGGAATGTGGCTCATACACAACATGGGTTGGGAAGTATTTAAACTTTCTTATTGGCTACATGCCAAGCTAGGGTTGGTTTTGCTACTACTTGGATTTCATGGATATTGCGGTATTCTGATGAAAGCTCTCGCTGAAGACAAAAGCCAAAAGAGTGAGAAGTTTTTCAGACTCATCAACGAAATCCCTGTTCTCCCGCTGATTGGAATAATTGTTCTGGCCGTTGTTAGACCCTTTTAGTGATTTTTTTAATCACACTTCTATATTCTAAGCATTTCAAAATCTTCCTTTCTTGCACCACAATCAGGACAGGTCCAGTTAGGAGGCACATCCTTCCAACTGGTTTTTGCTTGAATACCGTCTTCAGGCCATCCTTTTTTTTCATCGTAAATTAACCCACAAACCAGACACATATATTTATTATAACTCACAGAAGTTGCCCTATATTTTTATTATTTTGAGTAATTCAGCGGATGCTTGGAAAAAATCAATATTATTTTACTCAAAAATAGCGGGGTTTTAATAGCAATTAATTGACTATTTTCATTAACCTGTTATTCATTTTAACTATCTGTTTGATATATAATATTTTTATAAGCGTAGTTATTCAGCCTACTTCTTATTTGATGAGCCACCCTCTTAACTTAGAAAAATAAAATGCTACTTGTCAATGAGCTGCCAAAGATTCAAAATACATTAAAATGCAACCAGAGGTCGCTATCTATGAGAAATTTTGTAGGAAAACATATTCTAAGTGTCAGTCAATTCAGCCGCACACAATTAGATCAGATTTTTAAAGTTTCCGATGCTATGTTGCCTTATGCCCGTCGTGAGCGCATCACTCGGGTTTTAGAAGGAGCCATTCTTAATAATATGTTTTTTGAATCCAGCACCCGAACTCGTATCAGTTTTGGATGTGCATTCAATTTATTAGGAGGTCAGGTAAGAGAAACTACTGGTTTAAAAACCAGTTCTCTTTCAAAGGGAGAGAGCCTTTTTGACACAGCAAAGGTTATCTCCGGCTATAGTGATGTGATTGTTATGCGACATCCCATGGAAGGCTCTGTAAAAGAGTTTGCCAAAGCATCGCGTGTTCCTATTATCAATGGTGGCGATGGCTCAAATGAGCATCCGAGTCAGGCTCTACTTGATCTATATACCATGAGTAAAGAACTAGCGCGGTTCGATGCATCCCTTGATGGCGTTAAGGTTGCTATGGTGGGGGATCTCGCTCATGGTCGTACGGTGCATTCACTAAGTCGCCTTTTGGCGGTCTATAAAAATGTTCGATTTACCTTTGTTTCACCGGCAGAACTATCCATGCCAGTTGAAATTGTAGAGTTTTTAATTGGGAAAGGGCACGATGTCAAAGAAACCGATTCTTTTGAAGAGGGAATAACAGGTGTAGATATAGTTTATCAAACCCGCATTCAAGAAGAGCGGTTCTCTTCTGCTGAAATGGCTGACAAATTTCGTGGAGCCTATCGCATGAATCATTATGTATACTCCCAATTCTGCCAACCTACCACTGTCATTATGCATCCCCTTCCCAGAGATTCTCGCGCAGAAGCCAATGAACTCGATATTGATCTTAATCAACACCCCAATTTGGCCATATTTCGTCAAACTGATAACGGTGTTCTGGTAAGAATGGCACTGTTTGCTTTGATCTTAGGTGTGGAAGAACAGGTTGAAGCTACGGCACGTGAGGTTAATTGGTACACTGGCCGTCGTTTTGATTAAAAAAAACCTGAACTCCAGCAATATCCAAACAGCCTGGAAATATACTTACATTTTAACACTAAGAGAATGTTATGAATCAGTCACAACTCTACTTTGAACGAGCGCAACAGAGCATACCTGGAGGTGTAAACTCTCCTGTTCGTGCCTACCAGGCTGTCGGTGGCACACCACCATTTATTGAGCATGCTGATGGTGCTTATCTTTTCGACGTTGATGGCAATCGGTATATCGATTATGTTGGCTCATGGGGTCCCATGATAATGGGACATAATCACCCTTCTATTTTAGAAGCCGTAACCAATGCTGCCGCTAAAGGTTTGAGTTTTGGAGCGCCAACATTTTCCGAAATAATCATGGCTGAACAGCTGTGTGAACTCGTCCCTTCTCTGGAAATGGTAAGAATGGTAAGCTCAGGTACTGAAGCCACCATGTCTGCTATTCGCCTGGCTAGAGGTTATACCAATCGAAATAGTTTTATCAAATTCGAAGGTTGCTACCATGGACACGCCGATTCACTTCTAGTTCAAGCTGGCTCTGGAGCCTTAACTTATGGCGAACCTAATTCACCCGGCGTACCTGCCGATTTAGCCAAACACACACTTGTCGCCCAATACAATCAATTAGATTCAGTCAAAACTCTATTTGAACAACAGCCAGAAAACATTGCCGCCATTATTGTTGAACCTGTTGCGGGCAATATGAATTGCATTCCTCCTATCCCGGGTTTTCTGGAGGGTCTCCGAACCCTTTGTGATGAATATGGCGCTTTACTGATCTTTGATGAGGTTATGACAGGATTTAGAGTGGCACTTGGGGGAGCTCAGGCACACTTTGGTGTCACTCCAGATCTCACTACTTTAGGAAAAATTGTTGGTGGAGGAATGCCTGTAGGGGCTTTTGGTGGCAGCAAAGCTATTATGCAACAACTAGCCCCCTTAGGCCCTGTTTATCAAGCAGGAACTCTATCTGGAAACCCTGTAGCCATGGCTGCCGGACTTGCTGCGCTAAAGATCATTCAGGAACCACGTTTTTATCAAAATTTAACCGAGAAAGTGTCTCACCTTACACACGGCTTACAAAAAGCAGCTGATAAGTATCAGATCCCATTTACCACTACTCAGGTAGGCGGTATGTTCGGCTTATTTTTTACTGATCAAGCAAAAATGAACAGTTTCAGTGATGTTAGCAAATGTCATATCGAACAGTTTAATCAATTCTTTAATGGCATGTTAAAACAAGGTGTCAATCTGGCACCTTCTGCATTTGAGGCAGCTTTTATGTCAGCCGCCCATACTGAGGAAAACATCGAAAAAACGATTGCAGCAGCTGAACGGGTATTTTCTCAAATGGAAGGCTGAATAGGCCCCCCGATTGTCCAAAAACAGGCTCTAAAGTTTAAAGGACTGAATAAGTGCTCTGAGATCACCAGATACGGCCAACAGATGTTGGCCAGAAGCTATTGTTTGCTCAGTCGATGCTGCATTTTCAAACGCAATATCTCTAATATTACCCACATTACGACTGATCTCCGCTGTGACAGTGTTTTGTTCTTTAACTGAATTTGCAATACCGAAACTAAATTCCGTGATTTTGGTCATAGCCTCACTCATCAGATCAAGAGATTGGCGAGTTTTTTCTGTGAGCTCAACAGCGAGCTCTGTTTGCTGCACACCATTTTTCATAACTTCTACGGCTTCACAGGTATCAGTTTGCAATTGCTCAATCGTTGCTTTTATTTCTTCTGTCGCTTCTCTAGTTCGCTGAGCCAAAGTTCTCACTTCATCAGCAACTACCGCAAATCCTCGTCCAGCTTCTCCAGCACGTGCAGCCTCAATAGCAGCATTTAAAGCCAACAAATTGGTCTGCTCGGAAACCCCGCCTATGACGTCAAGAACCTGATCGATATCTTTACTTCTATCGGAAACTTTATTAACGACTTCACTTATATGGCTAATATTCGTTGCCAAACTCCGGATCGCTTTTTGGCTATCTTGTACTGCAAGTTGGCTAAGTTTGGCCTCTTCGTTAGCTGAATTTGCACTTTCTGAGGCTTCTTGTGCATGATTTGCTACATCACCGACCGTTTCTACCATTTGATTCACTGCTGTTGCAACTTGATCAGTTTCTAACTGTTGCCGAACAATACCTTTTGATGAATACTCCATCACTTCACAGGTTGATTTTGACGCACGACTGACATCTTCAATTGATTTAGATATCTCTAACACACTACTTCGAAATCTCGCTAACATACTATTAAAAGCATGTGAAGCTTCGCTAATTTCATCTTTTCCATTGATATCGACTTGAATCGTTAAATCAGAATTCTTTTCTGAATGGACTAAACCATTACGTAATCTGGCTACTGGCTTGGTAATAGCTTGAACAAGCAGGTAACAAAAAATGCCCATGGAAATTACCACAAGAATAATGATGCTCCATGAGAGCGTTGTTACAGAATCCATATTTTCGTTGGTCTTAACCGCACTGGCTGTCACGTTAGTCACTTCCTGGCTTTTAGACACAACTTGCACAGCAATTTCTTGTACATCTCGTGCGGCATCTTGATTAAGTTGTTCAAAGATATTATCAATGGAATGACCCAGAACCCTGGCTTTAGTGATAAAATTATTTCCAGTTTCCTGTTCACCTTCAGCGTAGGCATCGACAGCTTCAACCATATTGTTATGGAATTTTTCGACCAGGGCAGCCAGCTCTGATATTGTCGCAGGAACAGTCTGCTTAAGTTGCTCCATGTTGTTTTTCAATGCTTCCATTGCTATATCCGCTTTCTCTTCTGGTTCACTTTCCATGGTAACCTGCAAATCGTAAAGCCATGAACGCATCTTCGAGAAATTCTTTTCAGCCTGATTGATTACAGCTTGATGTTCCAGTTTTTGTTTTTGTTGTGAAATGAGTTTAACTTGGCTTTTGGCTGCGATCTCCTGCACTGCAACCAATTTTATCTGTTCATTGGATGCATCAAGAATAGCACTGATCTGGACACTTAAATAAATCATCATTCCAGCGACAACGATGGCAAGAAGTCCACCCATAAAATATATTCGGAAGGTAAGTGTCTGGCTAAACTCCATAGTTTAATTCCTGTAAAATTATTGAACTATCTCTTTTTAGATAACGTCAGTTCTCATGAATATGAAGGTATTCATAGATTAGCTTTAGTTCAAAAAGTCCCTCTTAACAACTTTTTGTACGCAACAACTAAACCTCAGAAAATGAAGTAGAAGCATTTAAATTTACATCTAGAGTCTTTTTTTTTATATATTTTATGATAAATTATTTGTTAACATCGATAAATTAACAGTAATTATTAAAATAGTCTCTATAAAAATACACTATTTTAGTTTCTTGTCTACACTAAGTATGACTCTGGGGAAATAATTTATTTGATTTTTTGGCCAAAATCTGTTTTTAACTACAACATTTCAAACAGTTAACTCCCATATGGCAATTCATTAATATTTACATCTCAGTTTGCTTACATTTTATATTTCAACCTAAGGGTATCAACATGTCATCCAATAACAAATATAAAAATTTTAAATTCATGCAATTTATTTCGCTACTTGTTGTTTCCCTGGGACTGGCTCTGTGTAGTCAGTCTATTTTTGCCGAGGAGAGTGATAAAGAAAAAATCAAACTTCTGGAACAACGCCTTGAACAAAGTGAACAGCTTCTTAAAAAGCTATCTCAACAGCTTACAGAGCTAAAAAATAAAGTTGAAAACACACCAGCTCTCGAAGAACAGGATGAAAGGATCACTGAACTGGAAGACTCAGTTGAAGAGATAGACGAAAAAGTAGGAAGCCGCGCAGTTGTTCATGGTTTTGATGGTTTAAAGGTGGACGTTGGAGGGTTTATTCATTCTGCTCTAACGATTATAGATGGAGAAAATAGTTCTGAAGCTTCGTTCAACCGTCAGAACTTTGAATTACTTATTAAAGCCGATCTTAATGAAGATTGGAGTGCTTTTTTTGCCGGTGGATTTTTAAGAGAATCAGATGATCCCTTTATTTTAGGTAGCAGAACATCGCCTTCTTTTAATTCCGTTAGTAAAAGTCCGCAGATTATTGCCTGGACTAATTATCGCTACAATGATGCTTTAAATGTTCGAATGGGTAGATTCATCACACCTCACGGTATTATCAATCAGGAACATTTTCCTGCAATATTGTTAGATCCGGAACAGCCTCAATTTCTTCGACCTTTTGGCGGAGATACGCTCTTCCCTAATTTTAGTACCGGCCTGCAACTACATGGCAAACGTTTTGTAGGAAAAGATGGAGCCAATAAACTGGACTATAATATTTACGCTTCAAATTTCGCAGGTCTTTCCAATGAAACCATTTTTGGTGGTCGAGCTGGTTTAACCTTCGGAGATAGCGGCATAGCAGTAGGAGGTAATTTGGCTTCTGGTAGCAGAGTGCGACAGGGCCTCATTAATGATTATGATCTGTGGGGTATAGATTTTCTTATTGATAAAGGAAGGCTATTATGGAAGACTGAAATTTTTGCTACCGATGAAGATGCAGGCAAAGATCGGCTTGGTTTTTATACCCAACCAGCTTTAAGACTCAATAATCAGTGGTTGGTATTTTATCGTTACGATGAACTGGATAACGGGGGTGATACCGTTGGTGATAGTATTGAAAACATGCTTGGATTTAATTACACACCATCTTCTAATATACGTCTCCGTGCAACCTTTACCCATAAAACCATGGAATCTGGTTTTGATAGAGCGGCAATTTTTTTTCCTGAAGTAGATGCCGATATTGTTCAATTTTCTGGTACATTTAGCTTCTAAACAAGGAATAATAAAAATATGAAACAGGCCAACACTACATTAAAATTTCTCTTTTACTCCCTATTAGGCTTAACATTTTTATCATCTCAGAACGGATCCGCAGCAGACTGTGCAGTTGTAGTTAATGCTTCAAATTCCTACTCTGCCGATGAGTCAAGCATGAGAAAACAGGCAAAACGCTTATTTCTTAAAGAACTTATGCAATGGCCTGGTGGTACAGCATCTAAACTCTACGTACGAGAAAACTCAACACCTATCCATAATGATTTTTTACAGGATGTTCTAAACAAAACAGATGCAGAATATGCTTCACACTGGCTATCTGTTAAGCAAAAAACGGGAGAAACTCCACCTAGGGCAGTAAAATCGATTAAAATTTTATTAAGACTTATAGGGAAAAAGGAAGGAGCGATTGGAGTTATTTCAAAAGCCGAAGCTGCTGAATTAACAGAAAATGTTAAAATATTGTTTCAATGTAATTAGTTTCAGAGAAACTAATTACTCAGTAAAGCTCGTGTAACCAGCTCAGCATGAAGACGATGGCTGTAACTTATTTATGCAAATTTTAATAACCATTTCAAAAGTTTTTTGGTAAAACCCTTAAAAGGTGGCGTTAATAAAAAAGCCCCGTTAATTTTAGATTGATAAAAAACGCCCTTTCCTTTTGAAAAATTCACAAACCCATCTCGTCCATGATAGTGCCCCATACCACTGGGGCCAATACCACCAAAAGGTAAATTTTCCTGAACTACATGAAGCACACATTCGTTAATAGAAACACCACCAGCATGTGTTTGTTGCAACATGTTATTTATGTGCTTTTTATTTTTACTAAAAAAATAAAGGGCTAGCGGTCTTTCCCTGTTGTTAACCCAGTTTATAGCATCCTGTAAATGAGAATAGGGAATGACTGGTAGTAATGGCCCAAAAATTTCCTGTTCCATAGCGTGCAGATCTACAGGAGGATTTATCGCCATTCTTGGAAGTATTTTTCTGCCAGTATCATCATCTTCACCGGATAACATTGGCTCTAATCGTACCTGTTTTTGAGCCAGTTCTTCAACCAAATCTTTTTGTCTTTGGTACTGTCTTCCATCAATAATGCTACTGTAATCTTTATTTTGCCAATCAGGATAATAACTTAAAGCGGCTTTTTTAGCCTCTTTAATAAAGGGTTCTAATAAATCATCGGGCACTAACACATAGTCCGGAGCAACACAGGTTTGTCCCGCATTAAACAGTTTGGCTATAATAATTCTCTGAACTGCTTTTTCCAGATCAATGTTTCTATCCAGAATAGTCGGTGATTTTCCACCTAGCTCTAGCGTGATCGGTGTTAAGTTTTCAGCCGCTGCCGCCATCACTTTTTTACCTACACCTGTAGAGCCGGTAAACAATAGGTGATCAAATGCTAAGCGAGTAAATTGTTCTGCAACCTCTACCTGTCCATTGACGATAGTGATCAATTCGCCTGGGAAAAACTCCTTAACAGCCTGAGCAAATTTATCTCCGAATATAGGCGTTGATTCAGACATTTTAACCATAACGTGGTTACCTGCAGCTAAAGCAGATGTCATTGGTCCAATAGCCAGAAATAAAGGATAGTTCCAGGGAACAATAACACCAACCACTCCTAATGGTTGGTATATAACCCTCGCCTTTGCCGGTTGAAAAGCCAGAGCGACTGAACGCTTTTCTGGTTTCATCCACTTTTTTAAGTGTTTTTTGGCATGACGAATTCCAGACAAAGATGGAAACAATTCAAGCAGACGAGTTTCATTGATTGATCGACACCCAAAATCTTCGGCAATAGCCTCAGCAAAGCTATCTGCATATTTATTTAACATAGCCTCCAACCTACTCAACCTTTGCTTTCTTTCCTCAAGACTTGCATAGGGTTGATGTCGATAAGCGGATTGTTGGTTTTCGAATAAAGTTGTTAAAAGTGATGTCATTGTCTACTCGTTACTGCTTTCAATTATTACTAGCAGTTATTTACTACCAGTCTTATGGTATTGTTTACTTAGTCTATGTACAGCCTCTACCAATACAGCAGGTTTTTCTGGATCGACATATTGATGGATACCGTGTCCCAAATTAAACACATGGCCTTCGTGAGTTCCAAAAGAGGCTAGCACTTTAGCCACTTCTTGTTCTATTTTTTCTGCATTACCATAAAGTACGCATGGATCCATGTTGCCCTGAAGAGCGACTTTATCTCCAATACGAGCTCTGGCATCGGATAAATCTGTGGTCCAGTCAACACCCACCGCATCACAACCTGAATCAGCAATCGCTTCTAACCATTGACCACCGTTTTTAGTAAATAACGTAACGGGAATGCGTTTGCCTGAATATTCTCTTTTTAAACCGGCAATAATTTGACTCATATAGGCTAATGAAAATTCTTTGTAGTTCGCGGGAGATAAAACACCTCCCCAGGTATCAAATATCATCAAAGCCTGTGCACCCGCTTCAACCTGTGCATTAAGGTATTCAATCACAGATTTCGCTAAAACATTGAGTAGTTTGTGTAACAACAGGGGTTGGTCAAACAACATTGCCTTAACTAAACGAAAATCCTTGCTGGAGCCTCCTTCCACCATATAGGTAGCCAGAGTCCATGGGCTACCTGAAAACCCAATAAGAGGCACCTGGCCTTTAAGTTCTTGTCTGATAAGACTAACGGCATCTGTTACATAGGAAAGTTCTGCGCCAATATCCGGCACTGCCAATTTATTAACGTCAGCTTCATTTCTAACAGGCCGTTCAAATTTTGGGCCTTCTCCCGCCGAAAAGTACAACCCTAAACCCATGGCATCTGGAACCGTGAGAATATCTGAAAAAAGAATGGCTGCATCTAAAGGGTAACGCCTTAAAGGTTGCAATGTAACTTCGCAGGCTAAGGGTGTATTTTTACAAAGTTGCATAAAATCACCAGCCTGCTGCCGAACCTCTCTATATTCAGGAAGATAACGACCTGCTTGTCGCATCATCCAAATAGGAGTCATATCTACAGGCTGGCTTAAAGCAGCTCTAATATATCGATCATTTTTAAGTTCAGTCAAAACAAGTTCTCACGTTAGTTATTTTCTTCAATTGAGGTATTGCAACCTCTGATTTTTTTAATGTTAAACAAAATGAAAGCTGTTATTCATACAAAGGCTGATTATACCATTTATTCTGTTCTGGTAATTTGACTCTGAACAATACCTAAAGATTTAACCCATGGTTTTGATTTCAAAAGTTGAGCAGGCAGCTTTTTTAATGCTGCAATGGCCGTACTTTGATCTGGATAATCTCCTGTAACCAGAATAAACAAGGGTTTTGAGTTTAACTGGGTTTGGAAATAATAAACTGAATCATTAATGGCTAATTTCTCTATAAACTGTTTCATTTCCGCTTCATTACTCAACCCCAAAAGTTGAATTGTATAATGGTTTGGATCTCTTTCCATTAACCATTTTTCACCTTCCGTTAGTTGAAAAATTTGAATGGTTGTATCTTCTTTATTACTTTGTTCTTTATTGTTGATTGCATTTTCAGTTTCTGCTCCGACAATTTCCAGAACTTCTTTTTCTATTTTATCAACTACAGTTGGCTCTTCCGAAGCCTCGCTAATATTATTAACATCTTGCTCCGTTATTGGTATAACTTCTTCTTGCCCTGAATTTGATTTAGCAGTATTTTCTATTAGTACCCCGTTTAAATCATTTGCTATTACTTCTTTTTCAATCACCTTGTTATCTGGCTCACCTTTAACTTGTGATGTTAAATTTTCTAAATTAATTTCTGTAGCAGGCATTTGCGTTTGAGTACCAGGAGTAAGCTCAGTATTTTCGGCTTGTGAAATTTCAGTCGCAACTTCTGCATCTTCGCTTGTTTTTTTCTCTGACTCAGCACCTTTAATCACTTCAATAAGTTCGGAGTCAGCTTCCGTAGTTATCACTGCAGGTTCTTTGGTTTGAGATGGTTTCCATGACCCCCAAAAAGCAATCAATAACAAACCCACCCCTAATATTGCCAAAGCAACTCTAAAATACAATGTTTGTTTTGACCCTGCTTGTTCTGGTACAGTTTGTTCTGATTTTTTTTCCTCTACCTGTGTTTCTACAAGATATAAGGCATCCAATAATTTTCGCGAATTTCCAGAACAGGCAGCCCATAATTTTTCCAATTTTTTTTCACTGAATCTCTCTTCAACTTCTGTCTCTGATAAATTCAGTTGATGACCGATAAAACCTTTTAACTCACTTTCAGAAAAGCCATTCAGAGACAGTTTATATAAAGCATTGTCAGCAATTATTCCCGTTTGCTCCAGCATTAATTTATCGCTAAATTTATTTTCATAACAACCTATAAGCCGGATAGGATATTCGGGAGTTAAGTCAACTTTTCCAATCAACATTAGAAGCGCTTTAGTCACTTCGAGAGATAAGTGGTGAGCATCATCTATTAAGATGACTACAGGATTTGTTGTTGCTGTTTGTTGTAATTTTTTTGCAACTTCTTCAACTTCAAAAGTGGTATCATACTGCTCTATTTGCTGAAGTATAGAAGCTAAAACCTGTTCTATTGAAAGCAATGGGTTACCATCAATGCGAACAATCTGAACCTGCTCGGATCCATCTTGGAGATAATCCAGCATACGCGTTTTACCTATTCCAAACTCACCCAAAATGGCCGTAACGCTCGGTCCATATAAAAATAGAGATTCGATTTCATCAGCAACAGTGACAAAATTAGACCATAGGAAAGGATTCTTCTGATTTTCAGAAAATATATCATTCAGCTTATGGATGTCAGATTGGGATTTCATATCTTTATTCCACTTTATTTATTTTAACTCTCAGAAATATTTATTTTATCTCTCTGTAGTATATACCCCTAATCAATTAAGATGCTAGGGCGTGAGCTTTCTCAATTCGAGTCGAATGAAGGAATTAACACCCGCTACATTCCTTCAAATGGCCATGCATCATTGATTACAGCTTCATCCTCAACACCCACCACTTCAACTTTTCCAAGACCAACATTTAACACAAAATGTATGATCCCGGATTTGTTTTTTTTATCTTTTTTCATATGTGCCAATAACTTCCCAGTTTCAAGTCTATCAGGAACATGTACGGGTAACCCACAGGCTTTTAATAAATCTGTTAATGTTGCAATGGGACTCTCTGGCATTAAACCTAATGAAAAAGAAAGCCTCATGGCTGCAATCATTCCAATAGCGACAGCTTCACCATGCAAGAATTCATTAAAACCCGTTTCCGCTTCAATAGCATGCGCAAAAGTATGCCCTAAATTTAAAATAGCCCTTATGCCCAACTCTTTTTCATCCTGTGCAACCACATCAGCTTTGAGTTGGCAACAACGTTGAATAACAAAAATAATGGGATCCGGGTTTCTTGCGAAAATAGACTCAATGTTATCAAGCAACCATTGATAAAAATCATGATCAATAATAAGACCATATTTAATCACTTCTGCAAGCCCTGCTCTAAATTCCCTTTCCGGTAATGTGTTTAAAGTATCTGGATCGATAACAACCAGAGAAGGTTGATGGAACGCTCCTACCATATTCTTGCCAAGGGGATGATTAACGGCTGTTTTTCCGCCAACGGAAGCATCAACTTGTGCCAACAAAGTTGTGGGAACCTGGATAAAAGGGATCCCTCTTTGGTAACTGGCGGCAACAAAACCCGCTAGATCACCAACCACACCTCCTCCCAGTGCAATAATAATGCTATCTCGTCCATATTGCCTTTTTAGCATTTCACCCAATACGATTTGAAATTGTTCCAGAGACTTGTATTGTTCACCATCTGGCATAAGGTAATAATCGACACTACTACCTAATTGCTCTTTAATGGAATCAAGATAGAGCGAAGAGACCGTTGGGTTAGAAATAATGAATGGGCGCTTACTACCGACTGTTTTAAGCAATTCGGAACAGTTTTTAATGAGTCCTTTTTGGATTAAGATTTCATAACTAGAGCTTCCTGCATCCACTTGTAGAGAATTGGCCACTAATCTTCCGTTATCAGCATATCGACTATTTGTTTTGCAACCTGGCGAACACTGCCATAATCCGTGCTAATTTTATAATCTGCCAGCTCTTCATAGACATGAACGCGCTCTTCATGCAATCGGCGTATAGCTTCTTCTGGATCATCCGCTAAATTGATCAAAGGTCTACGTCTGTCCCTACGCGTTCTTTCAAGCTGCTGTTCAAGAGAAGCATCTAAATAAACTACTACTCCTCTGCCACCCAGGAACTTTCTATTTTCCATCTCGACAACAGCTCCGCCACCTGTAGCAAGTATAATTCCCTGTTTTTCAGTTAATTCCGCGATCACTTCTGCCTCACGGACACGGAAGCCGGTTTCACCTTCAACATCAAAAATCCAATCTATATCCACACCGGCTTTAGCTTCTATTTCACGATCAGAATCAAAAAACTCCATTTTTAATTGCTGAGCAAGTTGCTTGCCAATTGTAGACTTACCAGCCCCCATAGGACCAATAAGAAATATATTACGGGTATAAGCCATAACTAACTTCGCTACCTATTTATTAATTAATTCCAGTTTTGACTAAACAACGTTTTCAAAACAACCGCTATAAAAGCTTCTGAAAAGCTATTTTGAAAAACTTAGATGGTGAATACACAAAAAGCCTGCACGCAAAACGCACAGGCTTTAAACAGTATAACAGCTATCTTACCGTTTCTTTAACAATTTTCGGCGTTACAAATATAAGAAGCTCTTCTTTTTCTTCAGATTTCACTTTATTTCTAAACAAAAATCCAATGCCAGGTAAATCTCCTAATACAGGAACCTTAGTAACATCCGTATTTAATCGCTTCTGAAAAATACCACCTAATACAATGGTTTCACCATTTCTTACCAGAACCTGAGTATTTAATCGTTTAGTGTTAATTGCAGGTCCTGAAGTTGTTAATTCACCAATAGCGTCCTGTGTCACTTGAAGATCCAGAATAATACTATCATCGGGCGTAATTTGTGGGGTCACTCTCAAGCTCAACACCGCTTTTTTGAACTGGACAGCTGATGCTCCTGAAGATGCAGCTTCCAAAAATGGAAGTTCCTGACCAGACTCAATATAGGCTTCCTGCTGATTAAGGGTTGTAGCACGAGGACTAGCAACAATTTCTCCAAGGTTTTCACTTTCAAGCGCTGACAATTCAAGATCTAATAAAGTGCCATCGGTTAATCTTGCAAGGTTCAACCCTATTCTTCCAGCAGCTTCATTCAATGGTAAATTTACATTTAATCTATCATCGATAATAGGAGTAAAGCCATTAGCTATGTCTTCAGCCCCTTCTAACGAACCCGAAAAACCAGATTGAGAGTTTCTATCTGAAAGGCCCCATCTCACACCCAACTCTCTTGAAAAACCATCAGTTGCAGTAACAATACGTGTCTCAATCTGAACCTGTCGAACCGATATATCCAAAGTTTCAACAAGATTAAGAATATCGTCCAAATGAATAGCTGTATCCTGGACCAGGAGTTTGTTGGTTCTATCATCAACAATAACGCTACCACGCCCAGATAATAAAGAATTTTCATCCTCACCCTGTTCAATAAGGGCTGCTATGTCAGCTGCTTTTGCATAGTTAATCTGAATAAACTGCGATTGGAGAGGCGCCAACTGCTCAACCTGAACCTCAGACTGTAACTCAAGTTTTTCTCTGGCAACAATTTCAGCTGTTGGTGCAATCATCAAAACATTGCCATTTTGTCGCTGGCCTAACCCTTTCGATTTCAATATTATCGATAAGGCTTGATCCCAGGGAACATTTTCCAGTCTTAAAGTCACAGATCCCTGAACAGTATCACTTGCCACAAGATTAAAATGAACCTGATTAGCAATAATCTGCAATACTGTACGTACATCAATGTTTTGGAAATTGAGATTCAATCGTTCTCCAGTAAACCTGAATTCTGATTTTTTACGCTTTTCCAGCTCCTCATGAGTCAGTGGTTTTAATTCAATGGTAAAATTGTCATCTGCCTGATAAGCGACATATTCAAACTGTTCATTTCCGCTGACAGTCACTCTCACATTAGAGCCTCGTCTCTGCGTTTCAATCATTCTAGCTGGTGTGCCGAAATCAATAACATCCAGTTTTCGTAATAGTTCTGAGTCAATACTGGTATTATAAAAATCCGCAATAACTTTACTGCCTTCTTGTCTTAAATCAATACTGGCGTTGGAGTCTGACAAGGAAAGCAGAACACGCCCTTCACCAGAAAGGCCACGGTGAAAATCAATTTTTGAAATACTTACATCTCCACTACCACTCTGACTGGAGCTAACATTAGAATCATTAAATGTTGAACTTGTTTGAGCAATTGACGTTTTCCCAAGAGTTATTATAAACTGATTCCCTTCAACCCTTGTCTGGTAAGGCACCATTTTCAACAACCTGACCGTTACCCTGGTTCTATCACCAACAGTCAAAGTGGTTACATCGCGCGTCATACCTGCGCCAATGTTAAACTTTTTACTTTTCAAGCGACTTTCCACGTCTTTGAAATCCAGATAAACGCTGGCCGGATTTTCGGTTTTAAAAATCCTTGGTGTCGCGGGTGTTTCATCCATTGTTAAACGTATCTCAACGTTATCCCCAGCCAAAAGTTGATAATCAACTTTTTCAATAACACCACCCCAGGACAACCCTGATCCCAGCCCTATTAGAAGCAGCCCACTCTTAATAATTTGTTTCATAACTTTCCTTCGAAATTTAACAAGCTGTATGCACCCGTTATTCATGAGTAAACTCCCACTTTCAATTCTTTATTTGAACTAGATCCAAACTAATAATATGAGATTCCCAGCATCCTTTTCCGTTTGGTATAATCTCAGACAACTTAATTTCCGTCTCTTCCAGACTCACAATTTTTCCATGATTCAAACCTAGATATTGTCCTTTAATTACAGGGTGGTGTATACCCGTGTTAGCATCAAGAATAATCCCTGTTTTTTCACCACGTTGCTCCATTGAACCTACCATTGACAATGTCTGAATTGCAACTTTTTCAAGAGGCTCTTTCCTTCGATTAACATCAGGTATAGGATCATCGGGGGCGCAATCTTCTAAATTGACCAGCGTATCAATGGCTTCAGGCACCACTTTCATAAAAGGACTATGTTTGTCCATTGCGGCATAATCAAACCCTTTATAAGGAACTATTTCAGGCAATTTTTTTACCGGCGGAGGTCTCTTAGCCTCAACTTCCTTTACCCATTGTTCTAAATCATCATGTTTCTGTTCACATCCTACTAACACCAATAAACCTAATAAAGGAACTAGTTTTTTTGAAGAAAAAAGCGTAATCATGTCTATTTTTCCTCTTCCTGAATAGAACGATAAGTCTTAGCTGCAATAGTCATCTCCAGCACCGGGTCTTCTCCCAAACCAACTTCCTTCGCGCTTTTATCCACAGCAATCGTGAAATCATGAAGCGTAACAATTCTTGGTAAACTAGCTACTCGGCTTACAAAACGGCCAAGCTCATGATACTTTCCTCTCACAACCAGGCTAAACGGTTTTTCTGTATAAATATCTCGTTTTATTTCCTTCTGTAACTGCCCTGCCTGTATTTCAAGACCACTTTGTGACTCCGAGTTAGAAATATCTTCAATAAGCTCGGGTATAGAAGCATTACTGGGTAACTGCTGCAATAAATTTTCAAACATCTGCTCCATTTCTAATAACTGCTGTCTATATTCTTCCAAGTTTGATGCTCGACGATATTTCGCTTCGAAATCTTTTTTAAGAGCAACTTCTTTCTTTTCAATTTGGGTAATTAATAACTGTTGATCATTCGTATCAAAATAATAAAACAGACCTAGCACAACAATGAAAGTAATTACATAAGCTGCAATTTTGACAGGCAAGGGCCAGGAACCAACGTTTTCAAAATCCAGATCATTTAACTGGCTCAGTTCAAAGGCCATTATTGCTCTCCTTCTTTAGGCTTAGGCTTATTCGATTTCATCAACGCCGTCACGGAAAAGTCATTACTTGGAATTAGAGAGCCAGAATCCTGATTAAACTCAGAAAGATCTGCACCACCAAGCCATTCAGAAGCATCAATATTCCTGAGAAAAGAGGCAATACGAGTATTAGATTCTGAACTCCCCTCAATAGATAGCTTAGAACCAGTACGTTCAACTCTCCTTAGGTGTAACCCGTCTGGAATAACACCTGGAATAGTATCAAATAATCTTACAACCTGTGGCCGACTCTGCTGCAAATCTTGAATAAGATCGATACTTTTGATTAACTCTTCTCTTTTCTTATCTAATTTTTTAATTTCTGCAATTTTCTTTTCAACAGCTACAATTTTTTTCGTTAAAAAATCATTTCTCTGTTTCTTGGTGGCAATGATGCCTTCCATATACATATGCACTGCATACATCACAACTACCCCAAAAACAGCGGCAAATGCGAGATAGGTTAAAAAGGTCTTTTGGTGCTGCTTCCTGAGCTCTACACGCCAGGGAAGAAGATTTATCCGTGCCATTAGTCAAAACTCCTTAATGCTAAACCACAAGCAACCATCAGGGATGGGGCATCGTTACTCAAAGCCTGGGCATTTACTCTCGAAGATAAAGACATATCCGCAAATGGGTTTGCCAGGGTAGCCCCATGGCCCAAACGTTCTTCAATCAGCTCATCAAGTCCTTCAATTGCAGCGCAACCTCCAGCCAAAACAATGTGATCGACATCTCCAAATTGCGAAGAAGAATAGAAAAACTGTAAAGCTCGACTTACTTGCTGAAGAATAGATTCTTTAAAAGGCTCCAGAACCTCAGGTTCATAATCATCCGGCAAGCCACCTTGTTTTTTTGCCATGCCTGCTTCTTCAAAAGATAAACCATACCTGCGCATAATTTCTTCAGTCAGCTGAGAGCCGCCAAAAACCTGTTCTCTGTTATAGATGCTTTTTCCTTGATGAATCACGCTCAAAGTGGTCAATGATGCACCTATATCAACCAGGGCTATCACTTTATTATGAAAATCATCTGGCAATTGGCTATGTAGAACCTGGAAGGCACGTTCTAAAGCGTAAATTTCAATATCTACCACTTTGGCTTCCAGGCCGCCAATTTCCAGAGAGTCCAATCTTGTATCAACATTTTCTATTCGGCTAGCAGCAATTAACACATCTACTTGTTCCGGCGCTTTCTCAGATTCACCAAGCACCTCAAAATCTAATGCAACTTCATCAAGAGGGTAAGGAATATACTGATCAGCCTCAACATCTATTTGGCTTTCCATATCATCCTCACTCAAATCCGCAGACATCTGAATAATTTTTGTTATAACGGCAGAGCCCGATACCGATACAGCTGCTTGCTTTAAAGACGTTTTAGAACGACTAACAACGCGTTTGATGGCTTCACCTACCGCCTCAACGTCTTTTATTTCACGCTCGACTACGGCCCCCGCTGGTAATGGCTCGACCATATAACTCTCAACACGATATCTAGAACCAACTTTACCCAGTTCTAATAACTTTACTGATGTTGAGCTAATATCGACCCCAAGCAGAGATTCTTTTTTCTTCCCCAGAAGCTGCGATAACATAGATTTTTCCTATTTACTACCTGTGGTTACAGACAATATATCCGTATTAACATTAAATAATAGATCTAACTACGGGAAATTACACCTTTTTTCTTAAAAAATTTCACGTTTATATTTAAATACAGATATACTTGTTTCATTATCTAACCAATAATACTATTTATAGTTGCTCCCAATTGAAAAAGCTACTTTCCTTCGCTAATTTCGCGATATATATCACACTATTAGGCACTTTCGTTTCTGGCATGGGTTTTTTAGCGACTTATATGTTTGCCTGGCCACAATTACCCGAAGTTGAATCTCTCAGACAGGTTCAATTACAAACACCCATGCGCGTCTATACACGTGATGGTAAGCTCATTAATGAATTTGGAGAAAAACACCGTATCCCCATTCGTATTGATGATGTACCTGAAGCATTGAACCAGGCTCTTATTTCAACTGAAGACCAGCGATTCTACCAACATGGTGGTGTCGACTTTCTAGGTTTGCTCAGAGTTAGCCTTAAATTACTCACTAGCGGCAGAAAGCAAGGCGGAGGAAGCACCATTACCATGCAGGTAGCTCGTAATTTTTTCCTCAGTTTTGAACAAACTTTCAGTAGAAAAATTATCGAGATATTTTTATCCTGGAAAATTGAGCATGCTTTGGACAAGCGAACCATTCTCGAGCTTTATTGGAATAAAATAAATTTTGGCCATAGAGCTTATGGCGTAGGGGCTGCAGCACAAATATACTATGGAACTACTGTAGACAAATTAACTTTACCACAACTTGCGGTAATTGCTGGAATACCGAAGGGACCCTCTACTCATAACCCGGTATCCAATCCTACTAAATCCTTTAACCGTCGCAATCATGTGCTTTATAGAATGTTCGCAGAAAAATTCATTGATAGAGACACCTATAACTCATCCATCAAAGTACCTTTAACAGGATTTCTTCATGGCCCTAAAGCAGAAGTATTGGCGCCTTATTTAGCAGAAATGGTCCGACAAAAAATCATCGCGGATTTTGGTAAAAACTCGGCTTATAATGATGGGCTGAAAATTTTCACCACATTAATGGCAAAAGACCAACAACTGGCTCGTAGCTCTTTACGCCAGGGACTCATTGATTATGACAAAAGACATGGTTACCGAGGAGCAGAGCAACAGCTGAACACTGAGCAAATGAAGTCCACTGAAGCAATTGAGTCTATTCTCAAAGATATTCCTCAATTTGGTGGTTTACAACCTGCCGTGATCTTAGCCGTAGAAGAAAAAAGTGCTCAGATTTACGTTAAAACCGTTGATGATGCTAAAAAAGTTTCATTCCAACTGATTGATTTACCCTGGTCAGCCATAAAATGGGCAAAAAAATATCATCCTACAGGCCGTTGGACTCCTCCTCCCAAAAAAGCAACGGATATTTTAGCTGCAGGTGATCAAATTAGAGTCTATCAAAATAAAAACGGCTCATGGAATTGGGGACAAATACCCGAAGCCAACTCTGCATTTATTTCTGTAGATGCCAAAGACGGTGCAATTCGCGCCCTTGAAGGTGGATTTGACTTTGACCTCAGTAAATTTAACCGCATCACCCAGGCCAGGCGACAACCAGGCTCCAACATTAAACCCTTTATTTACTCTGCTGCTCTGGAAAAAGGATTTACCGCAGCCAGCATCATCAATGATTCTCCCATTGTGGTTGTCGATAAGAGTTCAGAAACTATCTGGCGGCCAAAAAATGACCTTGATTTTCTTGGCCCGATCCGACTTAGATATGCTTTAAAGAGATCTATTAACCTGGTATCCATACGCATATTAAGAAGCATCGGCATTAACTACGTCATTGATTATCTAACTAACTTCGGGTTTCCAGCTGAGCATTTGCCTGCCGTAGAAAGTCTGGCTTTAGGCACGGCACACCTTCGAGCTATTGAATTAGTAGGTGGTTACGCCTCTTTCGCTAATGGCGGCTTCAAAATAACACCCTACTTTATTGAACATATAGAGGATACTGGTGGAAACTATCTTTATCAGGCACTTCCAGATACTGCATGTTTAGAATGTGAGCAATTAATCGCCTCTGAACAATTACAACTCGGCCCTTTACAAGAAAAAAGGGAAACTACAACAGATGAAAAAAGCCTGATACAAAGTTACCCTGCATATCCTGTAGCCCCGGAACAACAAGCGGCAAGAATCATTGGCCCCAGAAATAATTACATCATGAATAGTTTAATGCGAAGTGTTATTACCAGCGGAACAGCTGCACCCCGGCTCCGAAGAACTCGCAGCTTTATCCAAAAACGCCTTGATGTTGGCGGAAAAACCGGCACCACTAATGACAATAAAGATGCCTGGTTTTCAGGATACGGTGGAGGAATTGCCGCTTCAGTCTGGGTAGGCTTCGATGATTCTAATCGCAGCCTGGGTTCAAATGAATTCGGTGGCAGGGCCGCTTTGCCTGTCTGGCAAAACTATATGGAATCTACGCTTAAAAACATCCCGGATAATCCGCTTCCTCAGCCTCCAGCAATAACCACGGTTCGTATTGATTCTAAAACGGGGAAACTGGCCACCAGTGATCATAAAAACAGCTTATTTGAAATTTTCAGGACAGAGCTTGTTCCTACCGAGTACAGCAAAGACTCTACTGAAGTAGATCCTTTTGCCGAAAAGTCCAGAGATAGCTCCGATGAAAAGCTAATTGAAAAAAACAAAAAAGATGAAAACAAAAAAGACGAAGACGAAATTTTTTAATTTAACTTCAGTTCTGGATAAGACAGGTCAATCTATTACAATAGACAGCTAAATTTAGAGTTGAAGTTATCCTTATTTTTCTAAAACAACATCGAACAAAGAACCCGATATTGTTTCCTCAGTTTCCTCAGAAATTTCTACCAACTGCTGTGGATGTCGTATGCGCATTCTTAATGCATCATGACTATAGTAGAGCCAGCCTCTGACATCTATTTTTTTGCCCAAAATTTCGGAAAAATAAAAATCAGGAAAGTAGTTTTGATCTTTTTTCTTGATACCCAACCAAATTTTATGTTCTAAACTTAACCAGTAATAACGATTAGTTTCTTCTTGTTCAACCACAACCCCTGTAAACCTTTGATATCCCGTATTAGATTTAGTGGCTGAAGCAGCCGGTTGTGGCCAATATTCCTGATGTTTCCATATGCCAAGACTTAGTTTTTGAGCCTCTTGTTCAATCCCCTGATAACACTTCCAAAATTTGACATTGGGTGGGTACAACAACTGCTGCGCATGGCCATTGTTTAACAACTTAGCAGCTAGATTCGATTTATCTTTAAGCCTGATCTGAGCCAAAATACGTCCATACCTGTCTTGAGTTTTTTTATCAAAAAATAGATGTACAAAATCTCCAGGTTTTACTAGCTCAAGTACAAAGTTTCTTGCCGCGATGGCTCCAGGTTCTGAATTTTGAAGGTTTTTGTAATCAATTTCTGGTGCATCTATACCCAATATTCTGACCCTTACACCAGTAGAGAGAGTAAGTGTGTCGCCATCATTGATATATTTCACCTTAAAACTCTCACCATGACCAATAATAGGACATAGTCTATCAGCAGCCCATAAAAATGGGCTGGTACAGACGAAAAAAAAGGCACCTAAAAGCGCCTTTTTACAAAAAAATCTCAGCAAAGTAGAATATCTATTTACTACTGCGATTACCAAAACGTTTTCTGAAACGATCAACTCGGCCACCCGTATCCAGGATCTTTTGACGACCTGTATAGAATGGATGACAAGCAGAGCATACGTCAAGTGTGATATCTCTACATAGAGTAGAACTCGTTTCAATGACATTACCACAACCGCAAGTCGCCGTAATTTCTTTATATTCTGGATGAATATTCTGTTTCATAACAACCTCTCATTTCAATTTCGTATCGCTATTCAGAGACTATCCGAACACCATACAAAGCTATCAACCATTAATAGCCGGGTCGCGGATTGTACTCGGTTATAAAGGTGATAGCAAATATCTGAAATCATTCTTGCCGTTAGCTCATAATGAATCCAGGGCAGAGCTACTTTCATGGACTAATTAAAATGCTCTTATATGCTCTTAATCCGAGGATTTTAATATCATGCATCACATAGGATGTAATACAATGTTCACTGAATAGGGTCTGTAGACCCTAGCCAAAGCCTATCCAATATTGATACATTATAGATTTATTGAGTCAAGAGATAACCACATGAAAAAATTTGATTATATTGCCATTGGGGGCGGTAGTGGCGGCATAGCGACCGCTGCGCGTGCAGCCATGCTTGGCGCTAAAGTAGCATTAGTTGAACCCAGAGAACTAGGTGGAACCTGCGTTAATCGGGGCTGTGTTCCTAAAAAAGGGATGTGGTATGCCGCAGAAATAGCTCATCATATTAAGCTTGCTGAAGATTATGGCTTTGCAGCTTCTCGTGGTGAGCTTAACTGGGAAAAACTCGTCACAGCCCGAAATCAATACATCAGTAATATTCACGGTTTTTATGATGGTTATCTGGATAGACTCAACATCACTCATATTCAAGGTTACGCCAGCTTTGTTGATACTCACACCCTGGAAGTCAATGGCGAGCAATATAGTGCGCCACATATTGTGATAGCGCCTGGTGGAGCTCCTAGTATCCCTAATATTCCTGGAGCAGAACATGGCATAAGCTCAGATGGTTTTTTCGAACTTTCAAGTCAACCCAAAAAAGTGCTGGTTGCAGGCAGCGGTTATATTGCTGTTGAATTGGCCGGTGTTTTAAACAGTTTGGGAAGCGATGTCACGCTAGCGTTTCGAAAAGACAGCATCCTGAGAAGTTTTGATCCTATGCTAGCTGAAGCTTTAATGCAGCAAATGGAAAAAGACGGCATCAAATTACTCAATCTGCATACTCCTCAGTCTGTAAGCAGATCTGATGAGGTCGAAATATCTGTCTGTTTCCAAACAGGCACTGAAGAATGTACCACTTATACCGGATTCGATTCTCTTATTTGGGCAATAGGCCGACAGCCATCAACCGATGCCTTAAGCCTTAACAATGCCGGAATAAAAACCGATAAACGCGGCTATATTCCTACTGATGAATATCAAAACACCTGTGTTGATGGTGTCTATGCCTTAGGGGACGTTACTGGCCGTGCACAACTCACACCGGTGGCCGTAGCAGCAGGCCGTCGTTTAGCGAGACGCTTGTTTAATCATGAAAAAGATCTAAAATTAGATTATTCCAACATAGCTTCCGTTGTTTTTAGCCATCCGCCTATCGGCTCGGTGGGCATGAGTGAGCCTGAAGCAGTTGGGCGTTACGGTAAAGATAATGTTAAGGTTTACACCTCCCGTTTTACACCAATGCTAACGGCCTTAACACAACATAAACAGCCTGCTTCCATGAAGTTAGTAGTGACAGGAGAAAATGAGAGAATCGTCGGCTTACATGCCATTGGTACAGGTGCCGATGAAATGCTTCAAGGGTTTGCCGTAGCCATTAAAATGGGGGCAACCAAAGCGGACTTTGACGATACTGTGGCCATTCATCCAACAGCGGCAGAAGAATTTGTTACCATGACTTAATGCCTGGCCTTGCAATCAAGAACGATTTATTCAGGCTTAACTCAGGACAACACCTGGAACAAGACCTAAAACAAAACTGAGAACAGATAGACATTATGAGTGTAAGAACCTTTGAAAAATTTACTCCTGAGCTTGGTGAAGGCGTATTTGTTGATCCCTCAGCATTAGTCGTTGGTGAAGTAACCATGGGTGATAACAGTTCTGTCTGGCCTATGGCTATCATACGTGGAGATGTTCATTCCATAACTATTGGAGCAAGAACCAGTGTACAGGATGGATGTGTGTTACATGCCACCCACGCAGGCCCCTTTAACCCTGATGGATTTAAATTAATCGTTGGTGATGATGTTACCGTTGGTCATAAAGCCATGCTCCATGGTTGTACCGTTGGCAACCGTTGTTTAATTGGCATGGACAGCGTAGTCATGGATGGCGCTATCGTAGAATCTGAAGTGGTGTTAGGTGCAGGTAGTATCGTACCTCCCGGTCGAGTTCTAACTTCAGGTTATCTCTGGGTTGGTTCACCTGCTCGAAAAATTCGTCCTCTTAATCAAAAAGAAATGGATTATTTTGAATATTCAGCCAATAACTACGTCCAATTAAAGGATCGTTATCTGGCAGATAAAGGGTAGTTCACAATCAATGAAATTTTTCTCGGATCTATTACGACAACGATTGTTTGGATTGATAGTGATCAGTTTGCTAACTTTCACTCTATTCAAATCCTCTATTCGTCAATTTGATTCACAATTACACCATTTGATTAATTGGTTGTCTCCTGGCAAAATCGATGACGATTTATTGTTATTAACTTTTCCAGCTGAACTGACAGATTTAGAGAAAAAAAGTCGTTTGGATAAGGCTGTCACCAGTTTTATGTCAACCCCGCCCAAAGCCATAGTATTGGGTGGCGACTGGAGCCATAACACGGCTAGCTGGGTAACAACTAAAGCAACCTCAACCCCTTTTGAAAATCAATTAACGCGAAAACTCTCACAACTGGCAGAAAATGCGTTGTTGGTTTCGCCTCTGTATACCCAGAAAATTCAAACAGCCAGGCCACAGCCCTTAACAGGCGCTTTGGTGAGCTTAGCGGTTACTGAAGCAGAAGGAAGTAGCATTACCTATCTTGTTAAAAATCTACATTCACTACCACCAATGCCTATTTTATATTCACATCTTAAAACCGATTGGCAGGAATTATTGGCCTTTAATGCGCCCATTGGTTCACCCGTAAAAACTTCACCAATAAATGCTTCACAAGATAACATTTCATCAGTTACTACTACAAACACTACTCAGCCCAGCTTTCTGATGTATCAATCTGCAACAGATACAACGGAATCAGACATTAAAGCCTCCCTGGCGTTAATGCTGTGGCAAGGATCTCCCAAGCGAACCTTTACACTACATCCCTGGCATATTGAGATCAGTGATCATCGTTTGAATTTTTCAGCAAATGCTCAAATCTGGCCGCGGATCTCCACTTCTCAAATACCCCAAAAAGCCTTAACCCTGGTCGAAAATCAACCCTCTCAGTTATGGGCAAACAAAACGGTTTACATCAACCCTTCTAATGACTATAAAATGCTAGCAAGTATAAAAACTTATGCTTCCCTTAAAGCTGGAGCCTGGGATTGGCGTCCTGGATGGGATATTTTCCTATTATCAGCGCTGTTACTGGTTACCGCTTTATTTTATTTACTATTTGCCCCCAGATTATCAAAAACAGTCAATTTACTGATCACCTCTTTATTTATTTTGCTCATTTTTATTACACAAATGACCCTGGCCATTACTCAACATTGGTGGCTTTCGGGTAATTTGTTAATTGCCTGGATATTACTCACACAATTTGGATTAGGGTTACAGAACCAAGTCATTCAATGGATGAATAAAGCTCGACATGCTCAAGATGACGGGTTTCAGTTATTGGCAATTGCCAGTGAAGAAAAGGGTGATCTTGATGCAGCTTTTGGGTATTTAAAACATTGCCAGGCAACAACCTATACCTGTGATTTATTGTATCAATTAGCACAGCAAATGGAACGAAAACGTGACTATCAACAAGCTGTCAACGTCTACCAAAGGCTAAAAAATATTGGTTCAAAACAACACAAAAATCTGGACAACCGTATACAGCAATTACAACAAGCTCTTAGCAATAAGGTTGATGGTAATATCGATCCTGTTCAGACCCTGATCATGCCGAAATCAGGTTTACAACTTCCTCAAATTGGCCGCTTCAACATTGAGAAAGTAATAGGACAGGGAGCCATGGGTGTAGTCTATCTCGGTCAAGATCCAAAAATTGGTCGCCGGGTAGCCATTAAAACACTTAATCTATCAAGTGAATTTGCTGGACACGATCTCGATGACGCCAAAGAAAGGTTTTATCGTGAAGCTGAAACGGCTGGACAACTAAGGCACCCGAATATTGTTACTATTTATGATGTAGGAGAAGAACAGGGTTTAGCATATATAGCCATGGACTTTCTTCAGGGTCGTCCAATGAGCGACTTTATTCAACCTGAAAACCTACTTCCACTAACCGTTGTTTATCAACTCATCAGGCAAGTTGCTGAAGCCTTGTCTTATGCTCATTCTCAAGGCATTGTGCATAGAGATATCAAACCGGCTAACATCATCTACAATGCAGATTCTAACGAAGTGATCGTGACTGACTTTGGTATCGCCTGTGTCACCGATAACAGTAAAACTCGAACAGGCACTATTCTTGGAAGTCCTTATTACATGTCTCCTGAACAACTTGCAGGGACTCGAGTAGATGGACGTGCAGATATTTTTAGTTTGGGTGTAACTTTTTTCCAACTACTAACCGGTAGCTTGCCTTTCGACGGTGATTCTCTGGTTACTCTGACCTATGGCATCGTAAACCAGAAACATACCCAAATTAAGGAAATTCGACCTGATCTTCCACCCAGTGCTAATCGAATTATCAACAAAGCTTTACAAAAAAAACCTGAACAGAGATTCCAGAATGCCGACGAAATGGCTCAAGCACTCACCCTGGCCCTATCCAGAATCAAACAAGATTAGCTGCTTCTCTCCTTATCCTGAAAATCACTTCACACCCAGGCAATCCAAAACAGTGATCCAAGTCAGAACCTACGTCAATTTGAACCTTTTATTACTTTTCATAGTCTATATCTCCAGCAAAACTATGAAAACAAAAACTCAAAGTCGTGAAATGTAAGTACTCACTTTCATAAAAACTGTAAATATTTTTATCACAAACTAAAAAACAATATAAATTAAAACAAGCAGTTAGTTCTAAAGCATCAAAATTATAAAAGGATTGACCATCATTGCATTGTCAGGGGTTGGTTAATGTCTATAATAACAACGTCTTTACCTACTTTATACTCAGGTAAAGTTGTCTATTTGAATCTGGTTTGAAAACCCATATTTATTATATGGATTAATTTCACCATAGATTTTTTATTAACAAATAATATATCGATCGCATCTGGCTCTCCATCAGCATTTTGTAAAGAGAGCAATTGTTATCGAAAACAAAAAATGTTGGAGTAAGCAATGGCGATACTTTCACTCATGGTAGATGATGTTTCTGTCAGTAAATTTGACCTTCCAGAAGGTAAAATCACTTTAGGTAGAAATGTAGAAAATGACATTCATATCGACGATCTGGCTGTCAGTGGCTACCATGCCTGTATTCATGTCTCACCCGATCCCTATCTGGACAATAGCTTTAGATATCAATTCGAAGATTTAGGAAGCACCAATACCTCTCAGATCAACAACCAGGAAGTTAAAGGGAAACAATTATTAAAAAATGGGGATACTATTCAAATAGGCTATAACCTATTCAAATTTATTAACGATCTATCTCCGGATCTGGAAAAAACCTCAGTGATTTTACCCGAAAATCAATAACCAGCTTTACCTGAAATCAAAGTAACTACTCAGCGAGTTGTTACATGTACCCGTAACTGTTCAGGTTGCCTCTAAAATGAGTCAGATCGAGGCAAAAAATGTGAGTATACTCGATTATTTGACCATTTTTGAACGATGAGATGGCTCATTTTAGGGGTAA